>NZ_JBZUUL010000019.1:0-182343 GCF_058819085.1 Faecalicatena sp.
CGGCTCCGTCATTCCCGGATCCATACGCCTCGGTTCCATTATCCCTGGCTCAGTCGTCCTCCGCGGCTCCGTCATTCCCGGATCCATACGCCTCGGTTCCATTATCCCTGGCTCAGTCGTCCTCCGCGGCTCCGTCATCCCCGGATCCATACGCCTCGGTTCCTGCATCCCTGGCTCCGTCATCCCCGGATCCATCCTCCACGGTTCCATCATTCCCGGATCCGTTCTTCGTGGCTCCATCATCCCTGGCTCCATCATTCCCGGATCCTGCATTCTTCGCTCTGGCCTTTGCGGTTCCATTTCTTCCGGTTCCATCCCGCCCTGCTCCATCTGCCATTCCCTGATTACTCCGCAGGCGATCTTATCCCCGCTGTCTCCGGACGGCTGGGACTTAAAATCATCCGGTCTGCTGTGAATGACCACAGTCTTTCCGACCACATCCTCCGGGTAAAACCTGCCTGTATAGAAAGCACTCCATGCCGCACCGTGAGTCGACATCAGCGGCGGCAGGTCTCCTGCATGTTCCGGATGGGGTGTACGCTCCGGGTTAAAATGCATTCCTGTACCCGGAAAAGCTTCCCTGCCATTACCACCACAGCTTCCTCCCTCATGAATGTGAAATGCGAAGAATTTTCCGATATCCTGTTTCTCCTCATCTGGCAGCCCATAGATCTCTGCCATCACGATCGTCCCTCCATATACTTCAAAAAAGTATACAATACCATGTATTTCCGGAAATTGTGCTGAACCTTCTACTTCTGCATATGCCTCCGGCATTCCGTTTAATTTTTCTAGCATAACATCGCCCTCCTTCTGCACAGTATATGCCAGGACCACGGCAGATGTTCCTATCTCAGGCATACATTTTCCCTGTCAGATTCCTTTAAAAATCAGCTTAAGCATCCGCCTTCTCCCTTATAGCTCCCCTGCGGAACATAAAATTTGATCACGTGGTACTTTATAAAACAAAAAATATTTGCTATAATAAGCAAAAATCGACAAAGGGGATACTATGGATTCAAATTTTACAGTTGCCGCATTAAAAATCAACAACAGAAAAAGCGTATTAAAATATATTTATGACAGAAAACGGGCTACCCCGCGTACTCTGCAGGACGAAACCGCATTGAGCAGACCGACGATTGCCCAGATCTTAAAGGAGCTTCAGGAAGAAAATCTGATCTTCCAAAACGGCCTTGCCAGTTCTACCGGCGGGCGGAAGGCCTTTTTATATGAATTCAATCCCTCTCTTCGGATCACCATCGGCGTGGAGCTGCTGATCGACCATTATGAGATCACCGCGGTGGATCTCTATGCAGATACTTTAAAATATGAAAAGAACACACTCACCTTTTCTGATACCCCGGAATATTACGAGCAGGTATGCAGCTCCATCAGACGGTTTATTGATTCTCTGCAGGCAGACCCGGACTGCATCCTCGGGATCGGGATCGCACTGCAGGCCTTGATCTCGGCGGACGGCACAAAGGTCATCTACGGCAAGGTACTGAACTGCGATGGACTCGATATCAAGGAATTCAGCGACAGACTGCCTTTCCCCTGTGCCTTCAGCCACGATGCGGAGTCAAATGCAAATGTGGAGCTGTGGATGAATCCAATGCTTGAGAATGCGGTTTATTTTAATATCCGTTCCGATCTAAGCGGTGCGATCATCATCGGAAGGAAGTTTTTCCAGAGCGGTGAATATAAGAGCGGTGTGTTCGAGCATATGACCATCGTCCCCAACGGAAAACCCTGCTACTGCGGAAAGCGGGGCTGTGTCAATTCTTACTGCTCCCTGTCGGCGCTTCTGCATGACGGAGAAGATATCCAGAACTTCTTCCTGATGCTGCGCAACGGTTCAGCCACACACAGGAAAAGATGGGACAAATACCTTGAGTATCTTGCGGTAGCCATCGATAACCTGCATATGGCGATCAACTGTGATATCATCTTGGGCGGAACCCTGTCCAGATTCCTGATCGGCGAGGATGTTCAAAAGCTCCAGGAGCTGATCAACCAAAGGACTGCCTTTCCTACACAGAGACAGTACATCAGTATCAGCCGCTGCTCGAACCTTCCGCTGTGTATCGGAGCGGCGCTGCCAATCATCCAGGAATATCTCCAGACGATCATGTAGCAGTCTTTTTCAGGTTTACAGGCATGATAAAAAGAGACAATAGATAAGGAATTTATCTTTCCCGCTATTGTCTCTTTCCTATTGATTTTCTATGACTGATTTTCTATGACTGATTTTCTATGATAGATTTCCTATTTTACCATAGTAGCAAAATCGAGATCTTTATCTGCATATTCATTTACATTATCTGTATCGATCACGACGGTACCGGCATCTACGAATTCCTCTACCTTCTCGCCGTCATGCACCTTAATGGCCGTATCCACTGCGGTCTGTCCAAGTAAAACCGGGTCATTGGAGGCTGTGCACGCATACTTGCCCTCCTGGATCTGAAGGACTGCTTCCATCAATCCGTCAACTCCGCATACCTTGATATCTGTAAGCCCCTGCTCAGAGCAAACCTGTGCTGCCCCCAGGGCCATATCATCATTGTGTCCAAAGATAGCAACCACATCCTTATTTGCCTGAAGCAGATCCTGTGTAGCAGGGATAGCCTTAGATCTGTCATAATCACAGTAAGAGGACTGTACGATCTTAAGTCCCGGTGCCTTTTTCAAAGCTTCATGGAATCCGTCGCGGCGGTTCATCATGGTTGTCGAACCTGCCGTCCCCTGGATCTCAAGCACGGTCCCTGTTGCGCCTTCTCCGCCCAGCAGCTTGATCAGCCTCTCTCCGACCAGACGTCCCATTTCTTTATTGTCACGCCCAACCCATGCGGTGTAACCATTTTTTACATTTTTATCCACTGTGATGACCGGGATGCCGGCGCTCTTGCATGCTTCGATTCCTGCAGACGGACCGTCTTCATTTACCGGGTTGATGATCAGCACATTGATCCCCTGTGATATCAGATCCTGTATATCTTTATTCTGCTTCGCGATATCATTATCCGCATTCAGGGAAACAACACTGATTCCCTTATCTTTTGCATAATCCTCAATGATCGGAGTCATATTCGCAAAAAACGGTGTGTCCTGTGAACAGTTCGAAAACCCGATCTTCAATTCTGATTCCGCTGACTTCGCCTCTCCAGATGTCTGCTTCGCCTTGGAACCCGAATCCTGTGATGTGACAGCACCGCAGCCTGCTGCCGAGAGCACAGTCATAGCTGCCACTGTTACTGCAAGTATTTTTTTCAGTTTGTCTGATCTCATAATGTTACCTCCTTTAATCATATACCATAGAGTTGCCCCGGTATCCCGGTATGATCTGAAAAGCCTGTGGCTTAACATTCTTTAATCTGCCTTCCCCTTTTCCTTTGAAACAGCCTGGTTCAAAAGCAGTGCAAAGATGATGATCGCACCTTTTGCGATCTGCTGATAATAAGAAGGAAGACCCACAAGATTGAATATATTCGTGATGATCTGCAGCAGGAAAACGCCTCCGAAGGTTCCTCCTATGGATCCGATACCGCCGCTTAGACTGGCTCCGCCAATAACACTGGCAGCGATCGCATCCAATTCATAACCGTTTCCGGCTGTGGGCTGTCCGGTAGACATCCAGGAGGCCGTTAAGATCCCGGCAAATCCGGCCAGCACTCCGCTGATCATATAGGTCAGTGCATAATTTCTTTTCGTCTTGATCCCTGAGAGCATCGCTGCCTCCCGGTTGCCGCCGATCGCAAACAGGCTGCGCCCAAAGACTGAATATTTCAATACAAGGATAAAAATAATAGTCAGGATGATCCAAAAAATACCACTGATCGCTACCTTCCCGAAGAGAAATCCGCCCCCCAGCATATGGAAGGATTCTCCCAGTCCGAACACTGGATTTCCGCTTGTGGTCAAAAGTGCAGCGCCTCTGGCTATCTCCATCATGGCCAGGGAAGCAATGAAGTCCGGCAGACGGAATCTGGAGATCAGAATACCGGTGAGGATTCCCATTACAGCACTAACAGCCAGGCCGGCCAGACACCCGATCAGGATGGAGCCTCCGCTTGAATTAGATTTCTCCACAATGATGGCTGTGACCATTCCCGAAAACGCAAGCACCGAACCAACAGAAAGGTCAATGCCCCCCAGCAGTATGACTAAGGTCATCCCTATCGCAACGATCCCGGGTATGGACGCCTGCTGGAGCAGATTTAAAAAATTGGCCAGTGTCAGAAAATTTGGCGACAGGACAGTGGATATGATGATAAAAATCACCAGCAGTATGATTAAATTGTATTTTTTAATAATTTCACTGAATTTTGATCTCTCTTTCATTACAAGCTCCTTCCGATTACTGATGCATGCAGGATCTGGTCTGCATTAAAGTTTGCTTTATTTGTTTTCAACACCTGCTGCCCGTCATAAATGACATGGATATTATCACTGACACGCAACAGCTCCTGCAGCTCTGATGATACAATGATCACGCTTTTCCCCATGTCTGTCATCTCACGGATCAGTTTATAGATCTCTTCCTTGGCAACAACATCGATTCCCTGTGTAGGCTCATCCAAAAGAAGGATATCGCAGTCCTGCATCAGCCACTTGGCCAGGATCACCTTCTGCTGATTTCCGCCGGATAAGTTACCGGTTCTTGTCTGAACCGTCGGTGTCTTGATATTCAGCTTTTCGACATACTCCCTGCATTCCCCATTGATCTTCTGATAATTGATCTTCATCCCCTTTTTGAACTTTCGCAGGGCAACCATGGACATATTCTCCCAGACTGGTAGTATGAGGACCAGTCCCTGTGTTTTCCTGCTCTCCGGGGCAAGCCCGATCCTGTGCCGGATAGCCTCCTGAGTATTATGGATGTGTACCTGCTCCCCCCTGACCAGGATCTCTCCTTTTGCAGCCGGTCTGACCCCGTATATGGACTGGAGGATCTCCGTCCTGCCCGCGCCCACCAGTCCATAGAGTCCCAGCACCTCACCCTTATGGAGTTTCAGATCGATGCCGGAGACCTTATCGTTGCACAGACCCCGCAATTCCAGGACCACGTCGTCAGAAACATGGTGTATCTTAGCCTCCTCATTTTCGATCTGGGTGATCTTGATCCCGTCATATACTCAACGAGGCTGTCTTCATTTAACTCTGATGCCTGTCTGCAGATGATAAATTTCCCGTCCCGAAGTACCGTGATGCGGTCCCCCACTGTAAATAATTCTTCCAGATGGTGGGATATGTAAATGATGGTGATTCCTTTTTCCTTCAGATCCTTGATCACCTTGACCAAAATCTCGAATTCTGACTGAGAAAGCGTGGAGGAGGGTTCATCCATAACGATCAGCTTTGCATTACATGCCAGAGCCTTCATGATCTCCGTCAGCTGCCGCTGTCCCATATTCAATGAGGAAACCTTAGATCTGGCGTTGATCTTGATGTTCAGACTGTCCGCCAGCTCCTGGGTCATACGGAAAACCTTTTTCCAATCCACACCTCCTGCACGTCCCCGGGGATAATTATTAATGTAAACGTTTTCTCCCACTGTCAATTCATTGAACAGCGAAAGCTCCTGATAGATGACGGATATCCCTTCCTTTCTTCTCTTCTCGGTCCCGTGAGAGTCCAGAATGGCTCCGTCAAAATATATCTCGCCCTCCTCTTCTTTATACGCCCCCGAGAGAACCTTCATTAATGTAGATTTCCCTGCCCCGTTGGCTCCGATCAAACAATGTACTTCCCCTCGTCTGACCTGGAAATCAACATGGTCCAGGGCCTTTACACCCGGAAAGACTTTTACGATCTGCCGCATTTCCAATATGTTTTCCTCGTGCACTTTTATACCTCCATTCCTATTTACTTTCTATCTCGTGCCTGGCAAGTTATGTAAAAACTGTTTACACAAGAATAACCCAGCGCATACCATTTCGTCAATTGGTTAATATGCAAATAAAACATGTTTTGTTTTTGTCTATATTGCACAAAATTATGATTTGAATCAAAAAATACCGCTTGTATCTCCCGTGTTATAATGGAAAATCGCCCTATTTTTTGATATATTTTTGTCAATATTGTTAAAACCAAAAATATGTACACTTTCTCAAATAAGATTAATACAGCATAGAAAATTGTAAGTTCATAGTATAATTTGTCAAATTATCTTGCTTCACTTCACAAATCTTGTCCTGCTTTTGTAGATTTTTTAACGAGTATTTGTGCAATTTTACTATATTTTTCCATCTATTTTGTGTATTTTTCACGATTGACACAATCGTTTCTCGTGATGTACTATTATGTAAAATTAGTTTACATAAGTCATTCAGGCTGCGCAGCCATGAACCTGATATGGATCCGGAAACATATCAGATGATCAGGATCAAGTAACCTAAAATAATAACGCAAAGAAAGGTCAGGTAAATATGATGAATGAATTACCCAAAAAAATGAAAGCAGTTGTTGCATATGCTCCAGGAGATTATAGATTCGAAATGGCAGATACCCCGAGGGCCGGGGAGGGCGAGATGATATTAAAGGTAGAGGGCTGCGGGATCTGTGCCGGAGACGCAAAGGCATTTGCAGGCGCCGCCAGCTTCTGGGGGCTGGACGGCCAGCCAAAGTATATCAAGGCTCCTATGATCCCGGGACATGAATTCGTCGGGACCGTTGTAGAGATGGGTAAGAATGTAAAAGGAAACTGGAAGCTGGGCGACCGCATCTGCCCGGAGCAGATCGTCCCATGCGGGGAATGTATGTTCTGCAAGACCGGAAGACACTGGATGTGCGAGAAACATGATCTCTTTGGATTCCAGAATAATGTAAACGGCGGGATGGCAGAGTATGTAAAGCTTACAAAAGAGGCGATCCCTTATGCAGTGCCGGCTGACATGCCTTTAGAGAAAGCAGCCCTGATCGAGCCTTACTCCTGCTCCTTCCACTGTGTAGAACGTGCACAGATCACACCAAGGGACTTTGTAGTATTATCCGGGGCCGGGACACTGGGCCTTGGCATGGTAGGATCTATCCGCCAGGCAAATCCAAAATGTCTGGTCGTGCTGGACATGAACGATGAACGTCTGGCAAAAGCAAAAGCATTCGGTGCTGACATCGTAATGAATCCGGCAAAAGAGGATGTCGTTACAAAGATCAAGGAGATGACAGGCGGCTATGGCTGTGATATCTACATAGAAGCAACCGGACATCCGTCAAGTGTGCAGCAGGGCTTGGACGCGATCCGCAAGATGGGACGTTTCGTTGAATTTTCCGTTTTCGGCCAGCCTGTAACTGTTGACTGGAGCATTATTTCCGACAGAAAAGAGCTGGATCTCTTAGGTGCACACTTAAGTCCATTCTGTTACGATACCGTCATCGAATGGATCGGCAGCGGAAAACTCCCGACAGACGGCATCGTCACACACCAGTTCCCTCTTGAAAAATGGGAGGAAGGATTTGAGCTTGCAAAGACCGGTAAGGACGGGGCACTCAAGGTAGTCCTTGTACCAGGCATGGAAGCATAAAGCGAGGAAGGATTCAGAAAATGGAGGAATAAAATATGCAGAGAATCATGAATAACCCGGATGACATTGTTGATGAGATGCTCAAAGGATTTTTGAAAGTACACAGTGATATCGTGGAAGAAACTTCGAATCCACGTGTCGTAAAGGCCAAACATATTCCGGCCGGTAAGGTGGGTGTGGTCACCGGAGGAGGCTCAGGACATAAACCTGCCTTCATCGGATATGTGGGAGCGAATATGTGTGATGCAGCAGCCGTAGGGGAGATATGCTCCTCTCCTACTGCAGCCGCATTTCTGGATGCATTCAAAGAAGCGGACCAGGGAAAAGGCGTTGCCTGCCTGTACGGAAATTATTCAGGAGATAATATGAACGTCAAAATGGCTGTCAAAATGGCAAAGAAGCAGGGCATCGAGGTGAAAACCGTTGTCGCAAACGATGATGCAGCCTCTGCCCCAAAGGACCAGCGGGAGAAACGCCGCGGAGTCGCAGGGGAAGTTCTCATGTGGAAGGTGGGCGGTGCCAGGGCCGCTGAGGGCGGTACTCTGGATGAGGTCATTGCCGCTGCCCAGAAAGCCATTGACAACACAAGGAGCATAGGCATCGGTCTAACCCCATGCACGCTTCCGGCAGTAGGACATCCGAACTTTGAGATCAAGGAGGGAACCATGGAAGTCGGGATCGGCCATCACGGAGAGCCTGGTATCGAAGTCTGTGAGTTGGAAACTGCCGATAAGATTGCTGCAAGAATGGTGGATGTAATTGTCCCTGATTACCCTTATGAGAGCGGGGATGAGGTTGTGGTACTTGTCTCCGGGCTGGGTGCCACCCCTGTCATGGAGCTGTATGTACTGTACGATGAGATCAACAGGCTCCTCACTGAAAAAGGGATCAAGATCTATAAAACATATGTAGGAAATTATTTTACTTCCCTGGAAATGATGGGGGCCACACTTACCGTCATGAAGCTGGACGACGAATTAAAAAGATTGATGGATATGCCTGTAAACACAATGGGCATGAAGCAGTTTTAGGAGGATAGATCATGGATAGATTCAAGAACGCAGACGGAAAATCCGTTTTATTAAAAATCGTAAAGGCCATCCAGGATAATAAAGCTTATCTGGGGGAGGTCGACGGACTGATCGGGGACGGAGACCATGGAATGAATATGAATAAAGGGTTCACTCTGTTCGGGACCCGGTTCGCAGACAAGGAATTTTCCTTTACAGAAGGACTGGGCGAGCTTGGCAATATCCTGTTCTCGGAGATCGGGGGCTCCATGGGGCCTATCTATGGAACCATCCTCTTAGATATGTCCGAAGCAGGAGAAGATCTGGAAGAAATAACATTGGCTGATCTGGCTTCCATGCTGGGTGCAGGACTTGAAGGGCTTCAGTCTATCGTGGAGGCTCAGGTAGGAGACAAAACACTGGTGGATACCCTTTCCCCTGCCGTTGACAGTCTAAAGAGATCCGCACAGTCCGGGGAGGAGTTTTGTGATGCCCTGGAGAAAATGAAGACAGCTGCCGGGGCCGGACGGGATTCCACGAAAGACCTGGTCGCAAAGTTCGGACGCTCCAGCCGTCTTGGCGAACGCTCCAGAGGTGTTTTAGATGCCGGCTCTGTATCCTGCTGCATCATCCTCGAAGCAATGGCTGACGGGATAAATGAGCTTTTGAACGCATAAACAAACGACAGCTTGAAAGATTGATCCGATGAAGGAGGAAGCCATATGAAAATAGCAATAGGATGTGATGAGGCTGCATACAGCTTGAAAGTAGAAATCATGAAGCACCTCGCACAAAAAGGCATTACATACTGTGATTTCGGGGCGGATGAAGGTGATATCGTCCTGTACCCGGATATCGCATACAAGGTCGCCGATGCTGTGGCTGCAGGCCAGTATGAACGCGGGATCCTTGTATGCGGCACCGGGATCGGCATGGCGATCTGCGCCAATAAGGTCCCCGGGATCCGGGCCGCAGTCTGCCACGATCCCTTTTCAACCGAACGCTCCCGGAAAAGCAATAATGCACAGATCATGTGCATGGGGGAGAGGGTGATCGGCGTGGAGCTGGCAAAATACCTGGTAGATATCTGGCTGGAGTGTGATTTTGCAGGAGGCGGTTCTGCGCCCAAGGTAGAAAGGATCACAGAGCTGGAACAAGAGCATATCCAAAATGCGGGATGATCCCGCTTTTGGACAGACAGAACTACCGCATCTTAAAATCCAAACAGCAAGAAGGAGGGCCGGAGCGTGAAATGTAAGCCTTTCACACTTTGGTCACTCCTTCTTCCTTTTCTCATCGTACAGTCTATTCCCGGCAGACCGCTTCCCACTGTTTCATTTCTCTTATATACCGCTCAATTTCGCTTATTTTTCCAGCAAAAGCCAGTTTGCCCGGAAAGGACGCATCAGATTCCAATATCCCACTCCCATAAGTCCTAACTCCTTTGCCAGATTCAGCTTCGCCTCAATACTCCTGACATCCTCAAACCAGACCTCATGGGTGAGTCCGTCTCTAACATAGTTAAAATACGGGCTCATGGACACCTCGTCAAACCGGATCTCAGCCCCATTCTCGATCGCGATCCGTACCGCTTCCACATTTCCGATCAGCCTGGCCTTCGTGATCCCTCTCTCATAGGGCAGCGTCCAGTCATACCCATAATTAGGGATGCCCATCAGTATCTTTTCCCGGGGGATTTCCGTCAGGGCATATTCCACCACCTGGCGGACTTTATTCAGCGGAGCCACTGCCATAGGCGGCCCATATGTGTACCCCCACTCATAAGTCATCAAAAATACATGGTCAGCATTCTCGCCTAAAAGAGCGTAGTCGATCCCCTCATACAGAAGACCCGGCTGGTCCGCCGAGGTCTTCGGAGCAAGTGCCACCGAAACCTGATAGCCCCGGGCATTCATCTGCTCCCTCAGCCTTCCCACGAATTCGGCGTATCCCACCCGGTCCTCCGGCAGGATATATTCAAAATCCACGTCCACTCCCGCGAATCCTTTCTGCTCCACCGTTTCCAGCAGGTTTGCAGTCAGCCGTTGTTGTACATCCAAATTCTCTGTAAGTACTTTTACAAGCTGGTTATTAAAGACCCCCTCTGAAAACGGAGTCAGTACCAGGATCGGCTCCACACCTTCCTCGTATGCAGCCTCTATCATCCAGGTATCATCCTGGAGCGGGGGAACAAGTTCCCCTTCAAACGTGAACCCGTATGAAAAGACAAGCAGTTCATTGATCGCCGGAAATGCCTGTTCCAGTATATACGGCTCAACAAAAGGATATGCATATCCTGTGACATACATATCCCCTCTGATACTCCCGGACTCCCCGGGCGGCAGGATCAAAAGCGCCTGGCCCACTGCCAGCTGATCTTGGTTCATAAGCTGATTGTCATATGTGATCTTCCATACCGGCACGCCCGTCTGGTCTGAAATAGAAAAAAGTGAATCTCCGGCCTTAACAACATATATAATAAAATCACCCCCTACGCAATAGCATATGAGGGTGATCCCTGTCTTATGACATAAAATAGCCTTTCTTCTTTTCAGCAAGCACCTTCGCAAGCGTCAGCTTTAACAGCTCCACATCTACCGGCTTTGCCACATGTGCCGACATCCCCGCTTCTTTGGCCGCCTGTATATCCTCCGCAAACGCATTCGCAGTCATCGCAATGATCGGAATCTCTGCCGCATCCTCCCGCTGCATCTGCCGTATCGCACGCGCAGCATCATATCCGTTCATCTCCGGCATCTGGATATCCATCAGCACCGCATCATAAGTCCCCGGCGCAGCCTCCTTAAATTCCCCGACCACCTGCACGCCGTCTCCTTTTACTTTAGATTCCGCTCCATGCATCGCAAGCAGCTCCACCAGGATCTCGGCATTGATTATATTGTCCTCTGCGATCAAAAACTTCCGCCCCAGGAATATCTTATCCTTCTCGAAACCAGTCAGAAACTCCTCCTTCACAGGCAGGCTGCTCTCCGTATCCTCTAAGCATTCACAATCCAGCTCCACCTGGAAGGTCGTTCCTGTACACACCTGGCTCTTTACGGAAATTGTTCCGCCCATCAGATCCACAAGCCCCTTCGTAATACTCAGGCCCAGCCCGGTCCCTTCCACCCGGGATGCACTATAGCTCCGGGTAAAAGGTTCAAACAGGTGCTTTAGAAATTCTTCTGACATACCGATTCCCGTATCACTGATCGTAAACCGGTACCTGACCGTCTTCTGCTCCTCACTAGCTCCCGTCTCTTCCACAAGAAACGATACCCTTCCGCCCTCTGGAGTAAACTTAACCGCATTCCCTAAAATATTTAACAGTATCTGATTGATACGCAGGGAATCCCCATAAAAGCATTCATGGACGATCCCTTCACTCTTGACCTCCAGCTCTATCCCCTGTTCCTTTGCCTGGGGCATCATGATCGCTGTAAGCTGGTTCAAAAGCTGCTGCATCGAGATCTTCATTCTGCCCAGTGTGATCGAGGACCTCTCGATCTTACTCATGTCCAAAACATCATTGATCAGACTTAATAAATGCTTGGAAGAAATGGAGATCTTCTTCAGACAGTCCTCCACCCTCTCCTTATCGTCTATATGGGCAAACGCCAATGAGGTCATTCCCATGATCGCATTCATCGGCGTACGGATGTCATGACTCATCGCAGACAAAAATTCGCTTTTTGCATGGTTCGCCTCCTCCGCAAGTTCAAGGGCCTTCTCCAAAGCTGTCTTTGCCTCACGTTCTGCTGTCAGCATATCAGTCACATCTGCCCTTACAAGACAGATTGTACTGTGATTTGTATCACCCCAGAGCACATTGATCTGCTTATACCGAAGCTCACCTTCCGACTGATAAGGAAAGACAAAATCATACCCCGAAGGCTTTTCCTTTAACTTCTCAAGCATGGTATCCAGCTTAAACTGCGTCTGCGCTATTTCCCTTCCATTCTCCGCACCATAATTAGAGGCAAAATTACCAGCCGCCTTGTCATAGTCATCCAACAGGTAAGGTGGCAGATTCTCCAGGACCGTATCCCGCGTGTACATGATCAGAGACTTACTGTTTACATCAATAAACGCAGCCAGTTCGAATGTATAGGCAAGCAGGTTCAGCATTCCCTGCTGCTCACGCACAGAGGCCGTCACATCCGTGCGGATCAGACATACCCTGCCAAGACGCAGGTCAATGGCAGAGACCGTCATTGTCTTCGTGCGGATATCTCCGTGTTCATTGAACAGACTGAAAGAAAAGGTATAGGCCCTCTCTTCCTCCAGCCGCCTGCGCATCTTCTTTAGATCCAGAGCATTTTTGTATACTTCCCGGTCCTTCGGGACAACGACCTGTCCGGCCATATATTCCACACGCTTCGAGTGTAAGCCCCGGTCCTGCGGGATACAGTCAGACTCTTTATTGCGGGCAAGGATCATGTAGGTATCCTCGTCCATATTCAGGTCCAGCACAAAATCATAACTGGTAACAGAAAGCTGGTGCAGTATCCGGTCAGAGATCGTCTGCTCCGTAATATCTGTCACCGTCAGAATCCCCGTAACATCCCCTGTATCCGGCGTCTCTACAAGATTCACTGTAAACTGGACATATCTTCCCTTCTCTTCCTTCGGGATCTTGATAAAACACTTCAGGATCTGTTCCGTGTCATTTCTGCGGAAAGCCGCCATAGTAGGTCCATTCAAATAAGTGTCCAGGAACTTTTGACGCTCCTTCTCATCCACGACCAGTGTGGAGATCCCCTTAAAAAATTCCTCCCGTACATGTCCGAAAGTCTCCAAAAGGTTCGAATCCGTATGGTCCAAAATCTCCAGGATCCTGTTCTGCGTAATATTACAGTGCCCGATGATCAAAGCATTCGGGTCAGGTGTACGGTAATGCTGCAGGATCAGCTCTTTATACTGCTGCCTGATCCGCTCCTGCTCCTCGCGTTCCTTTGTCATATCATGATAAACAGCATAAAACCGCCCTTCGCCCTCTTCATCCTCGATCAGCGTAAAGGTTCCTTTCACCCAGATATAGTTATCCGGCCCGCTTTTCAGCCGGTAGATCGCTTCGCATCTTCCGCCCCCAGATCTGATATACTCCAAAATCTCAGCCTCCAGATCAGCCCGGTCCTCAGGATGCACTCCTGCCATCGCATCCCCTTTGTACAGCTCCCAGGCTTCTTCCTTGCTCATCCGGGTCAGCTCTGTAAATCCCTCCGAAAGAAATTCCGGTGTCATACTTCCGTCTGCATGATAACGCATGACAGCAACACCTCCGGGCAGATTCTTCACGATCGTCTGAAAATACTGCTCCAGCTTCTCCTTTTCCTTCCGGTTTTGGACCTCTTCTGTGATATCCTTTACATATTTCAGGTAAGAGGGGATCCCGTTCCAGTCCGTCTCCCGAAAACGGGTACTATAATAGCGGTTTGTTCCTTCCACCTTCATCTCGTGCTCTGCTCCATCCGCACTGTGAGTATTGAGGGTGCAGAACTCGCAGGGATGTTCCTTCCCATATAACGCCTTATAGCACTTCTGACCCACACTGGCAGAGCGTCCGCTCCCCGCATCCTGCGGCACATTCACATAAAGCAGGTCGTAATTCTCTTTACCGATGATATAGATGCCGTCCACTGCCTCATTGGCAATGCTCTGAAACAGTCTCGTCTCCGCCGAGATCCCTGTAAACACTGCATAGAACCTGGTCGACTCAGCGAGCGGCCCCATTCTCCTTCCATTCAGATGGATCCAGATCAGGTTTCCGTTTTTATGGTACATCCGGTAAGAAACATCCAGAACCGTTCCATTTATCACGGCCGCCTTTGCCGCCTCCAATACCCGCTCCCGGTCCGGCCCATAAATGATATCAAGGGCATCCTCTTTGATCATCTCCTCATATTCTTTCCTGGTATGTCCAGACAGTTCCATCACACCGTCAGAAAAAAAGACAGGTATGAACCTCTGTCCTTCCACCCTGTAGCTGGCGATCCCACCTGGTATTGAATTGATCAGATGATCCTTTTCCAGCTGCATCTCCTTTAGATCTGTAATATTATGAAATACACAATGTAAAAGCGGATATCCGTCTTCTTCCCCGATCCACTTCATCCGCATCCTCACCCAGACGATCCGTCCGTCACGATGCTGTTTGCGGAATTCGATCTCGGCAGCCTCATGTGTCTTTATGACCTCATCTGCCGCCCGCCTTACCATGTCTATATCCTCACAATAAATCCTTTCCGATGCGTCTGTATGCATCAGCTCTTCGTATTCCTCAACTGTATGTCCGGTCAACTGTGGTATTCCGTCTGAAAAATATACAGTTTCAAATACATCCGTGGCCTTATAGATGGCGACGCCCCCGGGAATCGCATTGATGATATCCTGCATCTCTCCCTGGATGAGAGACTCCGTTTGGATCATGCCTATTCCCCCTTTTTGAGATTCGCCCTCAGATCATCAGCCTTCTGGAATTCCTTTTTGATCACATCGTACATTTCTAAATAATCGCTGCGCTCTTCTCTGGCACGCAGCGGCTCTAAAATCGTGCATACAGAAGAAAACAGAGGGGTCAGGCCCATATTCCCAACAACACCTTTCAGCGTATGGGCTGCCTCAAATGCCCCCTTCATGTCTCCCTTGTCGAGGGCATCCCCTAATTTCTGCATATTATCATCCTTGAAAAGCATGTCCAGAAACTTTAGGTACATGTCTTCCTTATTCACAAACCTTGCCATAGTAGCTTGATAATCTCCACCATAAGCCTCAAATATACTGCGAAATTCTGACATTTCTCAAGCCTCCTTTCCATATATAAAATCATATAAGATCTGATACAGCCTGTTCGGCTCTATCGGCTTCGCCAAATGGGCATTCATCCCAGCCGCCTTGCTTTTTTCGATGTCATCATCAAAAGCATTGGCCGTCATTGCAATGATCGGCACCTTCGTCGCATCCTGATTGCTCAAATGCCGGATATTCGTGGCTGCTGACAGCCCGTCCATGATCGGCATCCTGATATCCATCAGGATCGCGTCATAATATCCCTCTTCTGATTTACCAAACAGTTCCATTGCCCGCAGGCCGTTTTCTGCTGTATCCACCTCAAAATTCCGGTTCTTGAGCAGCATGACAGCCACTTCCGTGTTGATCATATTATCCTCTACCAGCAGAACTCGTTTCCCCGAAAAATCATAATCCAATACCTCTGTCTGCCGCTTTTCCTCTTCCTTCTTACCCAGCGCCCTTGTAAACGCGGATACAAGAGAAGACTTAAACATCGGTTTGCTCATGAGGAGGTTGACCCCCGCCATCTTAGCCTCATGCTCGATAGAGATCCAGTCATAAGCAGTCATGATGATGATCGTCACCTCTGGGCCGACGATGCTGCGGATCCGCCGGGCCGTCTCGATCCCGTCCATCCCCGGCATCTTCCAGTCTATGAGGATCATGTCAAAATATTTTCCTTCATCATAGAGATGCCGGACACGGTCGATCGCCTTACGGCCGCTGTCCACCCATTCTGCCTTGATCCCCATCTCTTCCAATGTCACGACTGCGCTTTCGCAGACCGCCACATCGTCATCCACCACCAGGGTCTTTAAATGCGAAAAATTGTACTGCGGCTTCTTCTGATTATGCCGCTGCTTCTCTTCCTCTGTGATCCCCAGCTTCACATCCACCGTAAACTCTGTTCCAATCCCTTTGATGGAACGCACCGTGATCTTCCCATCCATCATATCCACGATATTCTTGGAGATCGCAAGTCCCAGTCCGGTCCCTCCGTATAACGCCGTCGTCCCCGTTGATTCCTGTGAAAACGGTTCAAATATATGAGGAAGGAATTCTTCACTCATCCCGACCCCCGTATCATTTACAATAAACCTAAGTACTGCATCGTTCTTTGTTCTTCTGCGCTGTGAAGCCGAAAACGTGACTTTTCCGCCTTCCTTTGTAAACTTGATCGCATTGCTCAATATATTGATCAATACCTGCTGCAGCTTCATGGCATCACCGATATAGTAATCATCCAATACCGGATCTACGATACATTCGTAATCAACCCCTCTGCTTGCCGACTGGGAATAACAGATGGAATTGATCCCGTTCAGGAATTCTTCTGTCGGTATCTTTTCATTCTTCAGCAGCATCTTACCGCTCTCAATGCGGCTCATATCCAGGATATCATTGATAAGGGAAAGCAGAAAACGGGAAGAGATCCCTATTTTTGAAATGCAGTCCGCCACCTGCTCATCATCTCCAAGTGACTGTGCCGCGATCGTACTCATTCCGATGATAGCATTCATCGGCGTACGGATCTCATGGCTCATCCTGGAAAGGAAGTCTGTTTTGGCTGCATTGGCCTGCTCCGCTGCAACCAGCGCAGCTGCAAGCTCCTCTTTCTGCTTTTGTTCCTGACGCACCACATCCGTTACATCGGTCTGGGCAAGACAGACCTTCCCCAGCTCTTTACTGATATAAAAAATCTGGAAACGCTTCACTCTCAGCCTTCCATGCCGGTCCCGTATCTCTGTGATAAAGCTGTAGGATTCTTCTCTGGCAAGCTCTTTCCTGATAAATTCATAGGATAGTTTTGTAAGATACTCTTCTTTTGCCGCCCCTTCCATGAACCGATCCGCAAACAAACGGATCTCCTCCTGAAAGCTTCCCTTAGGCAGAATCGTCTCTTCCTCTTTATCGCAGGAGATCACCCGCTGAGTATCATTTATCATATCCACTTCCGCTATGATATCATAATCCAGCTCCGTAATCTTACTCAAAAGCTCTTCCTGTACCCTCTGCTCCGTGATATCAAATGTATAGAAAAAGCTGATGATATCCCCCGTCTCCGGATTCTGATAGGAACGAAAACTTGTGCTTGCCCAGAATACGCCCCCTTTATTCTTCTTTCTCAAAAATTCAAAATGGTAATCTGCCCGGCCTGCTTCGTAGTCTGCCAGCACCTTTTCCCGTCTCAGTTCACTTCGAACCTGCTTTGCATCCGCTTCCTCAACCGCTGATCTTGCCAAATTCTCCACAGTCTCCTGATAGGAAGAACCAACTGCAGCCACCGCAACATCGGATGAACTCAGATAGCTCTCCATCCTGTCCTGTGTCACATTCAGCCGCCCCTGGATGCTGCCATCCGATGAGGACAGCTCCGCAAAATAAACCAGCTCCTTTTCATACAGGTCCTTCACATACTCCTGTCCGCGCCTGGCATCCGTAATATCCACACACACTGAAGTCACCACGGACCGCCCTGTCTCATCCCGGGTCACCTTCCCTATATCATGTATCCAGATATACGTCCCGTCCTTCTTCTTCATGCGGTATTCCACAGCATATTCGCCATCTGTATTGAGCTGTCTGCGGATCTGTTGTTCTGTCTCCTTACGCTCTTTTGGATGGATACAATTCATAAGCTCCCCGCCGATATCTGTGATGAACTCCTCTTCTCTTTCATATCCCAGGTATTGAAGCATCCGGCGGTTGATAAAACTAAACGGAAATCCCGGTTCCAGATATCCGCCCATCATCCCGCCCGCCAGAGACTCATTCAGAAGCTCCTGCCGCTGCCTGATCACATTTTCTACCACCAGGGTCTGAGGATAATGCTCGTCCCCCTTCTGGCTGTTCCCCGGCTCTGCGATATGCAGGTTCTGGACAAGCCACCTTTCCTGTTCCTTCCTAAGAATAAAGAAAAAACGCAGGTGCCATGTATACAGCGGATTGATCAGCGCTGCCTCCACAGCCATCGTGCAGATGTCCTCTGATAACTGCCGCTCATGAAGGACCTTTGTCTCCATCTGAAACGCTTCCGGGCACTCTCTGATATCTTCCCCCAGATATCGAATCATCTCTTCCTTTCCATTGGCTATCTCATTCAATCCGGTCCCTACAAAACTGACCTCCTCTGCCAGAAAAGGCACAATCCTTTCTAAATTTCGTTCCTTGAACCACGCATCACAGAACGACACCACGGCCTGGCGTACCTCACTATGTATCTCCATACCAATTTCCTCTTTCTAGTCAAAACGGATATTCCAAATCCGCTTCACTGCTTATTCCCCCGCCTTCGCTGTATATTTCATGGCATCCATGACAGAACCTTCTCCTGCTTCCCCCTCTTTTGAGAGAAGCTCCTTGAATTCATTACACGGCATCGGCCTTGCGAAATAATATCCCTGTACATAATCACAGCCGATCACCTTGAGCCTGTTAAACTGCTCCTCTGTTTCCACGCCTTCTGCCACAACACTCAAATGCATCCATCGTGCCAATGCGATGATAAACTGCAGGATCCCCTGACTCTGCGGTTTTGCAGTCTCGCTCTGGATAAACTTCATGTCCAGCTTCAGGATATCGATGGGCATCTCATTGAGCATGTTCAGGGAGGAATACCCGCTTCCGAAATCATCCATCTCGATGACAAATCCGAGATCCCTGAGTTTTCCTACTGTATCGATGATCTGTGTCGGATTTTCTGTATAGGCACTTTCCGTGATCTCCAGGTGGAGATGTGACGGTGAAAGGTCATGTTTCTGTACGATCCGAACTAAAATATCCGCCAGGTCGGCATTATATATATCTGCACGCGACACATTGACAGAAACAGAGATCGGCGCAAGCCCTTCCTCTTCCCACTCTTTGATCGCGGCACATGTCTTGTCCCAGACATATTGATCTAATTTGGTAATAAACCCGTTCTTTTCAAACAGCGGGATAAACTCGCCCGGTGACTGGAAGCCCCACTCCGGGTGGATCCACCTTACCAGTGCTTCCGCACCCACCAGCTTTTTATCTCCGATCCGGTATTTTGGCTGCAGGTAGATCTGGAACTGGTTCTGTGCAAGGGCAGATTCCATGATGTCTGTGATTGCCTGCTCCTTCAAAAGCCGGTTGCGCAGAGTATCATCATACGGTGCAAAATATTTGCCGTACTGTCCCTTGATGCTGCGGGCAGCAAGAAGCGCCCTGTCGCACATCTGCTCTACAGAGATCGTCCTGTCTTCTATATAATAAACGCCCCACTTCATAACGATATTGCGGACTTCCAGCACGCCGTTTACCTGCTCGCTGGCCTCCTTAAAGACCTCGTCCGTATAAGCATATCGCCGCTCCAGCAGACATGCAAACTTATCCGATGTCAGTCTTCCGCAGATTCCTCTGCCATCCACTCTATGCTTGTACATCTCTGCAACTCCCTTGAGCAGACGATCCCCCGTAGGTACGCCAAACACATCATTGATCAGCTTAAAGTTCTCAATATCTGAACATAGGATATCGTACTGCTTATCCGGATTACGCAGCAGGATATCTTTGACCTGCTGATAGAAAAACTCCTTACTGTATACTCCTGTCAGTCTGTCATACTGGATCAGATTCACCATCGCAGCAGTCTCGCGAAGATTGATGATACTCGCTACACGGTGAAGTATGATCTGCGGCCTGTAAGGCTTCGCAACAAAATCCGATGCGCCATGTGACAGCGCTGCTACTTCATCGGACTCTCCGTCATTTTGAGTTGTGACAATAACGGGAATAGAAGAATAAGCAGGATCTGCTTTCATGATAGATAGAAAGGTATAACCATCCATGACAGGCATTACGATGTCCAGCAGAATAAGAGAGATCCCCTCTTTATACTGCTTTAATATGTCTAAAGCCTCCTGTCCATTCTCTGCCTCCAGCACGTCATAATCTGAATCCAGAATCTGACATAATAGGCCCCGGTTCAATGGATTATCTTCCACTACCAAGATTTTTTTCCGTGAAAACATGAATTTCACCCCTCTATCTTTGAGAATTAAATATATCTTATGATCCTGAGGGCATTCTCCCCCAGTTAAACTACCTATTTATACCCTATAATTCTAACATAGTACCCCTGAAAAGGCAATCACTTCCCCTTTTTATGAAGAACAGTTTTGCCTTAAAATACGGGGAAAAATCACAATTGCAATGATCTTCGCACTTTTTACCCTATTTTTCGCATCATGGGATGCTCCTGAGATTTTTACAGCTTCTTACATGGTAACAGGCATTCTGTTTTTCCCGCTTCTTAAAAGAAGAGACACCAAATCAAACAGATTTCGGTTCCCCCATCTGCCAGGCAAACTCTCTGCTTCTTTGTTCTTCCCCTTCCAAAAGTCTCTCCCAGTCTTCACAAAATGCCGTCAGCTCTTCCTTCTCCAGATGCCTCTCCATCTGCTTAAGCCTGCCTGCATAGACTGTGTCAAGCCGCTCTTCTTTGAACTGGAACATGGTAAACGGATACCCCCAGACTACCAGCTCCGCCAGTTTGCTGTAGCACTCCCTGACAGCAGCTAACGGACATTCTTTGCGGATAAAGCGGAAGAAAACCTCGAAGCAGAAAAAACTGTGTTTTTCCGTCCTGATCTGTTCCAGCTCTTTTCTAAGATTTTCCCATCTTCTATGCGGCAAAGATCCCAGTGTCAGTCTGGAAACCTGAAAGATCGTCAGCGCAAGCAGCTGCAGGCTTTCCTGATACAGCCGCATCCCTTCCCTGATCTCGGATTTTGAGAAATCAATCTTTCCGGGTTCCAGCCACACCTGTGTCCCCTTTCCCTGAAAGGATCGCGTGATCCCCAGCTCTTCCAGCAAAGCAAGCGTTCTCCTGATGGTTGTCCTGGAAACGCCATACTGCTGCTCCATCTCCGGCAGGGATGGCAGATAGCTTCCTGCCGGAATTTTCTTACTCATGATCTCCCAGATGATCAAAGATGCCAAAGTATAGCGCATCTGAGGACGCTGTCTGTAAATATTCCAGCGAAACGGTATGGGCTTTTGGTCCCCCAGATCATATTTTGGCGAAACCTGGTCAATATAATCGAATAGCTCCTGCCTTAAGCAGCTGTCGGAATCCTCGATCCTGCTTTTCAGAGAAGACACCGCCTCATCCTGTTTCATATTGAGAAGCTCCGGGGATGTAAGCACCGATGACTTCTTTTCGATCAGGTAGGGGTAGCGCAGATAGCGCAGCCCCTCTGCCAGCAGATTGAGCACCAGGCGGTTCTCCCAGGCAGCCAGTACGCTCACATAGAACTTTAACGAAAGCGGCATGGCATCCAGTGTTGTGTTGCTTAAATCATACTGCATTTTTTTCCAGGACTCTTTCCCGATCCGCCGCATTGCGCCTTCCCAGAGGGGTACAAAAAGATAATCCCCCGCTTTGGCAAAATCCAGGATTCCCTCTTTCCGGGGCACATAATATCTTGCCATATTTTCAGCCACCTGCGTGGAATCAGCCTGAAATACGATGACCGCCTGCTTTCGCTCCTCGTTTTTAATATACCCTTCCTTTTCCAGCATAGCCAGGGCGGTGCGTACCGATCTTCTTCCCAAATGAAAATCCGAACAGATCTGGGCAATGGATGGCAGGCTGTCCCCGTATTTATAGAATCCAAACAGGATCCGTGTTTCATAATAATCATAGACCAGCTTATGCCGGCCTTTATCCTTTTCCATTTCTACCTCCCGTAATGTTGAACCCAATATTAAAACACAAACAAATCCAGTATTATTATAGAAGGAAATACACTAACTGTCCATAATAATGACTGATATAAGAAAGGATCGTGTCATAATATAAGCACAAACATACGGAAAGAAGGCGTGCCGGATGCACCAGCTCAAAACGCCCCTTACATCCATCTTGTGATCTCTGATTACCCGCGGTGCTTCTTTCTGTCCCCGCCAAGATAACGGTGCAGAAGCTTTTCTAATTCTTTGACATCCACCGGCTTTGAAAAATGAGCATTCATCCCTGCACTTAAAGCCGTCCGTATATCTTCCTCAAAAGCATTGGCTGTCATGGCTACAATAGGCACTGTGCCGGCATCCTTACGATCCAGCTTGCGGATCGCCTCCGCCGCCTCATACCCGTTCATCACCGGCATCTGGATATCCATGAGGATCAGATCATAATACCCTTGCGGGGAATCCTTCACCATCTGCACCGCTTCGGCCCCATTTACAGCCTCCTCCACCACTGTTTGGTCATCCTCGATCAGAGCCCGGGCTATCTCCCGGTTCATAGCATTATCCTCAGCCAAAAGCACCCGGCCGCCAATACTGGTACTGCTCCTGCCGCTAAGCGCTTCTGTCTCTTCGGCTCTCTCCTCCTTCTGCATCTTCTGCAGGCGTAAGGGGAGTGTCACGGTAAAAGCCGAGCCTTCCCCCGGACTGCTCTTCACATGGATATCTCCGCCTATCAGTTCTATGATATTTTTCGTGATCGCCATCCCCAGACCTGTTCCGCTGATCTTTCTGGCCGTTTCATCCTGAGCTCTCTCGAAGGGCTGGTATAGCTTCTGTAAAAATTCCTGATCCATACCGATCCCGGTATCTGTACAGCGAAACACATAATTCTGATACCCTTTTTTCCGGCTGGATTCCTGCCACGCTTCTACGGAAACACTGCCGCCGCTTTGTGTATACTTCACTGCATTACTCAAAATATTTAAGTAGACCTGACGAATGCGCAAAGGATCACCGATCACCTTTTCATCCCGGATGGCGGGCTTATGGACCTTAAGTGTGAGTCCTCCCGACTCTGCCTGGACCCGTACCAGCTCTACAATATCCAAAACAAGCTCTGCCAGATCAAACGGCTCTTCACTGATAGACAGTTTTCCATTCTCAACCTTCGACATATCCAGAATATCGTTGATCAGGCTGAGAAGGTGCTGACTGGAAAAATTGATTTTTTTCAGACACTCGGCAACTCTGTCCCGCTCGTCCAGGTGTGCTGCCGCGATCGCGGTCATCCCTACAATGGCGTTCATCGGAGTTCGGATATCATGGCTGATATTAGATAAGAACTGGCTCTTCGCCACACTCGCTGCCTTTGCATTCTCCAAAGCACTCTGTAATGCCTGACGCTGCTGTTCCTCGTCAGCTCTCTGCTCATCGATCCGGCGTGACAGCAAAATAGCCAGGCGGTCATCTGAATAAGGATTGTCTACGGAGATGATCAGTGTGAAGATCCAATGGTAATGCCCGTCCGTCAGCATTTGCCTGGCCTCTAAGAAAATTTCCTGCCGCTCCCTTCCCAGTCTCCTAAGAATGTTTTCCGGTGCAAAACGCCGTTCAAACTCCACCGCATTATCAGGATGGACATTTTGCAGAAATTCATGATAGAGTCCCCCATAAGTCTTTTGTTTCCCCATGTCCACCATCAGATCATTCTTCACATAGATAAATTTCAGCGTATCCTTTGTCAGATTTAAGCTGATGATCACAGGGTACACTGTAGAGATCGCACTGACCAGCATGATGCGTTCCTGGCGTTTTTCCCTCTGCATCTCTTCCTCGGCCAGCTTCTCAGCCGTAATATCATGAAAGGTGGTGATCAAGATCGGTTTCCCATTCTCATCCAGTGTTTTTTCAACGAGCCCGGCCGCCCAAAAAAAGCTGCCGTCTACTTTGATCACACGATTTTCAAAACTGTTCTTATCCCCGGAAACAGCTGTGGCATGCAGAATATCCGCTAAGCGTTCATAATCCTCAGGTTCAACAACATGTTTCAGCATCTGTTCCTTTGGAATATCATCAGGAGAATCCTGGGGATATCCCAAAAGCCGCCTCCCTTCCCGGTTAAGCTGCAGAAACCGGAATGGTTCCTCTAAAGTCAGCAGTGCAATCCCTTCCGGCACAGCGTTATACAGATGAGCGGTATAATCTGCCTGGCTTTTCAGGCGGCGGTTCGTTCGGTTCACATACCGGAAGTACATTGTGACCAGGAAAGTGATTCCCGACAGGATGGCTACGATCAGGATCAGGGTGCGTATCAGGATATCCTTCGTCTGTGTGTCAACTACCTCCTGCGGTATGATGGAGATCAAATACCAGTCAGATCCCATACCTAAGGGAGTATAACAAAATACTGTCGGCTCCTCCATATAAGTAAATACAGCCCAGCCTGTCTTTGCCTCCTCAATGGCATCCTGAAACTGTTTCAGGCTCTCTTTCGAGTTCTCCCCCTTCGGAAGCATATCAAAAAGATTCCTTACCGTCTTATTGCTGTCGGGATGCAGCGGCCGGATCAGGATATCCCCTTCTGCATCCATGACATAAGAAAAGCCTGCATTGTTATAAAACGATATACTAAAGCTGTCTACGATGTGATCTATCTCGTATTCCTTCAAAAGATACCCGGGCGTTCCATCCTTAAGAAGGACCTTTGTGTACAGATCGAATACGTTGACTCCCGTCACACTGCTGATATGCGGATCGATGATCCCGCTGTCTGACTCTATGTCAGGCAGTGCTTTCACTGCCTCCTCGTCGATACTGTGCCCCTTCGGGAAACTAAAACCATCCATAAAATAGAGGCTGATACTGCTGTCCACCTGCCCGTAACCTCCCACGGCCGCCTCCAGCTTGTCGGTCTGTCCTGCCGTAATTAAGCTTAAGTATCCCTTGACCAGTTCCAGCGATCTGAATCCGTCCTGCAGCTGCACCTTCAGGGTATTACTGCCCTGCCGGGTACTTTCCATGATCGTATTGACCGACTGCTGCCACAGCTGCTCCTTGACCTCGGTGACAAAAAAGATCGCCACAATAGCAAGAATCCCGGAAATGACCAGCGCAGTAAACGTAATCCGCAGTTTTATTTTTTTCTTCGTTTGCTTCACCGTTTTCTACTCCTTCCCTTCTGCCTGTTGGTCGATCCATTTCATCGTATCTGACAGTGACTCTCCTGACAAAAGCATCACAGACGCCTGGGCTGTAAGATTCCAAATCGGCAGATCCAGACGTCCATCCGTCCCGATAACGGTCTGCCCGGACTCATAGCTTGAAATCAACGGCCGGATCGCTTCTGCGGAAGAAGGATATCCATTCTTAAGCGGACTGAAGGAAGACTGCTGGTCCACAAATTCACGTATGTTATCCCTCTGTATAAAATATTCCACAAATTTCTTGGCAGCTTCTATGTTTTCGCTGTCAGCATTTACGCTCAGGCGGGTGTCCGCATTGATAACGAGCAGAGATCCATCCTCAAGGATCGGCAGAGGGACCACTTGAAATGCAAAATCTGGTTCCATCTTTTTCACCCGCCCGGCTGCCCAGGCACCTGTCAGCATAAATGGGGATGTGCCCTCCACAAATTCCTCCAGATCACCCGATGTCTTCTGTGTATCCAGTGCCTTCCCGGCATCCACATATCCCTTGTCAATAAAATCCTTGACAATAGAAAAACCGTCTGTCAGATATGTGCTCAGCTTCTCCTCCCCGGTGTTTAAGCTCCTAAACACGTTCTCCTCCTGATTCTCCTGATATACAGAGTAAAATCCCCGTCCGATCGCCAGTGTCTTAAGGGAGATATCATTGTTCGCAACGATCGGTGTGATCCCCTGTTCCACAAAATAATCGCAGACTGTTTCCCATTCTTTCAGGGTCCCAGGCACCTCCTGATGATGTTTATCCAGAAGATCCAGATTGCAGTAAAGGCCAAAGACAGAGACCGTTGTAGGGACCCAGTATATTTTCCCGTCTTCATCCATCTGCCTGCTCATCTGATCCGTATACTGTGACATTGCAGAAAGCTTTGACAGATCTGCCACCTGGGAGTGTTCCTCCAGCTTAAGCAGCGTATCGTGGTTCACCATGAACACATCGTTTCCTTTCCCCGCGGCCATTCTCTTATTCAAGGCATCCTGGTAGCTGTTCCCCTTCATACTTTCATAGGTAACCTGGATATCCGGATTTTCCTCCATAAAACCAGAGAGAATCGCTTCGATCACCTCCACATTTTCCGCCTCATATTTATTGCCAAAGAACGTGATCCTGGTGATCTTATCCTTGGAATCTTCATAGTTAAATACCCGATTCTTATTTCCGCACCCGGCCACTAATGTCAAGACAAATGCAGGAACAAGGGATAACGCAAGAATTCTCTTTTTCATTACATTCCCTCCTATTTCGTTCAGATCCGCCCCGGCGTATTTGCTGCCGAGTGCGCGTCATGCTTTGTATGACACAATACGTCTGCACGCTCCCTCCAGGATAAACAGTCTCAATGGAATCACGCCATACCGCTTCTTTAAGTGCCCGGTTTCAACACTGTTCACTTAGGTACCAGTATAACATGAAATATGTGATAATGCAATAAAATAGAGAGATGACATCACAGCCTCTCTCTCAAGATCCGGGAAAAACAAATGCAAAAACGGCTGCCGCTTCGATAGGAAGCGCAGCCGTTATACTCATAATTAAGACAATGCTTTTTTAAGATCCAAAAAATATAGCTCCTGCTGTTTTTTCAGAAACCCCTTTACAAAGGGCTTCATAAATAGTTTTTTGGCAGTCACATCCTCGGTAAAATCGATCTCTGTACCGCCGTCCTTTTCCGTAAAAATGCCTGTCCAATGCCCCTTCATATTCTCGTTTTCCATATCAAACTCGTACCGTTTATATGGTTCCTTCACCGTAATGGTAAAGCGGGTCGCATATCCTGCCTTTGTGTACTCAATAAACCGGTTCTCATCTACGATCTCGATCTTACTTAGGTCACTGCGCCACGCATAATCTTCGAGCGAAGCTACCACCTCCCACACTTTTTGAATCTCACTTTTAAAAACCGCCTTCCTATTAGAAACTGCCATATTTTTGTCCCCTTCTTTTTTATTCTGGATCACAGACCGGCCGGAATTACCGGGAGCCAGTACTCATACTCGCAATCGTTAGGATCAGCCTTGAGATACACTTCCACATCCGGAATCTCTGCATATTCATAGCCGGACGAGGGAAGCCATTCGGTGATCACACGCCGTTCCAGCTCCTGTAAGCTCTGATTCGTCCCCTTCCCGGTAAACACTGCCCACAAAGCATCAGGAAAGAGATAAGAGTCCAGTCTCTCTTCCATTTGAGGAGTTTTTGAAGAACTGACCGCTATCAAATACTTCCATTTATCCGTATGGTGTACACTGACCCCCAATAATCCCGATGGCTGTCCGTCCATGTATAAAAGCAGACGGCCCAGAGTACCATTTGAAAGCGCCTGATCCCACATCCTCGGAAGCTTTTCAAAGTTCTTCTCCAGATCCTCGTCAAGCGGACAGGAAACTCCCAGAATACGGAAGCCCTCCTTCTTCTCCATCCTAAAATCCAGTTTTTCTGCCCCCTTCACAGACATTGAAAAATGAAGTGCCGGGTAGGCTGCCGCCGGAGCCAGTCCCTTTTTGACCATGGATGGGGATGCACCGTGAACACCCTGGAAGGCACGGTTAAAGGCAGTGGGGGAATTGTAACCATATTTCAGGGATATATCCAGGATTCTCTGGCTGCTGTTTATAAGCTCTACTGCTGCCAGGGACATCCGCCTTCTTCTTATGTACTCTGATAAGGATATATCCGCCATACCAGCGAACATCTTCTGGAAATAATAGGCCGGAACACCCAGTGTTTCTGCCAGTTTTCCGTAATCGATTTCTTCTGTAATGTGCTGTTCTATATATTCCACTGCCTCGTTCAGGCAATCCAACCAATCCATAATGCTTCTCCTCATTCTCCTATTTTATAGCATCTCCAATTTTGGCGCATCTCTTTTTCCATACAAATAAAGAGAGCTTCTGCTTCGCCGTCATGAAAACATCCTGTCTTTAGATCATTGTATCGTCCCGTAACGTTTCCGCCAGCTTATTCCGCAGGATCTTTCTTCCTCCGAGATAATACGCAAATCCCACGAAGCCGAAGATCGCAAGCAGGAATATCAGGACAGGGATCACCGGAGCCTCCCTGATAAAGATCATGGGGTCAAGATAGCTTGCCTTTGTCATAGCCCAGGACAACACCACCGCCAGCGGAAGTGTCACCAAAGCCGGACGTCCGGCAATCACCAGCGCTTCTATACAAAACACCTTTTTAATCCCGCCGGGTGTCATCCCCACGGACAGATAGCGTGCAAACTCTCTTTTGCGCTGCCGCACAAATCCCAGTGTATTCGAGAACACATTGCCGATTCCAATGATGGCAAGAAGGATACAAAAGCCGCCGAATATCAGCATCGTTCCATCGATCATCTTATCATTGGCAATCTTATCCTGGATACGGTTCTCAGTCTCAATCTCATATCCGCTTCCAATGATCTTAGTGATCTCTTTCTCCTGCTTCTTAAGCTCATCTAATGTCACACCTTCTTCTGCAAGAACCCGGATATAAGAGTCCTCTTCTGCCCCGCCGATCGTTTCCCCGATCTGTTTCCACAGGGAAACCGGAAGAAAATGTACCACCTCATAGTAATCCAGAGTTCCATATTCTTCCCGTAAAACCGGGGTCTCCTGTGTATAGGAAAGCACAGGGATCTCTGCTGACTGTTCGGCTGCCTCTGCCTGCACAAGAGTGGTGGTCTTTTGTGTGTCGTTTAAGTATGGAACATAATCCGGATTACGAAAGTCCGGATTACGGCTGTCTCTTACCCGGTTTAAGATCACTGCACCGTCCAGCTTATGTTCTGCCCCAATCTGCTCACAATATTCCAGAAAGCCTGCGTCATCCATTATGACGACCGGGGCATTGACCAGCCATCCTGCGTCGCTTGCTGATACACAGGTCTCATCTGCATTCCTAAAACCGCCCAGGGCTTTGAATTCCTCACTGACTGCTTCCTCTGTAAGCATCCGTTTCGCTGCTGCCTTCTGATATACCGTAAGGCTCCTCACCCCGGAAAGCTCTTTCAGCGTCTCTGTCTTATCAAATGTATCGATTCCTGTATCCTTCACCGTTACCATCACATCCCAGGCATCCTGGTATTTTTCAAAATAGGTCATTCTCGTACTGATACCTGACAGTGTAAAGAAACACTGCATCAGGGTGAACGCCAAAAAAGAAAATGTCAGGGATATCGTAGCGGTGCGCCAGGCCTTTTTCTGCGCCTTTAACGCATTTGCTGCGATTTCTCCTTCCAGGCCGAACAGAAGAGACATCAGACGGGATCTTTTCCTTTTTTTCAGCTGCATCTCCCCTGTATTTCTTATGGCTTCAAGGGGTGTCAGGCGGCTCATTTTCCTTGCCGGATACCAGGCGGAAATCCAGATCGTAAGAACCGTGATCACAAAAGTAACTACAAAAACCAGGGGATGATATCCCCCCACCGCCTCATGCCGTCCGGCTACCATGCCTCCGGCTATGACGTTGGTCACTTCCATGGTTCCGATTCCCAGCACGATCCCTAATAAATTCCCCAGTACAACGGGAACAGCGCACAATGCCGCTGCCTCCTGCAAAAGGCAGGTCCTGATCTGCGCAGGTGTGGCTCCGATGCTGGAAAAGATGCCGAACTGATGGATCCTGGCATTCATGGAAACCGCAAAGGAGTTATGAATGATCATGACCAGTGAAAAACAGGCCATCCCCGTGATCACCAAAAAAAACGGAAACACCAGCCGGGGCGCCGGATCCTGCGGGTCCCGGATCAGGTACATCGCCAAAAGTGAATGGTGGCAGGTGACTGCCTCAGGTTTTACTCCCGCTAATTCTGCGATCCGGGGCAGATCTTTAAGAATCGTCCTCATATCGTGAAAATAGAGGTCTGCCACAACATTCTGCCCTTCTGTTAATTCTTCATTGACTGAAACCTTTTCTATATTGGGGTAAATCTTTACTGCATCCAGGGTCTTCTCGTCCAGATTCCCCTCGATCCGCCCCTGCCAGCTGCCCTCCTCGATTTCAATCCTCTCGATATCATATTTCCAGAAATTGTAAAACAAGGTGCACAAAAGGGACAGAAACAGTGCGGAAATGAACGCTGCCACCATGACGGAAATACTGGACGAACGGTTATTCTTTATATAACTTCGGGAATAATCTTTCCACATGCGGCTCACCCCCGTTTCCGGTCACTGATGATGCGGCCGTCCTCAATAGTCACGATACGGTCTGCCTCCAGCGCAACCTTCTCGTCATGGGTGATCAGAAGAATCGTCTGATCCAGATTCCTGTTGGACATTTTCAGCAGATCCACGATCTCTTTTGAATTCTTCCGGTCCAGGTTGCCGGTCGGTTCATCCGCCAGAAGGATCGCGGGGCGGTAGATCAGCGCCCTTGCAATGGCTGTTCTCTGCTGCTGTCCGCCTGACATCTGGCTGGGAAGGGCATCCAGTTTATCCTGGATCCCGAGTGAGGTTACCACCTCCTCAAAATACCGGGGATCCACCTCTCTTTTATCCAGCAGAAGAGGCATTAAAATATTCTTTTTAACAGTAAGTGTTGGGATCAGATTATAAAACTGATAGACCAGCCCTACCTTTCTGCGGCGGAAAATCGCTGCCTGGGTGGGATTCATGGAGGATATATCCGTTCCGTCCACCAGGATCTTCCCTTCTGTAGGCTGATCCACACTTCCCAGTATATGGAGCAGGGTGGATTTTCCCGAACCCGAGGCGCCGACGATGGCAACAAATTCACCTTTTTCTACCGTCAGATCAATGCCTCTAAGCGCCTCCGTCTGATTGCTTCCGCTTCCATATGATTTCTTAACTCCTATGCATTTTAAAACTTCCAAATTCATCTCTCCTTTCTCTAATAGGCCGCAGGATTTCCTGCCGCTTTATTATAGCAAAGAAAAATGACAGCTCAGTGACTGTAGATCCTGATTTCAAAACAGGCGCCCCCTGACGGCAGATTCCGGGCTGTCAGACTGCCTCCCTGCAGCTCAAATATGGAATGGGCCAGTGCCAGCCCGATTCCCATACCATCCTTTCCTGAGCTCTTCCCCCTGTAAAACCGTTCAAAAAGATGGGGGAGATCTTCCGGGTCAAACCCCGGCCCCTCATCCCGGATCAAAATTTCCGTGTACAGAAGATTTTGGGAATAATCACAATGGATCACACTCCCCCTCGGTGAATGCTCCATGGAATTTTTCATCAGATTGATCAATGCCTCCATTGTCCATTCCATATCCCCCTGAAATCCTGCACAGCTTTTATCCGGGATCTCTACGCGGACCTCTTTTTCGGCCAGCAGCTCTTCCAGATTATCAGCCGCCAGATTCAACACGGTATATACATCCACATCAGAATGCTCCAGTTTTAATGTGCCCGAATCAATCCTGGAGAGGGTCAAAAGAGCCTCCTCCAGTCTGTTTAAGCGTCCCAGCTGATTTTGGAGCGTCTTAATATAAGGATTGGAAGCCGACTTTTCCATAAGCTGCAGGGACAGAAATGCCGCGGTGAGAGGCGTCTTGAGCTGGTGGGCGATGTCAGCCAGATGGTCTGCAAAGCGTTCCCTGGCCTTTATGGCAGCCTCTCTTGTTGCATACAGGCTGGTAACTGTTTTATAGATCTCATCCTGCAGATGGGAAAATTCATCCTCTCCTGCCTGGAACATGGTGCCGCCGGCTCCAATATTGACCTGTTCCAAATACTTCGTAAGCCCTGATATTCTTGCCTGTTTTCTCTTTCCCCTGAACCAGACAGACAGAATAAATACTGCCGATATCAAAACAGCAGTAAACAATGCCGCCGCGGCCCCCTGATATCCTGTCCCTCCGGCAAAATCCTCACTTGTATACCCGTATTGTTTTAAAAATACATCGCCTCCTGTTAGCTTACCTTCCCCGTAAGTATACTCTTTCAGGGAAGAAAGAAGCAGTTCCCCGGCTTTTGGATCCTTTTCTAATATGATCTGAGACAGGGATGATACGCTTCCAAAGGCTGCCTGCTCATAACGCTGCTGCCATATGTTATTTAAGATCAGGATCCCTGCCAGGCAGACCAGTACCGGAAGCCATATCATAAGCATCTGTTTTCTTCTTTCTGTCATAGCGAATCCTCCATGCGGTATCCAAAGCTCCTGATCGTCTTGAGACAGGCAGGACGCCGCAGCTTCTCCCTAAGCCGCTTGACGGTAACCGTCAGGGTATTATCATTTACAAAATTCCCATTGCTGTCCCATACCTGCTCCAGAAGCTGCTTTCTTGTGACCGTTTTCCCCTTATTTTCCATTAAAAGCCGTAGGATCTGGTATTCGGGCTGGCTTAAGATAATTTCCTCATCTTCATAAAAAGCAGACATTTTTTCGGTGTCAAGAATCAGAGCATCACAGTAAAAACGAGTATCTTTCTTCTGTCCGGCACGCCTAAGCAGGGCAAGGATACGTGAATGCAGAACCTCCAGTTCAAAAGGCTTTGTCACATAATCATCTGCTCCGTTTAGAAATCCGCCGACCACATCAGAAGAGTCCCCCCGGACTGTCAGGAAAATCACCGGAAGTAACGGCCACCTCAGACGAAGCCAGCGGCACAGATCACTCCCCTGGCCGTCAGGCATATTCCAGTCCAGCAGAACAAGATCCGGCTGCCTGCTAAGCAGTGCAGTCTTTAAGTCTGCGATCGTCCAAAAGATGCTGACCTGGCATTCCTCCTGTTCCAGATATTCCTTTACCAACTGTGCGATCGTCTCGTCATCTTCAGCGTAGTATAGATTGATCATGATTTATTCTCTCTTTTCATCTCTCGTTTATTTGATATTTTTCTACAAAACTGTATCCAACATACTAATTGAATACCGCTACCGGTAAAACAGAACGAAGAAAAACCCGTAAAAGTCCAGTAAGTCTGCGCTTTTACGGGTTCTTCTTCAATCTCCGCTCCACTAATATACTTACAATCTAGTAAAAGCTTTGGCATCTGGCTTCATTCTTATAATTAATAAGTTATGATTCCTGCTCCTCATTTACTAATTCAGCATACCATAAAATTTGTCGTTTTTCCAGCTAAACAGCCTCTGATGGCCTGTACCAAACTAAAAACCACACTACTAAATGCGAACCAAATCAGCTGCCCAGTCTCTGCACAAGTGCAAGGATCCTCCCCGCACAGATTCTAAGTGATTCTTCCGACAGAATCCCCCTTTCTAAAGCTTCCCTTATATTATGGTCGTCCTTCTGGCTTCCCGGCATAATAAGGTCATTTCCTGCGTCTATACATTTATATGGAATACTGCCATCCTCCGGAACGGTTGTATTCCAGTCAGACATAATAATACCATCAAATCCCCACTCGCCCCGCACAAGGGCCGTGCACATATTCTGATGATTAGCAGCGTGAATGCCATTGATCAAATTATAAGATGACATGATAGCTGCGGGTTTACTGCTCTTTACCGCAATTTCAAATCCCCTGAAATAGATTTCACGGAGTGCACGTTCGGAAACGCAGGCATCCACCCCCATCCGATTATCCTCTTGGTTATTACAAGCCAGATGCTTCAGGGTTACCCCACACCCTTTTTTACTCTGCACCCCCCGGGTAACAGCAGCAGCTATCATTCCCGTCAGCAGAGGATCTTCTGAATAATATTCGAAATTACGCCCGCAAAGCGGATTTCTATGGATATTCATTCCCGGCGCAAGCCAGAGATTTACATGAAATTCCTGCATTTCAGAAGCGATCGCTTCACCAAATTCCTCCATCAATGGCAGGTTCCATGTCTGGGCCAGCGCAGTACCAACCGGAAAAGCCGTACAGTATTGATAGTAAAGATCCGCATTTTCATGATATTCCATGGGCTCCAGATATCCATTATCCACGGCCCCAAGAACCCCCATGCCATACACCGTATCTGATGCTTGGTCCACCTCATAGCTTTGGCGTAAACGCAGTCCTGCCGGACCATCTGCCATAATTAAGGAAGGGATGCCGTCTGTTTCCCAAAGCTGCTTTGTTGTCTCTCCCGCAGAACCCGGTACCCTGACACCTGACGAACCAAGCGTGCTCGTCCCCTGGGTAATATTTCCATATAAAAGCGGTATCAGCTTTTCAACCACTTCTGTATCTGCATATTGTTGCTGGTATTCCCGTTTTTCTTCCTGCTGCGGCACATAGGAAAACTCCGGGATATTCTGCCGTCCTGCTTTTATCAGCCATGCCGCTTCTTCTGCTGATTCAGCCTCCCCCATCCGTAATTCCTGAAACACTTCTTTCGGCTGAAAGACTGCATTCGTTCTTTCTATCACCGCTGATTCTGAAACATTAATCAATGCTGCAAGTTTGAGTGACGCAGAATGCTCCCCGATCCACACCCCGTATATACCTTTTTCAATGATCCATGCATGCATTTCCTCTGAGTAGCTTGCAAGCTGCTTTTGTGCAATCGTTATGTGGACAGACTGTGTTTTTTGGGGCTGAATTACATCCGTCTTTGCAAACCCGGCCAGCCTGTGGTATTCTTTTTCCATTCCTGTCCGGGGCAGTGTTATATAGCTCTGCACGACTTCTTTTCCCGCATAGGAATCTCCGGTATTCTTAACCAAAATGTCCAGACCGATATTGGTATGCTCCACTTTTAGATCTTGAAACTCCAGTTCAAAGGATGTATAAGAAAGGCCATATCCAAAGGGAAATAAAGGTTTCACCTGAAAACTGTCAAAATATCGGTATCCGACATAAATACCCTCTTTATACTCTTCTTTCTCCAGATCTCCATTCAAATAACCAAACGATTCCGCAAAAGGATAATCTTCATAATGTTTCGCCCATGTCGAGGTAAGCTTCCCACTCGGCACTTCCTGACCAAGCAGTACATCTGAAACAGCATGGCCGCCTTCCTGACCAAGCTGGGACATATTCAAAACAGCGCGTATATTCCCCGCCTGCTCCAATAAACCGGTCAGTTCCACTGCCCCGCCTGCATTTAGAATTAATACGATCGGGAGATCCTGTTCATTGAGATACAGAATATCGTCTTTTTCCCTTTCACTCAAGTAATAATCCCCCGCTGTCCTGCGCCGGTCTTTTCCTTCCCCCGATATACGGCTGATCACATAGACCACGGCCAAAGCTCCATCCACATCGTCTGAGGAAACCGGCCTTCCCTGCGGAAATTCAAATGGATTGGAGGCATAGGCATCAAAAGGATTATCCACCGTCTTTACATCATCCAAGATCTTTTTCTTCCATTGTGCTCTCGCATCTTCATAACGGTTATCGTAATCTTCTAACCAGTCTTCGCTGACAATGACGACACCGGCCTCTTTTAATCCTCTATATATGGAGATATTTTCACGGCTGTTTACATCGCCTGATCCAATCCCTCCCTTTACTGTTTTTCGTGCCCCATTCCCTAATAATGCAATCGGCCATGAAGATCCGAGGGGAAGTATCCCTTCATTTTTTAGTAACACGATCCCCTCAGCAGCCGCTTTCCTCGCAAAACGGCTATGCAGAACCTCCCTCTTTGAAGGTTTGTTATCCAATGTTCCACTATGAACCCATTTACTTTTTTTCATATCATTTCCTTTTCCTTATTCTTTTACACCGCCAAGTGTCACACCGGCAATGATGTACTTAGAGAGCAGGAGATATACAATAATGATCGGGACAATCGCCACCATAATCATCATATAGATCTTACCCATATCAAAGTTCATATAATCTGCCCCTCTAAGTGTGGCTATTAGAATCGGTACTGTCATTTTATCCTTTGACTGTAATACCAGGGCCGGCACAAAGTAATTGTTCCATGACCCTACAAACGTAAAGATCGCCTGAACTGCAATTGCCGGTTTCATGATCGGAATTACTACCTTGTTAAATGTATGGTATTCTCCGGACCCGTCGATTCTCGCCGCCTCAACCAATGACAGGGGAAGAGAGGATTGGAGATAGCTATACATAAAATAGAATACTGCCGGTGAGGCAATAGATGGAATGATTAAAGGCAGCAGACTGTCATACAGTCCCATATTAGTAATCAGCCGGAGGAATCCCATTGCCGTAACCTGTGTTGGCATGACAAGGATTGCCATGATAAAGGTGAATGCTATTTTCTTCCCTTTAAAATCATAAGCATACAATCCATACGCTGTCAAAGCCGAAAAATAAGTACAAATAGCCGCCGAAAAGCCTGATACAGTCAAGCTGTTTAAAATGCCGCGAAACATCGGGAAGGTTCCGTCATTTGCCACGCTTTTCAGATTATCCAGAAAATGTGTTCCGGGAAGTGCGGAAAATCCCTTTTGCAGATCCGCATGAGATCTTGTCGCATTGATGATCAATACATAAAAGAAGAAAAGACACAAAAATGCTAAAAGTATCAACACTGCATGAATGATAAAATTCCATACCCGATTGCCAGATTTTGCTTTCACAGTTTATTTCCCCCTTCTTTCTTCTTTTGCTCTTTTTCTCGCTGCTTTTTTTAATCCATCCGGATCATTATCCACAGTCATCCTATAGACAAAGAAGCAAAGAATCCCACTGACAATGAACAGATAAACGGATAACGCGCCTGCCATGCCATAATTTTTACTCCTCAGATGGCTGTTAAGGAACATGATCAATGTCATAGCACCACGGTCCGGATTCCCCTGACCATTTGTCAGTATTTGCGGCACATCAAACATCTGAAGGCCGCCAATGATAGATGTAATCAGCGTATATGCAAGAATCGGACGTATCTGCGGAAGCGTGATGTAAAAAAATCTCTGAATGCCATTACATCCATCCAGATCAGACGCTTCAAAGACGTCCTGACTGATTCCCATAATTGCAGCCATCAGCATAATTGTGGTATTGCCAAACCACATTATAAAGTTCATCATTCCAACAAGCGTCCTCGTCCCAAACACAGATCCCATAAAATCAATGGGATTCTTCGTCAGGCCAATTGACATTAAAATAGAATTCATGGGCCCGTTTGTTGAAAACAATGTAAAAAACAGCAATGCAAATGCAGATGCCATAATCAGATTCGGCAGATAGATCACTACTTTAAAAAACTGTTTCCCCCGGATCTTAAGCCTCATATCCGAAAACCATGACGCAAGAACCAGTGCAACTATAATCTGAGGAATAAATCCAATCAGCCACATGATCAACGTGTTTCCCGCATACTTGAACATATCTGACTTAAGCAGGCTGACATAGTTTTCAATTCCTATAAAATTAGGGCCTATTTCCTTAATTCCGGAACGATAGTATTCATAAAAGCTATACCGAACCGTATCCAGCAGAGGAATCAAAGAAAAGATAAAATATGTCAGAAAAAACGGGATAATAAAAATAATTCCCCACTTTGCATAGCTCACACTTTTTTTCCTTTTTTTCATAAACAACCTTTCCTTTCCATATAACACAACTGCGGGGCACTCATGCCCCACAGTTGTCAGCTGTTACTCTGGCCACTGAACTTCCGTGATATCCGGGTAACGTTCTTTTATTGCTGTTTCAAAGTTTGATTTCGCTTTATCAAAGGTAACCTTCCCCTGTAAGTAATCACCGAATGTATTCTGAATCAATTCAACACAGCCCTGGTCATAAGCAGAAAGCGGTGCAATTTTGATATTCTCTGCCACAGGAGCAAAGTAAACAAATGGATTCTGTCCTCCAAGGAACTCTGATGAGAAATTAGCATCATCTTTTGCCGCATCCTGCATTCCGCTCTTCGTATTTGTAAAATCAGCATAATCTTTTGAGATCTTTAACAGATTTTCTTTTTCTGCTGTCATTGCAAGAATAATGTCTTTTGCATGTTCCATATTATCTGTCCCCGTTGCTGCATGGATATAGGAACCGCCCCAATTGTATTCCTGCGGCGGATTGGTAACTGCCCAGGCACCTGTATCCCCATCCCAGTTTGGATCCAGCACAAAATCAATTCCCCATGCCGGAAGAAGAAATGCAAATACATTCGACTGTGACCCCATCGCCTTATTCCAGTCATCGTTCCACTGGCCTTTTACAGTTGCGTTAAAATAGCCTGCATCAAGCCATTCTTTCGAGCTGTCCACCCAGTTCATGATCTGCTTGTCCACTTTTATGATGCTCTCACCAGGTGTGACCCAGGATTCTGAAATGCTGTTGCCGTACAGGCGGAAGGTATCTGCATAGGAAGAGAACATATAGTATCCTTTTGCTTTCATCTCCTCTGCAGTAGCTTTTGTCGTATCCCAGTCTTTTACTTTCTCTCCCACTGCCTGCGGATCATCAGTACCAAATACATCTTTAGCGATGTCCCGGCGGTATACAAGTGTCCCCGGGCAGCACTGCCATGTAGATCCCCTCTGGACCCCATCAATATCGGAAGCTGTTGTTCTGGTAAAATCATACTGGTCTGCAAGGTCTTTATCCGGGTCGATTCCAAGTTCGGTAAGAGGCATTGCAGCATCAACATCTTTGTCTGTATACTTATTTACATAGTCCGTCTCCGACAGAAAAATATCCACTTTATCATCCGCTGCAGCGTCTGCCTGTTTTAAGAGGGCTTCGTCTAATTTCTGCTGGTAGACACCATCCTGATTCGGATTGATCACCCAGTGAATCTCTGTACCGTCCTTTAAGGTTGTAACCGTTCCGTCATCAGACGTTTTCTTCACCTCCGGGTATACAGCTTCAAGACGTTCACGAAATTCGTCATTCCAGGAATATATATTAATGACTTTCCCTTCGCCTGCATCGTCTCCGCTTTTTGCAGATTCAGATGAACCCCCGCATCCGGCCAGTGATGCTGCCATTGTTGCTGCCATTAAAATTGCTACGACTCTCTTTTTCATAATTCAATCTCCTTTTCAATTAGTTTTCCCTTTGTCATAGGCGTTTTTTCATGAGCCTGAGCGTAAGCCTTGCATTTCTTAACAGTTACGCTTGTTTCATTAATGATACTTTATCATGAATCTTTCTGTGATTATATTATATTTCAAAACAAAATATCAAAATCATGACACCGATTTATCGTTGTCAAAATATAAAAATCATGCCATAATATAAGTAAAAAAGAAAGGGTGGACCTTAATATTATGAGCATATCTAAGGAATGGTACCGTACAGAATATCACTCCAGTGAACTGGAAAAGAAGCACCGCTCACCTAGTATTGAGTATTCTTTTTATAATGCTGTGAAGAATGGTGATATGGATGCCGTTATCCAAAACTGCCGTGAAGATGCTTTTACGAATATGGAGGGAACCGGCACGCTTTCCAGCAACCCTCTCACTAATATAAAATATCATTTTGTTGTCACTGCTGCAATGCTGACCAGATACTGCATCGAAGGCGGGCTGGAGCCGGAACAGGCATACCGCCTGAGTGACTTCTATATACTAAAGATGGACTCATGTTCCAACATCCAGCAGATCGGCAACCTTCATCATATCATGGCAAAAGATTTTACCGGTAAGATGATCCTGCAGAAAAAGAGTTCCGTCCTCTCCAAACCTGTGATGCAGTGTATTGACTATATCTACAGTCACATTAAAGAACGTATTACCATTCAGGCGCTCGCTGAGTATACCGGCCTGTCCACAAGTTATCTGTCCCGAGTTTTTAAACAGAATCTTGGAGTCTCCATAAGCGATTACATTCGCGAGAAGAAGATCGAGAAGGCCTGTCATCTGCTGCGTTACTCAGATAAGCCCGTGATTGATATAGCCAATTATCTTGCTTTTTCCTCACAAAGCCACTTTATTCAGACCTTTGAAAATTTTATAGGCCTGACCCCAAAGAAATATAGGGACAAATTTTATAAATCGCTGTGGTAGACCGCTGCTGTTCACACCCGCGTGCGCGCACAGTAACGGTAAATCTCCTGATCTGCCTGAACTGTTACCCCAGTGTCACACTTATTTGATGCAGGCTGTCTGCATCCAGTGTTTTGATCTGCTCTTTATTCAGACATACTTTCACGTCTGAGAGCCGCTCAAGGCATTCACTTCCGCAGACAGCCTGCATGATCTTATATTCACCAAAATCCAGTCTCTGCGGATTAGAAAAATGTATCTGAAACCTTTTTCCCGCAAATTCTGTCTGTAATACCGCATTTCCGTTCTCATCAAACTGCTCTGCCATCAGTGCCGGAGCCACCATAAGATCTCCCAGTTCTCCCCTGACACCAAATACTTCGGTAATCATCGTCAGCATATACCAGCTGGCTGCACCTGTCAGGTATGGATACATCCCTCTGCCGTTATTGTCGAAATATTCCGGAAGCCCCGGGTAGATTCTGCTGCTTTTAAATTTCATTGCTGTATCCAGCAGTGCCCGCATCGCCTTGTGTCCTTCTTTTGCGTACCCCCGTTTATATAGTGCGTTTGCATACATAACTGCCATATGGGAAAAAACGGCTCCATTTTCCTTTTCTCCATATGCAAAACCGAACATTCTGCCCAAATCAAATTTCTCTTCCTTAAAATCTGTATTCAGGCGGTAACCGCCGGCCTTTTCATCATACAAATATTCATCTGCACTCTCACATATCTTTTGTATCTGTTCCATTTGTGCAGTTCCGCTCATCATTGCAAACACCTGCCCTGTCAGCATCATGCGGACATTCCCGCTTTGGCACCCTTCAACTTGTTTTCCATGATTATCATAGTATCCGTTGAACCAGCCCTGCCCTTTTGAATTCGATATCCATTCCTGTTTCCTGATATGTTCCATCAGCCACTTGGCCTTTTCTTCTATGTTCCTGCTGACTTCCTCTATGTCTACAATTATCGTATTTCCACTGATATTATGTATGCAGCGCATTTCATAGGTTTCCAGAATACGATTTTTTTCATCTGGATCTTCATATAACTGTTCGTTTCCCACCAGCAGACAGCTCATTTCTTCTGCAAGTTCAATATATTCAATACCACTGATATCACGCATTTTTCTCATGTATGCGGCGATCTCTTTTAGATTGCCGGCATAGGCACAGGTAAACGCGACACTCTCCCCCCGTTCCTTTGCCATATCCAGTGCATCATTCCAATCAGCACCATGAAGCCTTATCTGGTTGTGCTCTCCAACATCATAAAACGCGCATAGATTTTGTAATAGTATATGTTCCAGAATGGTGCCAAAATAGACCTCGTTTAAAATGGTACGCTGCCGGTGTCCATATGCCTCATCCCACTTCCGGTCAAGCTTTGTCCCCCGCTGTACCTGGATATCTTTAAAGTATGTAGTCTTTTCCAGCAGAATATCTAAATCTCCTGTTTGGTCTATGTATAGTTTCGTTGTCATAAATGGCCAAAATGCGTGATCCATCCAAACACGTGTGATATTATTTCTGTCGGCAGTAAACTCTCCCTGCTGACTTCCAATAATCGTCGCATTCGTTCCGTCCATTCGGACTCCGCCATAATGATCTACGATCATTTGCCGAACAGGGGTTGGTTCCATAAATAAAAGTGCCAGACAGTCCTGCCACAGGTCTCTCCATCCGCGTCCTCCTTTTCCGTAGTCATGATATGGAAGGAAGGAGCACCCGTAGATTCTTCTCAATATCGGCTGGAAGCAGATCCATTTCAAATAATTGTCTGCATCACTGCTGTTTGTCTGAAATTCTACGTTCACTTTCCGGATCCAGTATTGTCTGGTTTTCTCCAGTGCGTCTAACACCTGTTCTTTTGTTTTGAGGGCCGAGACAGTTTTATCAATCATCTCCATCCCCTCCGCCACTCCGGCAAGCACAATATAACCGGTGCTTTCTCCTGGTTTTAATACCGTCTCCAAATAGCGGATGCCTCCCGCTGCTTCTTTTCCCTGAATCTTTGTCCCCGGCCGATCTCCCTTCTTTTCGGTCCTTACTGCTTCTGGTATCAGATAGCTTCCACCCTCGCCCAGCAGTTTTTCAACTGTGGGATAGAAATCCTCCGGTCCTTCCCCTGCCTCTGTGAATCCATAAACATAATAACTCGTATCATTTTTTTGATGCCCGCGTTCATCAAATGATAAGACAGGTGTAACAATAACTCCATTGTCTGTTGTGCGGATTCTATGCAAAAGCGATGTCACATGCCTGTGATCCCGAATATTATCTGCACTTCTCCCAAAAATCGGAAACACTGCGATCGGTGTTAGTTCCACATTTTTGTCAGTTACATTTTTTATTTCGACCAGAGTCACTTCCACATTTTCATCCTTTGGCACAAAAGAGGTCACGGCTGCCTCTAATCCATACTTCTCTGACTTTCTGCTTATTTTCTGCCACATAAACCCGGCTTCCAATATACTCTCGTCCTGTGCCTCTGTAAACTTCTGCCCTTCTTGTTCTGCGGACATTCCGCATACGGACCAGCTGCCCTTTCCCTTGATTCTGCACCAAAAATTTCTAGTGCCCCGATTGTTATGGAGGTTCTCTACACTCACTGGTTCTAACAGGAAATGGTTCTGATCCAGTTTACTGTCCCCTCCCAGATTAGGGGTGATACTGGATTTTAATCCGCCTTCACCCGCAAGAGGAAAATACAGATAGCTGTAGTTCTCAGGATCTCTGATCTGAAATGTTCCGTCTCTATCCAGAAATTTAATTTCTTTCATCCCTGCCCCTTTCTTATGACATATAAAATTCGATTTCCGTCTCCTGCTTCAGCCGGGACTCCGGTATATAGTTTCCTTCCATCTTTTCACCGTTTACGAAAAGTGCTTTGCAGCCTGTCTCCAAATGCCCGGGATTTTTTACAACAATATGCAGATGACACCCTCGGAAATCTTTTTCGATCTCAAATTCCTCCCATTCTTTTGGAACAGATGGTGAAATACGAATCCCGTAAAAGTCCGGGCGCATCCCCAGAATACCTTCTACGCATCCTACCATAACGGTAGAAGCCGTTCCCGTCAGCCAATGAACATGCGACCGTCCAAAGTGCGGGCTTGCTATGCCTTCTGTAAACTGCCCGTAACAGTATGGTTCCAGCCTCCGGATATCGGCTCTGTCATTCTGAGCGGCCGGGGCATTTTCAATAAAATAAGAAAACGCTCTTTCTCCATGCCCCTTAAGAGCCTCAGCAAGAATAATCCAGCCTTGTGACTGTGAGAAAATACCCGCATTTTCTTTTGTCCCTGCATTATATATCACCGCGAGTGCTCCCTCAAATGCATGTACATGGTATGGCGGGTCCATCAGGATCGCCCCATACTCTGTATTGAGTCTTTTATATACCTGATCCAGTGCCAGTTCAGCCTGTTCATCCGTTGCAAGCCCGCTTATGACAGACCAGCTCTGCGGATTCAGCCACATGTTTGCTTCCGGATCTGTGCGCTTTCCAATTACTTCGCCATCCTCCGTAAAACCACGGATGAAGCGGTCTTCGTTCCAGCACAGCTTCTGGATCACCTCTCCAAGTTTCTGCTGGCTTTTTTCTAAGTATAATAGATAATCTGAATCTTTTTTATACTCTGCAAACTCCTTTAAAATCGTCATGGCATAATAAAACTGCAGTGCAACGAATGAAGATTCCCCCTCTTTTCCCAGCCTGAGGCAGTCATTCCAGTCCGCATATAATCCTGCCGGCATTCCATGTTTCCCAAGATGGTTCATGGTAAAGTGAATGGCCTGTTTGAGATGCTCATACACGGTTGCTTCACCGCAATTTGCATAAGGAATGATTTCATCTATAAACTCAACATTTCCTGTTTCAGATACATATTTATATACAGTGGGAAAAAGCCACAGTGCATCATCTGCACGATATGCCGGATGTCCCGTCTCCTGCACATAGGATGTATCTTCCGGCGTATCTTCCTGTCCCGGATGATGTGTAAACTTCACAAGCGGCAGTCCGCCTCCGTGATCTACCTGCGCCGAAAGCATAAAGCGGATCTTTTCCAGAGCCATCTCCGGCGCCAGATGAATGATGCCCTGTATATCCTGAACGGTATCCCGGTAACCATATCCGTTACGAAGTCCGCAGTATGTGAACGATGCTGCACGGGACCAGATAAATGTCATAAAGCAATTATAAGCATTCCACGTATTTATCATGGTATCGAATTCCGGACTCGGCGTCCTGACCTGAAAATGTGAAAGCTGCCCATGCCAGTAAGCTATTAATTCTTTTAATTCCTCTCTGCAGGTTTCTTCTGTTTTTTCATATCGCTTCATAATATCGGACGCTTCTTTATTATCTTTCATTCCAACGAGAAATGCAATTTCTTTTGTCTTACCCGGCTCAAGGCGAATAATTGTACTTAGCGCGCCGCAGCCATTCTCATTATAGTTTCCTTTGTCACTCAATTTCCCCTCAAGTACTCCGACCGGGCTGCCATACCCATGATATCGCCCAAGAAATTCTTCTTTGTCTCCGCACCAGGAAGATACCTTTGCTCCTGCAAGGCCCAAAAAGCGGTCGGACACATTCTTGTCATCCACTTTTGTTCCGTCATCCAGCCGGTCCAGATTTGCATGGATCATCTGGCGGACTCTGTTTTCACAGAATATAGTCTGTGTAATAAATTGGGAATATTGCAGATTCACCTGATCCTGTTCGTAATTATTATTGTTTGTGAATTCTGCATATCCCGTAACCGTAAGCTCTCTTACTTTATCCGAATGATTTGTAAGACTCAGGCTCCACACTTCATATTCCTGTTCTAACGGCACATAATACCTTACTTCGGAATGAATTTCGCTGTAATCAGCCCTTATCTTTGTATATGCAGTTCCATGACGGCATTCACTCTTATATAATTCAAGATCCTTTCCAACCGGCTGCCAGGATGCAGACCAATAATCCCTGGTCTCATTATCACGGATATAAATATATCTTCCCGGCTCATCAAACTGATTAAAGATATATCTCAATATCCTCCCATTTGCTCCTGATTTTGCAAAACTATAGCCCCCTGCATTATTTGATACAATCGCTCCGTACTTCGGTGAGCCGAGGTAGTTCACCCACGGCGCAGGTGTATCAGGCCTGGTTATTACATATTCTTTTTTCTGTTCATCAAAATATCCATATTTCATAGTTAAACTTCTCCTTCCTATAGGGCTTCTGAATCGGATGGGCACTTGATTAAAGAGAAATCCGACAAACGGACTGTTGATGGCAGTGTCTCTTCTCCTTCTATTGCTCCCATAGAAACTACCATTGTTATATTAGCATCCGTTGGCTTATCTACATAAAATTCAGCCTCTGCTTCTTTCTCCTCCCCCGCAGTTAAGACAATATCTGCTCCGCCATACCAGTCGTAGGCCGCTGTCAGCATCGCAAGCTTTATGGTCCTCGTTTCTGTGGAGTGTGCTTTAAATGTTACTTTATAGCGGCAGCCTTCCTCCAGAGTGATGCCGCCCTGTTTCAATTGTACGTTCCAGTCAGCATTTCCCACATTATTGATCTGATAAACTGCACTTCCTTCTTCAAATACTACATTGGCTTCTCCCGGCAGCGTAACAGCACTTTCCCATGATTCACTTCCGGCAGCGAAGTCGGGATTTTTCAACATATTCTCGCCTGCCGGTTTCTCTTCAATCACAGGTGCATCTATTTTCTCTAAGCTGATATTATCTATGCAGATCCTGTGCTGGCTTGTTATCTGCGTTCCCCCTACGGCTCCCATGGAGAGACTTAATATAGACTTTAGGTCTGTAAGATGGTTCATTTGAAATTCCAATGTAAATGTCTGATAGTCACTTGTCAAATCTACGATCTTCTCTCCTGAATAAGGAGTCCAGTCATCATCCGCACTGCCATCTCTTTGAATGGCAAACATTAATTGTCTGTCAACACTTGATTTTGCATCCAGTGCAAGCCTGTACCACTGTCCGTTTTCCAGTTCTATATTGTTCTGTTTTAATTGAATCTTCCACGCCTGATCTCCTGTGTTATAGATCGTAAAATCTGCTGCGTAGTCTTCCGTCAGACTGTCTACCACACAGGATGCATCTGCCGAACCATCCACATACACCTCATAGCCTGCAAGTCCTGCCTGGAAGCTTCCATTTTTGATCAGCGCATCATCAACAATGCGGACAGCATCTAAATAATAGGTTCCCTGCTCGCTGATAATAAATACTACATCATTCGCCGTGTTTTCCCCGGACTTCATAAATTTATAGCTATATGCCGTATTCTCGCCAGTTAATTCTGCCCAAAAAGACTGTCCGGCCACTTCTGCCTGTATCCTTTTTCCTGAATCTCCCTGTGCATTGAAACTAAAAGCATAAGGTGTCTCAGCAGATAAAGCAAGTTCACTCTGTGAAATAATAACCGGGTTCTCCGGCGTTGTTCCTTCCGGCGCTGTCACCTTTAATCTCCTGCCATCCTCTAAACCAGTCACACTGACTTCGGCATTATCAGCGTTGATATCCCAGTATCCCAGATGGCCTTTTCCCTCCTGAAAGTTCCCGTTATAGACATAGTTTCCATCCGCCAGTACCGTCTTTTTCTCATCAGTATCTTCTGCCTGAGCCGTTTTCTTAAGTGTTACATTTGTAATAAAAACATCCGCTTTCGGCATAACATTCCCCAGATTAAACTCAAGGCGTCCATTGGCATCATCTTCCTGTGTCATGGTAAACTCATGGGTATAGATCTGCTTTTCAGTTGTTAAGTTAAACGTTGTATCGGGCATATAACGCACATAGCCATTATCCGGTGCAGTCACTCCTGCTTTTATGGTTCGCCCTTCTTCTGACCATGCTTCAAAAGACAGCTGGTAAGTCCCGCCCTTTTTCATGGGGAGATTTGGCTGTACAAGCTGCACACTGTAATCTGCAGTGCCGCCGTTGGCTGTATGTATTTGAATCATGTTATTTTTAATTTCTGCGTCTGCCTCTCCGTCAAGCGCAGTAAGAAATTTCCAGTCCTTCTCATCTGTCAGGTCTTCCGCATCTGCAAAATCACCATTTATGATATAATTTCCATTTTCATCCGGATCTCTGAGTATGACCTCACGGTCCGGCTTTGTTACATTCTCGTCATAACTGTCCTTCTGATATACCCTTACATAATCGATCTCGTAAGCCGCATGATCAAAGTCTGTTGTCTCATCCGGATATCCGACCCAGCTTCCCCCTACTGCAAGGTTCAAAATCATATAGAATTCCTGATCAAAAGGAGCCGGATAGGTTATCTCGCCCTGCCCTTCTGTCCTGCTATACCAATCATCCTCCGTATGGAACAGCTTTCCGTCTACATACCAGTTGATTCTTCCAGGCAGCCATTCCACCGCAAACGTATGATAATCATCAGAAAAACTTCCTTCACTTAACTGGCTGCTCCCCTGACTCTCCTTATGGGGATTACCATAATGAATCGTTCCGTAAGACTTCGATGTGTCACTTCCGTGCACTTCCATTATGTCGATCTCTCCGCATCTCGGCCACTGGCCGTACTGATTCTCGTCGGCTGCCATCAGCCAGAATGCCGGAAGATAGCCTTTTCCTTCGGGAACTTTCAGTCTGGCCTCAAAAATACCATATTTAAAATTCTGTTTGTTCTGCGTATTGATCCGTCCTGATGTATAGGATGCTTCTCCATTTTCATTCACAGTCTTAACTGGTTTTAATACCAGTTTCCCATCTTTCAAATAGATATTTTCTTCTGAATCCACATATTCCTGTAATTCTGCATTCACCCATCCTGGTGCATGTAATTCTACATTCCAGTCTTCTCTGTTCAGCACATCTCCTTCAAATTCATCCTGCCATTTCAAATGATAGCCTTCATACGACAACTGTTTTTCCTCCTCTCCCGGTTCCGTCCCTGGATGATCCTTTAACTCCATTTTATATTTCACTTTTACAGCTAATGTTGTCTTCTTACCGTCAACCATAATCTCTTTGTTCAGTGTTACCACCTTCTCTTCTGCTTCATTTCCCGCTGCCCGTACTAATAGCTCATGGTTTCCGGCAGCAAGCCCGGCTATAACCAGAAATAAAAGAAATGTACCTTTTTTTCTTCCTTTCAGCCTTCTCACCAATATAAAAATCAAAATTATACTAATCAGTACAATGAACAGCCACAGTAGGATCCGGCCGGAATCGCCGGTACGCGGCATTGTTTTATCTCCCGGGGCAGCATTGTTCTGGTTGCTGTTGGTGCCTCCATTATTATCTTTGTTTCCGTCATTCTGTTCGTTATCCTTTATATCATTTTGGTCCGCATTCTTTCTGTAAAATGTAACCTTTGTCTCTGATACGGTTCCTTCTGCTACTCTGGGAATAGCAAAAACCCATTCGTCCGGTGCCTCCCCTCCATCTTCTGCTGCAAACTTTTCTGGTATCTGCGCTCTGATCTCTACATCAGTTACTGCTCCTCCCTCTGCGGTTTCAATTGTGACGATCTCCGTAATATTCTGGTTCCCTGAATAGTCAGACTTGTCCGTAGTTACAGATATTTTAGGTTCCTGATTCGGGGAATCTGCTGCCGCTGCCGGTGTTTTCACAAACAATGTACACAAACATACAGCCAGCATTCCCACCACTATCCTGCTCCTTTTTAACACACATCTTCCCTCCTGATTTCATAATATTTTTACCATCTAATTGGATTTCATTTTACCTTTTTCATGGTTTCATATATACAAAATCAGAAGCAAAAATATCAGATTCATGTCCTTTCATATATTTTTACCGTATCGTAATTTTATGATCGTAATTCCCCAAAAGACGAAAGGCACCATGATTCACATAAATCATGGTGCCTTTCATCTATATAATCCTGTGCTCTCTCTTTATACCTGTGAATCCCCCATAAGTGGCCGATCTCCTCTGTTTATGCGGGTTTCCCGGCATTATACAAATCATCTGCCTCACCTAAAACGGGGATCATACGATCAGCATCGCATCCCCGAAACTGAAGAACCGATATTTCTCCTTCACGGCCTCCTCATAAGCACTCAGCACATGCTCTTTCCCTGCCAGTGCTGACACCAGCATGATCAGCGTGGATTCCGGAAGATGGAAATTGGTAATCAAACAGTCCAGTGCTTTGAACCTGTAACCCGGATAGATAAAGATCTCCGTCCATCCGCTGCATGCCTTTAAGCGTCCGTTTTCATCCGCAGCCGATTCGATGGTGCGGCAGCTTGTCGTTCCGACACAGATCACACGGCCCCCGTGTTCTTTTGCACGGTTGATCTTCTCAGCCGCCTCTTCCTCTATCTGATAGAATTCGGAGTGCATGTGATGATCTGTCACATCATCCACCTTTACAGGCCGAAAGGTTCCAAGCCCCACATGTAAAGTAACGCGGGCAATGTCGATTCCCTTTTCTTCGATCGTCTTTAAAAGCTCCGGCGTAAAATGCAGTCCTGCCGTCGGTGCCGCTGCGGAGCCCTCATTTGCCGCATACACGGTGTTGTACCTGTCGCGGTCTTTTAACTGATGTGTGATATAAGGCGGGAGCGGCATCTGCCCCAGCTTGTCCAGGATCTCCTCGAAGATCCCTTCATATTCAAAATGGATCAGGCGGTTGCCTTCCTCCACCACATCCATGACCTCTCCCACCAGGAGTCCGTCACCAAAGCTGATCCTGGTACCCGGCTTTGCCTTTTTCCCGGGCTTTACAAGCGTCTCCCAGACATCATTTTCCTTCCGTTTGAGCAGCAGGACTTCAATCTTTGCATCCGTACCGATCTTAGATCCGATCAGACGGGCAGGGATGACCTTCGTATCATTGATGACCATGCAGTCTCCCGGCTTAAGGTATTCTATGATATCACGGAACATGCGGTGCCGGATCTTTCCTGTTTCTTTCTCTAATACAAGCAGCCGGGAACCGGATCTGTCCTCTAAAGGATCCTGAGCGATCAGTTCCTGGGGCAGGTCATAATAAAAATCACTTGTCTTCAACTTGATTTCCTTCTTTCTACTGATTTAGGAGCAGTGACGACATGTCTGCCTTCACTGCTCCTTAAAGATTTTCTGGTTTCTTACTGTCTCAGTTCGATTCCCATATCCTCCAGTGCCTTTAAGATCTTCTTCATTGCCGCTGATACATCAGCCTCTTCCAGAGTCTTGTCTTTTGCACGGAATACGATCGAATATGCAACGGATTTAAAGCCTTCCTTGATCTGTGCGCCTTCATACAGGTCGAACAGCGCATAGCTTTCCAGATAAGAGCCGCCCTTCTTTTCAATAACATTCTCGATCTCACCTACCAGCACATTCTTTGGTACTACCATACTGATATCACGGGTTACAGCAGGATATTTTGCGATTCCTGTGTACTTTCTGTCGAAGGTTGCGTACTCCATGATCTCCGGCATATCGATCACTGCCACATAAGCGCGGTCCCCGATCCCATAATTGTCAGCAACCTCAGGATGGATCTCTCCTAAATAACCGATCACTTTTCCCTCATACACGATATTTGCCTGGCGTCCCGGGTGCAGATACGGCTTGCCTGCATTCGGATCATAGGTTTCCTTCCTCTCCATACCGATCTTTTCGAAGAATTCCTCTACAACGCCCTTCATGCTGAAGAAATCACCTTTTCCGTACATTCCCAGCGTGAACTGCATCCGTTCTTCCGGCAGCTCTGTCAACGGCAGAGACTTCGGAAGGTAAATGTTACCCAGCTCATACAGGCGTACATCCTTATTTCTGCGGTTGTAGTTGGTTGCCAGCGAGGTCAGCATTCCGTTTAAGGAGGTAGTTCTCATAATACTGTAGTCCTCGCCGAGCGGGTTCATGATATTTACGGTTCTGCGAAGAGGAGAATCCTCTGGCAGAAGCAGTTTGTCGAATACCTTCGGGCTTTCGAAGGAATAGGTCATTCCCTGACTGAAACCACAGAATTCTGCAATATTTCTTGCAACCTCTTCGATCCTCAGCTTGAAGGAAAGCTTTCCTGTGGTTGCCTCACCGTTTGGCAGTGTGGTCGGGATATTATCATATCCGTAGAATCTAGCAACCTCCTCTGCCAGGTCTGCCATTCTGAACAGATCGTGACGGAAGGTCGGAGCGATCACTTCTTTTGCCTTTGCATCGTATTCCAGTCCGATCTTCTCGAAATATCCCAGCATCTCTGCTTCTGAAATGTCAGTTCCCAGCATGGCATTGATCTTGTCTGCATCAAACGGTACACGTACCGGCTCTTTTACCTTTCCGTAAACGTCCACAGTTCCTCCGACTACCTCTCCGGCTCCCAGCTCTTCTACTAACTGGCAGGCACGGTCGATGGCAGCCTTTGCATTGTTCGGGTCCAGTCCTTTTTCGAATTTACCGGAAGCGTCTGTACGCAGTCCTACCCTCTTGCTGGACTTTCTGATATTCACGCCGTCAAAGCAGGCAGCCTCAAACAGCATCGTCTGAACATTGTCTGTGATCATGGAGTTTTCTCCGCCCATGATCCCGGCGATCCCGATCTGCTTCTCACCGTCACAGATCATCAGCACATCGCTGTCTAAGTTTCTCTCCTGGCCGTCCAGTGTGGTGAACTTATCTCCATCCTGTGCAGTCTTTACAACGATCTGACGCCCTGCAATGGTATCCAGGTCATAGGCATGCATCGGCTGTCCGTATTCTTCCATCACATAGTTTGTGATATCAACCAGGTTGTTGATCGGGCGGATCCCCACAGATGCCAGTCTTCTCTGCATCCATTTTGGGGACGGTCCTACTTTTACATTTTTCACCACTCTTGCACAGTAACGCGGGCAGAGGTCTGTATTTTCTACAGATACCTTGATGTAATCATTGACATCCTCGTCATTTCCAGTCTCTGTCACAACAGGAGGTACAAATTCCTTACGGAAGGTTGCTGCCGCCTCACGTGCGATCCCGATCACACTGTAGCAGTCCACCCTGTTAGAGGTCACCTCGTACTCAAACACAACATCGTTCAGGCCCAGTGCCTCGATCGCACTTGCTCCGACTTCGGCATCCTCCGGCATAATATAGATTCCATTATCCGGTGCCTCCGGGTACATCTCCTTTGTGGAACCCAGCTCCTCGATGGAGCACATCATGCCGCAGCTCTCGATGCCTCGCAGTTTTCCTTTTTTAATCTTGATTCCCCCCGGTGTCTTGGAACCGTCGTGGCCGCCCGCGACACGTCCTCCGTCCAGTACGACCGGAACCTTGTCTTTCTCATGCACATTGCTGGCGCCTGTAACGATCTGAACCGACATATTCCCCACATTCACCTGGCAGATGATCAGCTTGTCCGCATCCGGGTGTTTGTCGATCTTCTCGATCTGTCCGATCACGATATTTTCCAGATCTGCGTCTAATTCCTCAAATCCTTCTACCTTTGTACCTGACAATGTCATTGCATCTGTATACTCCTGCGCTGTCACGTCTAAATCCGGGACATACGCCTTGATCCATGATAATGAAGTATTCACTCTTATTTCCTCACTTTCTGATTCTCATACTTTCTATTCTCAGCGTTTTTTTGCCTTTTCTGTATTGCCTGAATGCATTTTAGAATTGTTTCAGGAAACGGATATCATTTTCGTACAGCAGTCTCATATCGTCGATCTCATATTTCAGAAGAGCGATACGTTCCAGGCCGACCCCAAATGCGAAACCGGAATATTCCTCCGGATCGATGCCGCACATTTCCAATACATGCGGATGTACCATTCCACAGCCCAGGATCTCGATCCAGCCTGATCCCTTACAGAAACGGCATCCTTTTCCGCCGCACTTGAAGCAGCTTACATCCACCTCGGCGCTTGGCTCTGTGAATGGGAAATGATGCGGACGGAACTTCGTCTTTGTCTCCGGTCCGAACAGTTCTTTTGCAAATACTTCCAGGGTTCCTTTCAGGTCTGCAAAGGAGATATTCTTGTCGATCACAAGTCCTTCGATCTGATGGAAGGAAGGAGAATGTGTCGCATCCACTTCATCGGAACGGAAGACTCTTCCCGGTGCGATCATACGGATCGGCAGTTTTCCCTGCTCCATGACACGTGCCTGTACCGGTGATGTCTGGGTACGCAGCACGATATCCTTATTAATATAGAAGGTATCCTGCTCGTCCTTTGCCGGATGATCTGCAGGGATGTTCAGTTTTTCAAAGTTATACAGATCATATTCCACTTCCGGTCCTTCCACGACCTCATATCCCATCCCTACGAAGATACGCTCCACTTCTTCCAGGGCAATGGTGTTTGGATGTCTGTGTCCCACCGTATTCTTCTTGGACGGCAGAGTTACATCGATCACTTCTGCCTTTAACTTCGCCTCTCTTAAGACCTTCTCCATCATCGTCCTGGATTCTTCCAAAACAGACTCGATGGCTGCTCTTGTCTCATTGACAAGCTGTCCCACCTTCGGTCTCTCCTCCGGTGCCACATCCTTCATTCCTTTTAAGACGGCTGTCAGTTCCCCTTTCTTACCAAGAAACCTGACACGAACCTCGTTCAGCTTCTCAGGAACATCCGCAGCCTGGATCTGTGCGATTGCTTCTTCTTTGATCTGTTCCAACTTTTCCTTCATGAATTTCTTCTCCTTTCATATTCCCTGTAAAATAGAACTAAGCGGGCAGGCTCACTTCAATTTTCCATCCCCCGGAGGGTTTTTATGATATAGTAAATTCCAAAGGAATCTCCTATATCATAAAAAAAACTTCCTCCCAACAAAGGGACGAAGTTCATATCGCGGTACCACCCTAATTCCCGCAGCTGACTGCAGGCGCTTAGTCTTGTGTAACGTACAACATACGGCATCCTCTACTACTCTTAACGAACTTTCAAGGACACAGCTGGCGTGGGAATTTCGATTGCCATCTGAACTAAAGAAAACTTTCAGCCAGTGATTTTCTCTCTCTGATAGGAAATGGGTCTCTACTGTACACGATCATCGCTTTTTACTTTTATTTAACTACTTCAATAATTGATTGAATTCACTTTATTATTGTAACATAAGCTTTTCGAATGTCAAGATTTTTTTATTTTTCCGGGATTTTTCCGCCATTATATGGTATAGTTATTTTTATAATTTACGGCACAGCCGTAATTGCTCACAGGACATGTATCGCGGTATTCCCTGCGAGCTTACCATTTTTGATAAAGGAGCCATAGTTTATGAAAATGAATGAATTGAAACTCGTCTATTTCAGCCCGACAGGCACTACACGCAGGGTCATCATGGAGGCTGCCAGAAATATTGAACTGAAATCTGTTTCCTTTGACCTTACAGTACACAAAGAAAAGAGGCCGTCACTGCAGTTTAAAAGCAATGATTTCGTTCTTTTTGGGATTCCCGTTTACAGCGGCCGTGTGCCGCAGACATTTTTGGAATATTTTGATACACTGCAGGGTGATCATACTCCGGCAGCGTTGATCGCTACATACGGATGCCGTGAATATGAAGATGCACTTCTGGAATTAAAGACTGAGGTAGAAAAACGAGGCTTCAAAGTCATCGGAGCCGGAGCTTTCCCGACAGAGCACTCCATTGTACGTTCCATCGGACTGAGCCGTCCAAACAAGGAGGACATGAAGATAATCGCTGATTTCGGCATCCAGCTGAACCGCCGCATCAGGCAGAAGGAAAATTTTGATAATATTAAGATCCAGGTGCCCGGCAACACGCCATACCGTAAGTACAGCCGCACCCCTCTATATCCCAAAACAGATGTCAGTCTCTGTACAGAATGTGGAGCATGTGCTAAGCTTTGCCCGTCTGGGGCCATCTCTGCCGCAGATCCTAAAAAGGTAGACAAAAAGAAGTGTATCACCTGTACAAAATGTGTACGCGGATGTAAACAAAAGGCAAAACATGTCAGCAGCTTTAAAATGAAAATGGCCTATAAAAAGCTCACAAAAGTCTGTCAGAGTGATAAAGCAGCAGACATTTTCCTGTAAGACGCCCCCTCCTGTGATGTCTCTTTGCCATCGAGGCAGAGGGACCTTCCTTATTGAGGATAAATACATCGGCGTAGGATAAGTTTTTTAGCTGCATACAACAAAAAAAACAGGCCGGACCTTATGGATGTTATCTTTCTCCATAAGATCCGGCCTGCTTTATCTCATACCGCTTCGTGAATGGCCAGCCTCCGCATCCGGACGAAACCTCTGCGGCGGCATACCGCACCTGCTTTACGTCAGGCGCTCCATCTCACGATCATGTCTCATTAATTCTAGTTTAATTCGTCAACAACTTTCTGGATTGCTGCAAGTGCGTCATCAGGAAGTTTGTCATATCCTTCTTTCGCTGTCTCGAATGCTTTGATCTCGTTTACACGGTCATTCATACGAGCTTTCAGCTGTGATACATACTCAGCATCTTCCATGTTCGGTACGAAGCCTTCCCAATCCATGATCTCGATGTCTGAGAATGGTCCCCACTGATGGAAGTCTGCTTTCTTCTCTACGATCGCTTCCAGGATTCCAAGTGTATCCTTAGGCTGTACCTTCTTGCCCATGAAATCTCCTGTGTTGATGATGTAGCAGTCTACGTTCTTCTCTTCAACCAGCTTTTTGAACTTCGCATAGTCATGTGACAGCGGATATGTTCTAAATGGGTTAGCGTAAGGCACAACTACCAGCTTATTCGGGTCTACGCCAGGAGCAAGTCTCTCTGCTGTAGATCTCTTTGTTGCCAGTGTAGCTCCCATTACAGATGCAAGGGATGCTCCTTTTAATTTCACTACCGGCGGAATGGTTGGGTCTTTCATGATCCAGAAGATCGCGTTAACCGGGGAGTCGATCTTGTCAACACGGTTAGGTGACCATAATTTGGACTTGATCGCACGTCCGTTACCATTTCTGATATCTTCTGTTACTAACTGGACTTTTCCGTCCTCATCAAGTGTTGCAGAGCAGTTCTGAGCTGTCAGCAGATACTTGTTGTCCGGGCATCCTGTCGGATAATCCTGTGTCTTGTCAAAGTATGTTGGCTCAATAGCGATAGATGCACATGTATCAGTATTGATAATGAAAGCATCATCGTGAAGAACCTTGATCTCATATTTTCCGTCATGCTTAGCATGTGTGATCGTAGACTTACCTGATCCTGACAGACCATATACAGATGCAACATATTTGCTTCCGTCAGCAAGTGTGTACTCTTTCTGTCCGCCATGGCAGGAAGCGTATCCGTTGCGGTTAGCGATCGCCCATACCATAGTAAGAGTACCTTTCTTGTGCTCTCCGAAGTATCTCATACCAAGGATACATGCACAGTTTGTATCTGTGTTGAAGTAGCACAGTGTCTGTGGATCGCTTAAGCAGCTGTAATCAACACCTGGGTGAGCAACCGGTGTCCACTGTGGGTCTGAGAAAATGTAGATGTCAGGTTCTTTTCCGTCACCGACTGCAACAGAGTTCTTGTACATCTTTACATAATCGTCTGACATGTACTGGAAGTTCAGCATCCAGGAGTACATGATATTCTCTTCGCCTTCTGGAATCAGGAGGTGTACTTTTACCATGAATTCCGGATCAAGTCCTGCATATACAGTTGCATGATACAGTTTTTTGTAGCGTGCGCTGTAAATAGCATCCATAGCCACTTTGTCTAATTTATCACAGTCTACGCCCGGCTCGCCAGCGATACGGCGTGCTGCTGCGTAACGTCCTGTGATCGCACCGTCATTGAATAAAAGAACCTTTGCATCTGCGTCCAGACCAAATTCTTCTCCTCTATATACCGGCATGTCTGTAACGATCGTTCCCGGTGAATTCTTTGCAAGATTATATGCCTCTTTTAATGTGTTAACTGGAACTACGTTGTTTCCATAAAATGCTGCTTCAATGATGGATCTTGTCTTTGAAAATCCTGGTTTGCCTTTTCCAATTTCATTAATTGGATAATATGCTTTAGTTGACATAGTGTTAATTTCCTCCTTCAAATCGAAATTTGTTCAATTATCTCATGTTTGTATTGAAAAGTCAATACTTTTACTGAAAGTGGTTATCTCTTTAGATTCATTTATTTATGAAATTCTCATTAAATACATTAAAAAAAGCACGAAAATGCAAGTCCGTTTTTTATTTCCTGCATTTTCGCGCTTTATATTGTTCATTTTATCTCTTTTTTACCGCTTTTTAAGCTCTTTTTTGCAACTCGCTTGTTAAATATTTCACTAAACGCATATTTAAAAGTATTTATTCTTTAATTTTGTCGTATAGACCATGAACCAGACCATTGCAGCAAAAAATACCGCCATCGCAATGTAATCAAGAATCTGGATCGGAGTCACATAAAAATGGATCACATCGACAGCACCATACAGAGTGGTTGCGATACCGAATATCAGAACTGCCGGAACCGCCTTTTCCATATATGCTTTTTTATCCTTACAGTTATGTTCTGAGTAATTCTTACCTAGCAGAAGTACTTCGTTGATATGTCCATCCTTTTTCATTTTTAAATATGCATACAGGCAGTAAATACCACAGCATAAGATCAGGATACTGATCGCACCAAACATACTATCCATACATTACACCTCTACGCCGAGAATTATCTTCACGGTCTCTTTCATCTTATCCACATCACACTCTCTTGTATGGAGTATCTCTGCATTGCGGATCTCCTCAATCGCCTTAGGGATCTCGACTCCCGATGCTTTTTCCAGTTCATCGATCAGGGCAAACTCATCCATTGTATCGTAAGAAGCATCGATCGCTGTCATCACACTTCTTGCAAACTTGTATGGGCTTGCAGTGGATGCGACCAGTGCCTTTTTGGTATCGCCGCTTTCGTTCTTATATGCCTTACATACGTGGGCCGCAACCGCTGTATGGGTATCCATCACATAACCTGTTGAGCGGTATGTATCCCGGATAACCTCTTTTGTCTCATCCTCAGTTGCATAGCCGCCTGCAAAATCAGCCAGCTTCTCCTTCATTTCCGGCGTGATCTCGTATACCCCTTCTGTATTGAGCTTTTTCATCAGCTCTGCATTCTTCTGTGCATCCCCTCCTGCGATCGTATAGATCAAACGCTCCAGATTACTGGAGATCAGGATATCCATGGATGGGGATGAGGTCAGCACGAACTCACGGTTCTTATCGTATCTTCCTGTCTGGAAGAAATCGAAAAGCACTTTGTTTTCATTGGATGCGCAGATCAGCTTAGCGATCGGAACGCCCATCTGTTTTGCATAATATGCAGCCAGGATATTGCCAAAGTTACCGGTCGGAACCGTTACGTTGATCTCCTCGCCGTTCTCGATCTCCTCGTTTTCAAGCAGCTTCGCATACGCGTACACATAGTATACGACCTGTGGAACCAGACGGCCGATATTGATGGAGTTGGCGGAAGAGAACTGATACCCTGCCCGGCTTAACTCCTGTTCCAGCTCTTTATCTTCAAAAAGAGCCTTTACGCCGCTCTGAGCATTGTCAAAGTTGCCGTGGATCGCTACTACAGAAGTGTTCTTCCCTTTCTGTGTCACCATCTGCAGCTCCTGGACTCTGCTCACTCCGTCCTTTGGATAAAATACAATGATCTTGGTACCAGGAACATCCGCAAATCCAGCAAGAGCCGCTTTCCCGGTGTCGCCGGATGTGGCTGTCAGGATCACGATCTCCTTTGTCACATGATTCTTCTTCGCTGCTGTGGTAAGCAGATGTGGAAGGATGGACAATGCCATATCCTTGAACGCGATCGTTGCACCGTGGAATAATTCCAGGTGATAGGTATCTCCCACCTTGACAAGAGGCGCGATCACTTCTGTATCGAACTTCTCATCATAAGCACTGTTGATACAATGTTTCAACTCTTCCTCTGTGAAATCAGTGAAAAACTGTTTCATGACTGCATATGCCGTCTCTTGGTAACTCATACTCTTTAAGGCGTCCATTGTTACATCCAGCTTTGGAATCTCCACAGGGACGAAGAGTCCGCCGTCTTCTGCCAGACCTTTTAAGATCGCTTCGGAGGCTGTGACTGTTTTCTCTGCATTCCTTGTACTTTTGTATAATAGATTCATTCTTTTTACCCTCTTTTTCTTTCTTCACTGTGTTACTGCACTGAATTATATCATATGTCCTTTGCAGATTCAAGAGTGGGAATCCAGGAACCAGAGTGTGTTTATAAGGTTTTGTTTTCGTTTCTAATTTGTTTTCTCATGCCTGCGGAACATAATGAAAAGGATTCCGCTGGCAGCCATCAGCATCGGATAATACAGATATGGCATAATATGGAACGGAGTCAGCCCCGTTAAACTGGCAGCCGATAACAGCTGCGCTCCGTATGGGATCAGTCCCTGACCCACGGAAGTGAAAATGTCCAATAAGGAGGCGGAACGTTTCGGAGTGATCTCAAATTCGTCGCTGATCTCCTTGGCTATAGGCCCCGCCATGACAATGGCTACTGTATTGTTTGCCGTACACAGATCCACAAACAGTGCCAATAAGGCGATCCCAAGCTCTCCGCCGCGCTTTCCTTTGATCCTGCTCTTGATCATGTTTAAGATGAACTGGATCCCCCCATATTCTTTTACAAGTGACACGATACATGCTACGACGATAGAAATCACCGTGATATCGTACATGGAGGTCACTCCCTCACCTACAACGGCAAAGATCTGAGACAGCGCAATACTGCCAGTTGCCACGCCCACGATCAGGGAAACTACGATCCCGCCGATCAGGACGAGGAACACATTAATTCCGATCAATGCCCCTACCAGGACCAGAATATACGGCAGGACCTTCCACAAATTATAGTCCATCGATGCAGTCACCTGCAGCTTCACATTGCGGGTCGTCAGCCAGAAAATCACGATCGTGATGACTGCTGCCGGGAGCACGATCAGAAAGTTCGCTTTAAACTTATCCTTCATCTCACATCCTTGCGTCTTGACCGCCGCGATGGTGGTATCTGATATCATAGATAAATTGTCACCAAACATCGCTCCGCAGACAACTGCTCCGATACAGATCGCCAAAGGAAATCCGGTCTCCTCGTAGATTCCCACTGCGATCGGCGCCAGAGCCGCGATCGTCCCCATGGAGGTTCCCATAGAAACAGAAATAAAGCATCCTATCACGAACAATCCGACGATCGCGACCCTCGCCGGAAGGATCGACAATCCAAAATTGACCGTACTCTCCACACCGCCCGCTGCGGTAACCGCACCGGAAAATCCTCCTGCGCATAAGAAGATCAGGCTCATCGTAATAATATTCTCATCCCCTGCTCCTCTCGCGATGATCTTCAGCTTTTGATTAAAATTCAGTTTTCTGTTCTGCAGGAAAGCCACAAATAATGCGATCAAAAATCCCACAATGGCAGGCATCGCATAGAAGTCCTTCGTCACGATCCCTGCTCCCAGGAAAATTACCAGAAACACTCCGATAGGAAGCAGCGCAGACGCCCTGCCCTTCTCGTTTCCTGTTGTTGTACTTTCTTGTCTCATTCCATATCCTCTCTTCGTTAAAATATTTCCCGTATCTTATGGAAATCCTCGCCAAGCTCCTCCTGCATCTGTTCCTGGAATAACCCTGCACTCTTGTAAAAATAGATGTCATGCCGGACACACTCTGCCGCCATGGCGACCATGGGCTTTGACTTTGTCCAGATCACCTCTGAAACGGCGTCACTGATGATCTGTCCGAACACTACCTCCCGGTTGTCAGAAACAAGTGTCAAAAATCTCCCTCCCATCTCCTGCCTCTTATCCTCCAGCATTCCGTGGCGGCAGACGTGACGAAGCAAGATCTCATCCTCGTTTTTCTCCCCGAAATAAACGATTCCTGTGCGGATCCCCTTCGCTTCCAGCTCCTGTATAGGCAGAAGCAGCCGGTCCAGGTCTTCCTCCCAGATCTGCAGAAGCAGCTCTGATTCTGTCCTTTTTAAGATACTGCGGCATTTTGCAAATACGTTTTCGTATTCCCTGATATGCCAAAACTCATCCATATCCGTCTGTGCCCTGTAATCCTTTAGCTGGCTTTTAAGCTCCTTAAGAGTCACATCAGTCTCATGCTTCACTCTCTCGGAGATCTCTTCCACAGGTACAGCAACATAACGGTTGGTATTCTCCTGTTCAGAATACAATATAAATCCTTTTATGACAAGAGATTCCAGCACATTGTAAATTTTGGAACGGGGAACTGCCGAAAATTTACTCGCCTCATACCCCGTTGCACCGCCATTTTTTAAGAGAGTCAGATAAACCTTGGCCTCCGCATCCGTAAGCCCTACCTTATTGAGTAAACCGATCTTATCTACCAAGGCTGCATCGCACCACCTTCTTCTGCCGGTCTGCAGTTACGTGCAAACAGATTCAGGCAGCCCTTTTGTTCCTTGAGGGGCGGGCAGACCCAGGCAGCCTTTCTTTTCTCCAGCTCTTCCTCTGATACCTCCAGCGTCACCTTTCCGTTTGGAATATCGATCACGATCTCATCCCCCTCCTCTACAAGGGCGATGGTTCCGCCGTCATACGCCTCCGGTGAAACATGTCCGATGATCGCGCCATAATTAAAGCCGGAAAATCTTGCATCTGATATCAGGCCAACACTTGTATGGAGGCCATGTCCGATCAGCGCATCGATACTCAGCATCAGCTCCTTCATACCAGGAGCGCCTTTACAGCCCTCATAACGGATGACGATCACATCACCGGGAACGATCTGCCCTGCCTCGATCGCTTCAAATGCACTTCTGTCACCGTCAAAGACCTTCGCTTTCCCCCGGATATATTTTACAGGATCCGGAACTGCTGTCGGACGCACGATCGCACCGTTGGGAGAAAGGTTTCCGCGCAGGATCTTTAATCCTGGCTCATGAAAGAGCGGTTTCTCCAGTGAATGGATCACTTCATTTGGCTGTGCAGTCACACTGGACAGGTATTCGGCCCATGTGCCGCCATTCATCATCAAAGCATCCGTAAACAAATGAGGCTCCAGCATTTTCATGACGTTGGGCACGCCGCCTGCATAATGGAAATCCACGACCGTGTAAGGTCCGCTTGGAATGACTGCATTGATGCAGGGGATCTTTTCCGCATATTTTTCAAAATCAGCCAGAGTAATGTCGATCCCCAGCTCATAAGCCATGGTCAGAATATGAAGTACTGCGTTGGTAGAGCCTGCCACTGCCATATCAAACATGATCGAGTTCAATAGAACCTCTTTTGTGATCAGGTCAGAAGGCTTCAAGCCTGATTTTACAAGCTTCACCGCAAACTTTCCCGCTTCCCTTGCCTGGCGCAGCTTCCGGTTGTCTGATGCCGGGATCGTAGACGTGCCTGGCATGACCAGATTCATGACCTCCCCGAGCATCTGCATGGTATTGGCTGTTCCCATCGAAGGACAGGCACCAAAGGATGGACAGACGGCCTCCTCAAGCTCCATCAGCTCCTCCTCTGTGGAACCGGAAAATCTCGCCACATCCAGATCCGCCTCCACAACCGCTTTCCCGCAGTGATGTCCCGGCTGCATGGAGCCGCCGGTCACAACCATAGATGGGATATCCATTCTCGCCGCGGCAAGATAACAGCCTGCTATGATGTTATCACAGGATGCGATCATGACAAGTCCGTCAAAATTATGTACCCTGGAAACAAATTCTACAGACATCGCTACAATGTCGCGTCCTACCTGCTCATACTTTAGCTCCTCCGCTCCGTTTGCAATATTGCCGCAGGTCGCCGGGATGCCGAATTCAACAGGGACTCCGCCTGCCGCCCAGATCCCCTGCTTGACTGCCTCAGCGATCTGTCTGAGATGAGCACTTCCCGGTGAACCCTCCATGTATGAGTTAGGTACTCCAATATGTGGTTTCTTACGGATATCCGCATCGGAATATCCTGCTGCTTTCATCATGACACGGCGGTGTGCCGCCTCTGCCCCGTTCCAATATGATTCCATTTGTATCTCCTCCTGAATATCTCTTCATTTACACTTATCGAACATTTACACTTATCGAACATTAGCAGTTCGATAAAGTATGCCCTATGGGTATCGCTTTCTGCTTATCCTCAAATTATGGTTTCCCCCGGCTTTCGGCTTATTCCCAGACTGTACCCACACCAGCCTGCAGCGCTTTGTCGTAAATCCGTTTTGCCGCCATCAGATCCTGCGTACCGATCCCCACCGTCTTGAAAACGATGATCTCCTCGTCATTTTCCCTGCCTGTTACTTTTCCAAGCAGCACATCTCCCAAATCGCCTGTGAAATCCTCCTTCGTGATGATTCCCTGCTCTAACGGGATCAGGATATCTCCGGCCTCCGAAAGAACTGCATCCTCAGAGTCAAAATAAATCTTTGAAGCACGCTTTAGGATTTCCGGATCCATCTCCTGCATATGAGGCTGATAAGAGCCTACACAGCTTACCGTTGCCCCTGCCTTCACCTTTGTGCCGTCAAATACAGGACGCGTGGATGGAGTCACACAGACTAAGATATCCGCATCCTCTACTGCGTCATCTGCGCTTTCTGCCGGAAGGATCTGCGTTCCATATTCGGATAGCTCTTCATTCATCTGCCCGACAAAGGCATTCAAACGCTGTGCATTCAGGTCAAAGACCTTAACGGTCTCAAGATTGCGGACGGCTACCATCGCTTCGAGCTGTGTGGCTGCCTGTCCGCCTGTCCCGATCAGAGCCCCCTTCTTACAATCCTTTTTCGCCAGAACATCCAGTGCCGCGCCGGAAGCAGCTCCGGTGCGAAGCTGTGTCACATAGGTCCCGTCCAGAACAGAAACAACCAGTCCATTCGAAGCATCGATCAAAAGCACCTGTGCCGGAGTGGAAGGCAGCCCCTGCTCAATATTCTTAGGAAACACATTTACAACCTTTAGGCAGGCCGTATCCAATTCATCCACAAAGGAAGGCATGAAAAGAAGTGCTCCCTCATGTCTTGGCACCTGGATATTCGTACGCAGAGGCACCTCACTCTTCCCCTCCGAAAATAACCGGAAAGCTTCCTTGTCCGCTTCCACTGCTTCCCTCATGGAAAACACCTTCTTAATGTCCGATTTCGATAATAACAGCATAACAATACCTCCTAATTTTTGATCCCGTATTCTGGTTTTAGCTTAGTATACCCCAAAGGTAACTATTAATATATTCATTATAACAATCCCGGGAGAAATGTCAATCCCCTCTATAACATACCACCGCTATAACATGCATCCCTGATGGACTTAAGGAGCACGTGTCAGAAAAAAAGAGGAAAAGAAAGGCCGACACCTCACTTTTCCTCTTTTTTTACTTCTATTGATCCATTGCTATTATTTTTTCTTACTATTGGTATAATTCACCAGTCCGCCTGCTGCGATAAGCTTCTGCATGAATTCCGGGAACGGCTGTCCCTGAAACTGTGTCCCCTTTGTGCGGTTATAGATCTTTCCACTGTCAAAATCCACTTCCACTTCATCTCCTGCCTCGATCCCTCTGGCCGCCTCCGGGCACTCGATGATCGGCAGCCCTATATTGATGGCGTTGCGGTAGAAGATCCTTGCAAATGTCTCTGCGATCACGCAGCTGACCCCTGCTGTCTTTAAACACAGCGGTGCATGCTCCCTGGAGGAACCGCAGCCGAAGTTTTTATTTGCCACGATCAAGTCTCCCGGCTGTACTTTCTTGACAAAATCAGGATCAATATCGACCATTGCATGGCTTGCCAGTTCCTGTGCATCAAAAGAGTTTAAGTATCTTGCCGGAATGATAACGTCTGTATCTACGTTGTCTCCATATTTAAAAACGTGTCCCAATGCTTTCATTATTTGTCACCTACTTTCTCCGGATTCGCGATGCAGCCTGCGATCGCACTTGCAGCAGCTAATTCTGGGGAAGCCAGATAAATAAGAGAATCTACGTGTCCCATACGTCCTACGAAATTACGGTTAGTTGTAGAAACACACTTTTCTCCAGCCGCCATGACCCCCATGTGTCCTCCCATGCAAGGTCCGCAGCTCGGTGTATTTACTGCACAGCCTGCGTCTACAAAGATGTCCAGAAGTCCCTCTTTCATACACTGCTTATAGATCTTCTGAGTCGCAGGGATCACCATGACGCGCACATCCGGGTGAACCTCGTGTCCTTTCAGGATCGCAGCAGCCTTACGCATATCTTCCATTCTTCCATTCGTACAGGATCCGATCACTACCTGATCAATCTTGATCGGCTCCATGGCCTCGATCTCATCGATGGTCTTCGCATTGCCCGGAAGATGCGGGAATGCAACGGTCGGACGAACCTTGGACAGATCGATCTCGATCACTTCATCATAAACTGCATCCTCATCTGCCTCATAAACAGTATATTCTTTCACTGTATGCTCATCCAGATAAGCCTTTGTCTGCTCATCGACCGGGAAGATCCCGTTCTTTGCTCCCGCTTCGATCGCCATATTAGCGATCGTAAAACGGTCATCCATGGAAAGATTCTGGATACCGTCCCCTGTAAATTCCATAGATTTGTAAAGTGCCCCGTCCACACCGATCTTACCAATGATATGGATGATCACATCCTTGCCGCTCACATAAGGTCCTGGTTTTCCTGTTAATACGAACTTCAGGGCACTTGGCACCTTGAACCACAGTTCTCCTGTTGCCATACCAGTTGCAATATCCGTTGTACCAACACCGGTTGAAAATGCGCCCAGCGCACCATATGTACAGGTATGAGAGTCTGCGCCGATGATGCACTCTCCTGCAGCAACCACGCCTGCCTCAGGAAGGATGGCATGCTCCACACCTGATTTTCCCTGCTCAAAATACCACTTTAAGCCCTGCTCCTTCGCGAACTCACGGATCGCTTTGGAATTCTCTGCGGACTTGATATCCTTATTCGGTGTAAAATGATCCGGAACCAGTACCACTTTATCTTTATCATAAACCTTGTCTGCCATCTGTTTAAAAATCGGCAGAGCCATAGGCCCGGTAATGTCATTTGCCATTACCACATCTAATTTCGCTTCTATCAGCTGACCGGCTGCTACAGAATCCAGTCCCGCATGAGCCGCCAGAATTTTCTGCGTCATTGTCATTCCCATAACGACAACCTCCTCTTTCATATAAATTCTGTTTTTCATTTTATCATATTAAAGTGCGAAAAGAAAGTAGAGATATTATCCTCTTTTAGGAAACGAGTGTGCTGCATTACTGTGCACGCCCAAAAGGTATGAACAGAAACTGAACTATTCTTCTAAATTCCCTGTAAGAATTCCATGTAAGCCTGTATGAATCTACTGCGCCTTCCTTTACTTATGAAGATAAATTCTCCGTTGCTCAGATATATCTTCATCTCTTCTATTTTCCTGATATAATACATATTGACGATATAAGCGGCATGACAGCGGTAAAATCTCTCATCCAATTTCTTTTCATAATCAGACATCGTTGTCTTGGATACATAGCTGAGATTCTTCTTATGGACACAAGTTTTCCTTATCCTGGTCTCTATGTAGAATATATCGTCAAAATATACCTTCTCTATGACAGAACCCGTATTTTCAACTGCCTGCATCCATTTTGACCGAAACCTTTTATCCGGAAAATTTCGGATCACAAAAAGAAGCCCCAGACAGAAGCTCACTCCATTGATCACGCCATATATTACTGTATTTATCATTTGAATCTCCTGTCGTTCTTTTAACAATATTTTTTCTAGAATACTATGTTTATGCACTCCTGTAAACTGGTTTGTATAACTGGGAAACATTCCTGCACAATTGGTATCTGGATTCCATAAGTCTCGATTAACCCAAAAACAATCCCAGTTATCCTCAATATTTGCATCTTTTTATCCGGCAGGGTATGATACAATAAATATATATACCCTGCCTATCCCCACAGGACATCCCATAATTCATGCTCTGCGGGCGAGCTTACTGTCACATTGTTTATGGAGGAGATACTATGTTTAAAAAAACACGTAAAAAACAAATGATTCGCTGTCTTGCGCTCTGTCCGTTTCTTCTGGTGTTATGCCTGCTCTTTACCGGCTGCAGTCCCAAAACGGAAAAGGCCTCTATTGCTCCAGCTGTTTTCTCTGACAAGACCGCTGCTTTGGACACCAATGAAAAACGAAATAGTGAACATCCTGATAAAGCTACCGTCCTCACTATGCGAAGCGCAGCGCTGGAAGGAATGAGTCCTGAGAGTATCAAGAGGCTAAAAACTGTCATTTCAAACGCAAATCTACGTTTAGAACGCCACCTGATATTTGAAGACTTACAGGATCACCTTTCTAATCCAGATGACGGTACATGGAAATATCTGGATGTGACGGGTGAATTTATCATTGGTTATGCCTACGAGTCAGAAGATATGGACAAAAAGGAACAGCTTGGATTAACTGAGGAAGAATTTCAGAAGAAGTACGGTGAACCGGTTTATGCCACCAGTGACTATGACGCAAAAGCCATTCTCCAGATTCTTGGAGAGCTTGAAGAGAGCGTCTACAACGAATCCTTCCGAAAAAACTTTGAAGCCTTGTCCGATCTGGTCCAAAAAGCGAAAGACACACACGATGTAAACTGTGTCATAAATATTTACCGTATCCTGCATGACATGGACTATTACCTTCTCCGCTATGGTCCCGAGGATGTTGGAAAATACATGCAGGACAAAACCACCCTCTTAAAATATTACGGAGTGCTTGAGGATTACCGCAATACAAATTATTATAACGAAGATGGATTTCTTTAATCATTCATAGAAATTCCGGTAAAAAAGAAGGTGCCGCTCAATCATTTTACATGATTAAACGGCATCTTTTTAACCCTGCAGATTGAAACAGTATCCTTCCTGATCTGTCCATTCTCCATCTGCTCTACTTCACCTGGATATATCCCTTCGCAGTAAGCGCTTCTGCACAAAGTACCGCTCCGCCTGCGGCTCCGCGAACTGTATTGTGAGACAGTCCAACGAATTTATAATCAAACATGCTGTCCTCTCTCAGACGTCCGATGGATACGCCCATTCCATTCTCATAATCCACATCCAACTTTACCTGCGGACGGTTGTCGTCTTCCAGATACTGAATAAACTGCTTCGGTGCGCTCGGAAGCTCTGCCTCCTGTGGGAATCCTTTATAAGAAACTATTTTTTCGATCAGTTCTTCTTTCGTTGGCTTCTTCTCAAAGTTGATGAAAACGGCTGCGGTGTGTCCGTTTAATACAGGTACACGGATACACTGACATGTGATCTTCGGCAGCTCTGCCTTCACGATCTCACCATTTTCTACTTTGCCGAGTACTCTCAGCGGCTCCTGCTCGCTCTTTTCCTCTTCTCCGCCGATATATGGGATGATGTTTTCCACCATCTCCGGCCAGTCTTTGAAGGTCTTACCTGCGCCGGAAATTGCCTGATATGTGGTCGCTACAACTTCCTTTGGTCCGAATTCCTTCCATGCTGCGAGACACGGTGCATAACTCTGGATCGAGCAGTTTGGTTTTACTGCGATAAATCCGCGGGTGGTTCCCAGACGCTTCTTCTGGTCTGCAATGACTTCAAAGTGATCTGCATTGATCTCCGGCACTACCATCGGTACGTCCGGTGTCCAGCGGTGTGCGCTGTTGTTGGATACGACCGGAGTCTCTGTCTTAGCATACGCTTCCTCGATCGCTTTGATCTCTTCTTTTGTCATGTCCACTGCACTGAATACAAAGTCAACGGTAGCCGCAACTTTTTCTACTTCGTTTACATTCAACACCACTAATTTCTTCACTGCCTCCGGCATCGGTGTGTCCATTTTCCACCTGTCACCGACTGCCTCCTCATAGGTCTTTCCTGCAGAACGCGGACTGGCTGCCACGGTCACTACCTCGAACCAGGGATGGTTCTCCAGCAGGGAAATAAATCTCTGACCCACCATTCCTGTTGCACCTAAAATACCCACTCTTAATTTCTGATCCATTTTCCTCACCTTTTCCTTTCTCTCAACTTGCTTCTGTATGTGTTCCTGCCATTTCGGATCCTGCCAGATCCTTTTTGACATCTATTCTATATTTAAGTACATCTCATGTGCTGCGATCACCTTTTCCATGGCCGCTTTTCCCGGTGCACCGATTGTATTGCGCATCTCCACGCACGTCTTCATGCTGATTGCCTCATAGATATCTTCTTCAAATACAGGAGAGATCACTTTGAATTCTTCCAGTGACATATCGTCCAGCGCAATGTTTTTTTCAATACAGTAGAGAACCAACTGTCCAACGATGCCATGTGCATCACGGAAAGGTACTCCATGATTCACCAGATAGTCTGCCGCATCCGTTGCGTTTGTAAATCCGTTCTTCGCGCTGTCTTCCATACGCTGATCGTTGAAACGCATGGTCTTTATCATGCCTGTAAACAGTGCCAGACATCCCTTCGTTGTATCGATGGCGTCAAAAACAAATTCCTTATCTTCCTGCATATCTTTATTATATGCAAGAGGGATTCCTTTCATCGTAGTCAGAAGTGACATCAATGCCCCGTAGACACGTCCCGTCTTTCCACGTACCAGCTCCGCAATATCCGGATTCTTCTTCTGCGGCATGATGCTGCTGCCTGTGCTGTATGCATCGTCAATCTCCACAAACTGATATTCGTTGGAATTCCAGATGATGACCTCCTCGGAAAAACGGCTCAGGTGCATCATAACGGTTGACATCGCGGACAGAAGCTCGATCAGATAATCCCGGTCTGCCACGGAATCCATGCTGTTCAACGTCGGGCCTGCAAATTCTAAAAGCTCTGCCGTGTAATCCCGGTCCAGAGGATAAGTGGTTCCGGCCAGTGCACCGGATCCCAGCGGACAGTAATTCATACGCTGGTAAATATCCTTCATACGGGACCGGTCACGCTTAAACATCTCAAAATATGCTCCCAGATGGTGAGCCAGTGTGATCGGCTGTGCCTTCTGCAGATGCGTGAAACCAGGCATGTAGGTCTCTGTGTTCTCCTTCATCAGCTTCAATAACACTTCGAGAAGCTCCTTCAAAAGCTGATCTAATTCCAGGATCTCATCCCGGGTGTAAAGCTTCATATCTAAAGCAACCTGGTCGTTGCGGCTTCTTCCTGTATGTAATTTCTTGCCCGCATCTCCGATCCGGTCGATCAGATTCGCCTCCACGAAGCTGTGGATATCTTCATATTCATCCGTGATCTCTAATTTTCCGCTCTCCACATCAGTTTTGATGCCTAAAAGCCCTTCGATAATCTTTTCTTTTTCCTCTTCTGTCAGGATCCCCTGCTTTGCAAGCATGGTCACATGAGCAATACTGCCGCGGATATCCTGCTCATAAAATTTTTTATCAAAAGATATTGATGCATTGAAATTGTACACTAATTGGTCTGTTTGCTTTGTGAAACGACCGCCCCATAACTGTGCCATTTCCTTATCCTCTCTTCTCTCTGTTAGATTTTCTCATTAGTTTATCATAGTAACGTGTTAATGTCCACATGAAACTTCACGGTTTTGCAGCCTTTCGCCAAAAAATATTTGGAACATTTCACATTTTTTCATAGTTTAACTGCGGGTCTGCCGGGATATCTGTAATTATTTTTCTTTTTTCTTCTCAATTGAAAATTCACACCCACAGTAATCCTGCCTGTAAAGCCCGTATTCCTTTGATAGCTCAATGGACCGCTTATACCCATTCTTCTTTTTAAAATCAGACTGGAGATACTTGATCCCATATTCGGATGCGATCTCCATGCCGATTGCATTCAGCTTCCCGGCATTTTTCAAAGGACTGATACTCAGGGTGGTGGTAAAATACTCGAATCCTCCCTTGACTGCCATCTCTGCCGTCTCTCTCAAACGCAGTTCATAACATTTAAAACAGCGTGCCCCGCCTTCTTTTAAGTGCTCCATCCCTGCTGCCAGGGCATAAAATTTATCCTTGTCATAATTTCCCGCCAAAAAAGACACCGGATGCTTAAAGCGCATATCCCCGATCAGCGTCTGCTGCTCTAACAGACGTTTTGTATATTCGCTCTCCGGAAATATATTCGGATTATAATAAAAAACCGTGACCTCAAAATATTCGGATAAATATTCCAGTACATAACTGCTGCAGGGAGCACAGCAGCTGTGAAGCAGAAGCTTCGGCACCCTATTCTCCTTTTGGAGTGCACTAATCAGCTTGTCCAGTTCTTTCTGATAATTAACATTTCTATAGTTCATCTCGCCCAAACACCTTTCCTGTGCTAATAGATGCGAACATTATACCACAAATGCTAAGCTCGTTAAATACCTCGCTAAGGATTTGGGTATATGTCTTTCTAAAGCGCGGAAATACCGCGCTAAGTGCGAGCATTATACCACAAATGCTAAGCTCGTTAAATACCTCGGATCAGATGTTTATTCACCTTACTGGCATTTTTCCATAAACTAACTATATACTTGTCGAATGGAGTGTCTGCATGGAACCGATACTTGAATTAAAAAACATTAATTATGCATATCACACTTTAGAAGGAGAAACCAAGGCACTGACAGATATTTCATTTTCCATCGCTTCCGGTGAGTTTGTCGCGATCGTCGGACCTTCCGGCTGTGGGAAATCTACCCTGCTCTCGATTATCTCAGGGCTTTTGGAGCCCGAAAAGGGATTGATAAAAATGAATGGGAAATATATGAAAGAAAGCACCATGAATGTCGGATATATGCTGCAGCACGACCACCTTTTTGAGTGGCGCACGGTGTATAAAAATGTACTTCTAGGGCTGGAGATCCAACACATGCTCTCCCCAAAATCAAAAGCCAAGACAAAGGAACTTCTGGAATTGTACGGGCTGAAACAATTTGCCAATTCAAAACCATCCGAATTATCGGGAGGAATGAGACAGCGGGCAGCTCTGATCCGCACTCTTGTCCTGGAACCGGATCTTCTGCTTCTGGATGAACCGTTTTCCGCTTTAGACTACCAGACACGACTCTCCGTTGGCGATGACATTGGACAGATCATTCGTCACGCACACAAAACGGCATTATTAGTGACACATGACCTTTCAGAAGCAGTCAGTCTCGCCGACCAGGTCATCATCCTAACAAGCAGGCCTGCCCATATCTCCAAGATCGTACCTATCACATTTACTCTGGATAAAGACACCCCTCTTCTTCGCAGGAATGCACCGGAGTTCAAGAATTACTTTAATATTATATGGGAGGAGTTGAATCAAAATGAATGAAATTTCCGCAGGACAGCAAAGTTATCTGAATATGCACAAAAAACACAAAAGGATCGTCCGGGTCTCCCGCGTGGCAATCCTTTTAAGCTTTTTATTTCTCTGGGAATTCACAGCAAATGTAGGGATCATTGATTCCTTTATTTTCAGCAGCCCGTCCAAAATTGCCCTCTGCTTCTGGGGAATGGTCCTGGACAAAAGCATTTTTGTCCATATTTGGGTCACCTTATATGAGACAATCGTTAGTTTCCTTCTGGTCACTGTCATCAGTGTCATGATTGCAGTCGCCCTATGGTGCAGTAAGAAGCTCTCGGAAATCCTGGATCCCTACCTTGTCGTACTCAACAGCCTGCCCAAATCCGCACTTGCCCCGCTGTTAATCGTATGGCTGGGCGCTACGAAAACAACGATCATCGTTGCCGGCATGTCCGTGGCTATCTTCGGAAGCATTTTAAACCTCTACACCAGTTTTACTACGGTAGACGGTGAGAAGATCCGGCTGATCTACACCTTACGCGGGAATAAATGGCATGCACTGACCAAGGTCGTGCTGCCCAGCTCCATCCCGGCGATCATCAGCAATATGAAGGTCAACATCGGGCTCTGCCTGGTCGGTGTCATCATCGGGGAGTTCCTGGCGGCACGGGACGGACTTGGATATCTGATTATATACTCCAGCCAGGTGTTTACTTAGGTGGGGAAAATGACACAAAGACAATGCTGACTTTTAAATTTCTTTCATGTTTTCTAACAGAGACTATATATTTTTATTAATCTTTCTACACCATTACTTAATGGTGTCTCATGCAAAGGACTATATTTTGAATATAATTCTCCCGGTTTTACTTTACATATTATTTCACTGGAAAAAAATATCATACTTCCACTGCATATAAGTATACACATCCGCCATCCACTCTAATATAAATTCATCGTATTCTTCGCTTATTTCACTATCTTCCTGAATTGTTACTCCTAAACTCCCCAATATCTGTTTTGGGAGTTTATTTAAGTAGAGGGGATTTAATAGCTTCATATATTACCTACACCTTCGCCACAAGACAGTTTTTCTTATAAAATGAAACTCCATACCGGATAATATTCTCATATCCATCCCTTTTCAGCTCCTGATCATAATGCCTGTCCGCAATCTGTCGTAACGCTTTTTCTGCCTCATCCTCCATTTTGCATAACTAATTGTCCATCGAACTTAAAATTCCTTCATCTTCTCCCCGCTGATCTCAAAGATACTCTCAAAAGGTATCTTCGTATTCACGATCTTTAGGACCCGCGCCGTCTCATCGATCCTGGAGACCATCCCGGTCTTTTTCAGATACTCATTCTTTTCATAATAAACCACTGTGATCATGTCGTTTTTCTGCACCTGCTTTAGCTTCCTGTCCAGTTCTTCCTTATACTCCTCGGACAGCTCCATTTTCGGCACGATGATCTTTTCCTTCTTCCTGAGCGCATCCGGATATCCTTTTAAAGCCGCAAATGGCATAAACTGTTTTGCACGCTCTTCCCTGCTCATTTTAGATGCCACTCTTATGACCTCCGATCTGTCTGTTCCGTTCCCTGGCCGTTGCTTTTTCCTCCAGATTCATGCCCTTTAATATGGCATTTTTCCCATACTTCTCTTTTATATCCAGCATGACCTTCTGCATCTTATGCTCCCGCTCCAGCTCTGCCGGATCCGTGAAAAGATCATACTGCTGATATTTCTCATCCACCACATTGTTGAATGCCAGATTCAGCCTGTGTATGGGGATATGCCTGTCTACGATCCTGTCATACAGCTTTTCCGTATAGGAAATGATCTGCTTTGCCGAACTGGTTGTCACTGTCATGCTGATCGTTCCGTGTGCCGACTTCGCCTCATAGCGGCTGCCATAACCTACATAAAGGGAGATAGAATCTGTCACCAGCTCCTTATCCACCAGTTCCAGGCTCAGCATGTCTGCCATCTCCTTGACCACCAGCTTTGCGTCTTCAAAACAATAATCGCATCCCAGCACCTGCCCGCTGGAGATAGAGTTAGACTTTGGCTTATATGCTTTGATATCTGCTATTGTTGTGATCTCCCTGCCCCAGGCATGGTCGATGAGCAGCTCCGCATCAATGCCAAATAATTTGTACAAAAGCGCCTCATCCGCCTGTGCGATCTCTCTCATAGTGCTGATGCCGGAGTGTCTCAGACGCTCTGCTGTTCCTTTTCCTACCCTCCAGAAATCTGTGAGAGGCTTGTGATCCCACAGCGTCTGCCTGTAGGATTCTTCATCTAATACTCCGATGTTATCTTTTGCATGCTTTGCCGTAATATCCAAAGCAATCTTTGCAAGATAGAGATTGGTCCCGATCCCACATGTTGCCGTGATCCCTGTTTTTTGATATACATCCTGCATAATCGCCTTACTCAGCTCTTTTGCACTCATCTGGTACATGGCGAGGTAATCCGTCACATCCATAAATGCCTCGTCTATGGAGTATACATGGATATCATCCTTTGAGATATATTTGAGATAAATTGCATATATTTCTGCAGAGTAATCAATATACAGCTGCATCCTCGGTACTGCTTTAATGTATTCAAGGTTCTCAGGAATCTGAAACACCCGGCAGCGGTTTTTTACTCCCTGTGCCTTCATGGAAGGAGAAACAGCCAGACAGATAGTCTTCTCTGTCCGCTCCGGATCTGCAACCACAAGATTCGTCGTCAGTGGATCCAAACCGCGCTCCACACATTCTACCGAGGCAAAAAATGATTTCAGATCAATGCAGATATAGACTCTTTCCTGCTGCATAACGCTCTCTTCTCCCTTCCTCGTTTTTCCCTTAAATGCTGCCTTTTATCTGTTTCCTATTTCTGTTCATCCACTGTTTTTCTGTCAGCGCCAGATGCCTCAATTGCCTCATATACCGCCTGCGCGATCACCTCATTGCCTTCTGCATTCGGATGGACCCCGTCTACGAAATATCCAGAATGGTCTTTCGTAACCTCATAAATATCGATCACCGGGACCCGGCACTTTTCTGCCACTCTTCTGATGATAGGATTCACCTCATTTGCAATGACTGACTTATTGACATGAAAAGCCACCACATCGCTGTCCTCTGCACCAAATGCGGCACAGCAGGTCATCAGGTATACTTCCGGGCCGGATGGCAGTCCTTTATAAATATCCACAAATTCTTCCAGCTGCTTCTCATATTCTCCCGCATTCCAGTTATACGCCTTCGAATCGTTCGTACCAAGCATAATCAGCACAATATCCGGCAGAGCCTGCTTTGACTCCTCAAAAAAATCCATTGCCCTGTAGGGTGTATTCGTTCCGTTGAGCAGCGTTTTCCCGCTGATCCCATAGTTCAAAACGGTATAGCCACTTCCTAACAAGCCCGACAGCTTTGCAGGATAACTATCCTGATCACGCGTCTGGTGTACGCCCGCCCCAAAGGTAATACTGTCTCCGATGCAGGCTATTTTTATCTCTTTTGGCTTTGATTGAGCAGCTTGTGTTTTGTCCGGTACCGTGTGCGCTTTCTCCCGATTCACTGCACACCCTGTGGCTGCTAAAATCATCACACAAGCTACGATTCCAAGCATATATTTTACCAGTCTGTTTATCATAAAATCTTCCTCTTTCTATATCACATCTTTTGAGAATATCTTCCCAATTTCATCATACCCGGAGGGCATCCCGCAACTCATGCCCTGGCGGGCGGGTCCGCAGCATACGCTGCAGATTAAGGTATGCCATGGAAAAACCATGATACCTGCAAATTGTACCTATATAGCACAGGGATACGTTTCAAGACGCATCCCTGATTTATTATACTTCATTCTTCTCTGTTGCACAATCCTTTGTTCCCGTCAGACGATATGCTCCTCCATTCACCGCGGCCCCCCTTCCCTTCAAAATAGATCTTCCCCTGCTGCTTTAGTCTTCTGATTCCTGCATTGACTCTGGACAGGCTGATGTTCTCTTTTTCTGCGATCATTTTTGCAGTAATTCGAGGATCCTCATGCATATATCCCACAATCCGCTGATTTAATGCCTCTTTTTCTGCCTGATACCGAAATTCTAAGCCAAGCGGTACGTCCATCCGCAGCATGCCGTCATCCCTTTGTATCTCCTGTGCCGCGTTCACAGTGACGGGGGCCTCTCTTCCCACATCCTGCACTTTATATATGATCGTAACTTTCTCAGGAAACACCATAATCTTTTCAATCCCTTCAATCATTGCGGCAGTGTCTGCCTGTCTGACGGCGCCATTCTCCAGGCGTTTCCGTATTTTCCCCAGCCGTTGTTCCCTGTCTGCCTGCATGCTCCCAGAATCTCTTACCTTTTCAAGCTGTTGGTTGATTCTCACGATCCTTTGTTGAATCTCCCGTCTTTTTTCTTGATAATCGCTATCCGAGATCACGTCCTCAAGCAGCTTATCCAAAAGCTTTCTTTTCTTCTGCTCACAGCGTCCCTTTTCCTTTTGAAGTTTTTTCACCTGACTAATTAAAGCTTTTTGTCCCAGTACTTCTGATAAGAGGAACATCATGTTGTCAACGATCTTCTCATCCTGCCACACCTTCTTTGGAAAGGATTGCTCGGAAACGTGTTCCAGCAGATGGAGCAGTTCCTCTTCCCTGAGGTGAATGTTACTACACCCCCTAGAGAATTCCTCTGTAAGAGGATTCTTTTTACTGCCGGCCGGTTCCCGGTTTCTTCCGTTTTGAATATAATTTTTACATCTCCATTCAATGACTAGCTTTTGATCCTTACACCGTTTTCTATACCTGCGGTAATAAGGACTGCCGCATATCCCACATTGAATTTTTCCGGAGAGCAGATAATTCCTGCATTTTCTCCCGGCTTTATAAGCTTCTTTTTGTCCGGTTTTCCCCGTTGTTCTGCGCTTATCCATGGCATCGTTTGCTTCTTCCCATTCTTTCCTGGAAACCGCTGCCGGAACCGCGTTCTCGTGTATGACCCACTGATCCTTTGGCAGTCTGACCGTTCTTTTTGTCTGAAAATCAAAATGCATTCTATTTTGTACCACAGTTCCGCATCGGATCGGGTTGCGGATGATCCTGCGGATCGTCTCTTCCTTAAAGGGTCTGCCATTACGATCAAAAATCCCATTCTCTTTTAAGTAATGTCCAATGGAAGTACATCCCATACTTTTACATAGAAGAAATATGAGCTTGATTGCTTCTGCTTCTTCCTGAACAAGTTCTACTGTTCCGTCTGCTTTTTTTCTCAAACCGTATGTCTCCGGCGGCAGAATAAAAGACCTGCCATCCTGCTGCCTGTGGGAATGGGCATTGTTGATCTTCCTGGACAGCTCTTTACTGTACTCCTCAGCCAGGATCGCCTTGATCCCGGTGATCAGAGCGTCATCTGCAGAATAAAACGTTCCGTCCAGATACATGAACAACCGTTTCTCATTGGATATGAGGCGGTCTATAAAAAGATACCAGTCCTTCGTGTTTCTCATCAAACGGTCCTGGCTCTTGATCACCACAACATCAAATTTATCGCTCTTTAGTTCCTCATACAGCCGGTTATATTCATTCCGATTGGCCGTTGTGGTACCGCTCTTTGCCTCTATGTATTCATCTACGAGTGTCCAGCCCTGCCTGCAGACACTTTGACGTGCTTCATTCACCTGCTGTTTCAGGGCATCCTTCTGGCTTTCTTCCTCGGTACTGCAGCGGCAGTAGATCACAGCGCGCAGCATACGCTACTCCAAAGCGATACGCTGTTTTAAGCGCATCCATTCTTCCGATGTCAAAAAATTCTCCTCCCTAAGGAGATCAGCAAGATGGAGGAGTATTCTTTTTTCTGCTTCCTGTTTCCGGCTCTGCTCATACCTCTTATCCTGCTCTGCCATCCTTTTTTTCCTGCCGCCTGGCAGCAGCTTTTCCTTACAATCTTCCAATCTTCCATCAGCCGTCTTTCACCGTCCTTACATCAGCATATGAAAAAACACCTTGTACTTATGTAGAAATCCCAGCTCTGCAAAAAACAGCAGGACAAAACATCCTTTTAAAAAATGTCTTGTCCTGCTGTTTACAGACTTTGTAAATCTTTGTAGCTGTTCGACGCTTTCACACGGACTGTGCAGTAAATGCACAGTCCTGTACTGAACAGTTAAAACCTTTTCAAATATATTTTTTCGACCAGATTGATGAGTGCATACAGTCCCATCGCCATAATGCACAATAGAACGATAGACATCAGGAGCCAATCCATTTTAAATAGCTGTGAAGGGGAAAAGACATTTTAAATCAGATAGGGTTCTTTTTTTGCCGTCTATTTTTCTATCCTCTTCTCATACACTATAACTTCATATGGACGCAGGGTTTCGTCTTCCCCCTTCCCCTCATAGTTACCGAGAATCTTTTCGTATCGTTCATCAAGGAAATATTCCTTCTCTCCCTCTGCATCCCGGATATCCCCCATCTGTACACACTCTCCCCGGAAATTACAGAACACGAGCAGTTCCTCTTCCTCCAGATAGCGCCTGTACGCCAGTATATTTTTATTCTCCTGGCACAAAAATTCAATCTTCCCGTCTGAGATGACAGGGTTCTCTTTTCTAAACATGATCAGTCTCTTGTAGAAAGCCAGGATGGAATCTTTATCTGCCATTTCTGCCTCTGCGTTAATCCTTTTATAATTTTCCGGCAGCCCGATCCACGGCCTGACATCCGAAAATCCGGCATTTTCTCCATCATTCCACTGCATAGGGGTACGCCCGTTGTCCCTGGATCGTTTGGATAGGATCTCAAGCGCCTCTTCCCTTGTATGCCCCTCTTTCAACAGGATCTCATAATAGTTCAGGCTCTCCACATCCCGGTAATCCCCGATCGTCTCATATCCGGGGTTGGTCATTCCCAGTTCTTCTCCCTGATAAATATAAGGGGTTCCGCGCATCAGATGGATGCAGGCCGCCAGCATTTTTGCCGATTCCTTCCAGGCGTTCTGATCATCTCCCAGACGTGACACGATTCTTGGCTGATCATGGTTACACCAAAACACCGCATTCCACCCTTGATTTTCCTGCATTCCACGCTGCCATCTGCAAAACAGTTCTTTCAATGCCGGAATATCCGGTTCCGTCAGCTCCCATTTATTACCGTTCTTATAATCCACTTTCAAATGATGAAAATTGAAACACATGGAAAGCTCTTTTTCCTGTGGATTCGAATACCGGATACAGTTTTCCAGAGAAGTAGAGGACATCTCTCCCACTGTCACCATATCTTCGATCCCGGTATCGCAAACCAGTTCTTTCAAAAACTCGTGTACATGACGCCCATCCGTATAGAATCTCCGTCCGTCTCCTTCCAGGTCATCCTCAAAAACCTCCGGCTTTGAGATCAGATTTACCACATCAAACCGGAATCCTTTGATTCCTTTCGCTTTCCAGAAACAGATGATCCGCTTTAGTTCCTCACGTACTTTGGGATTCTCCCAATTTAAATCCGCCTGGGTCACATCGAACAGGTGAAGGTACCATTTTTTCAGGGCAGGCACATATTCCCACGCCGGACCGCCAAACTTGGACTCCCAGTTGGTCGGGATCTGATCTTGTGTTCCATCCTGAAAGATATAATAATCCATGTACTCAGGATCGCCCCGGAGGGCCTTCTGGAACCACTCATGCTGCGTAGAGGTGTGATTAAATACCATATCCAGCATCAGTCCGATCCCCTTTTCCTGTGCTTTTTTGATCAATTCTTCCAGATCCTCCATGGTACCGAATACCGGATCGATCTTCCGGTAATCTGCCACATCATATCCATTGTCTCTCTGGGGTGAGACAAAAAACGGAGTGAGCCACAGATAATCCACCCCCAGGGCTTCCAGATAATCCAGCTTTTCCGTGATTCCTTTTAAATCTCCGATCCCATCCCCGTCAGAATCTTTGAACGACTTGGGATAAATCTGGTATACTACTTTATTTTTAAAATCGGTCATGCCGTGTTTCCTCCTGCTTATTCAATCGACTGCTAATATCCAATAAGGAACATATTTATTCAAATGTAACGATACCTGTCTCCTTTGCACGGGCGCAGATTCCTGTATGAAATTCTATATTCTCTGCATCGCCCTCATCTGTTATGACACAGACTGTTGTATCTGAATGTCCTGCTGCACGGATCTTTTCCCGTGAAAACCGGATCAGCGGTGTCCCTGCTGCCACCTTCTCCCCTTGCTTTACAAGGTATTCAAAGCCATCCCCCTTCATATCGACCGTATCGATCCCAATATGGAGAAGCAGTTCCATTTTGTTTCCCAGTGTCAAGCCGCATGCATGCCTGGATTCCTCCATCAGAACGGTTACAGTTGCGTCAGCCGGGGCATACAGTGTTTCACTTTCCGGGATAACCGCCAGTCCATCCCCCATGATCCCTTCGGAAAATACACCGTCACCCACTTCTTTCAATGGGATTACCCTTCCGTCAAGAAAAGCCTTTAATTCTTTCGTTTCTCCTGCCTGTTCCTCTGCACGGTCTCTCTTTTCAAGGATCTTTTCTTTCTTCTCAGGAACCCTTTTTGTTTCCTTTTCTAAAGCCTTACCGATCCCCCTTTTCTTTCCTACTATTACTGTAAGCACGTAAGGCACCACAATTGCAACTGCCATACACACAGCAAAGGAAAGCATATATTTCGGCTGGATGGACAGAATCCCCGGAAGCCCTCCGACTCCGATGGCATTTGCCGTTGTCCCCCACGCCACGCCAATGACTGCTGCACATGCAGAACCAATCATCCCGCATACAAAAGGGAAGAAATGTTTCAGGTTGACGCCAAAGATCGCCGGTTCTGTTACTCCCAGGTAACAGGAAATGCATGCCGGAACATTTACTTCCTGTGCCTGTGGATCTCTTCTCTGCAGCGTGATCATGCCCAGGACTGCGGACCCCTGTGCAATATTGGATAAGGCGATCATCGGCCACAGCATGGTCCCTGTATAATCTGCGATCAGCTGCAGATCGATGGCATTTGTCATGTGATGCAGTCCGGTGATAACAAGGGGCGCATAGACAAAACCGAAAATTGCTCCGAATACAACTTTAAAAGGTCCGGTGATTCCTGCATACACAACACTTGAAATTGCAGAGCCGATCTTCCAGCCGACCGGGCCAAGGATAAAATGCGCCGCGATTACTGCCAGTACAAGACTGAAGAAGGGAACGACGATCATAGAGATTACCTGGGGCGTGATCTTCCTGAAAAACTTTTCCAGATAGACCAGGGTAAATGCTGCCAGGATCGCAGGAATTACTTGTGCCTGGTATCCGATCATATTGACCTTAAAATATCCAAAATCCCAGAACGGAATCTCTGATGCTGCCGTGGAAGCCACGGAATAGGCATTCAAAAGCTGCCCGGAAACCAGCGTCAGACCAAGAACGATTCCCAGCATCTCGGTGGTTCCCATTTTCTTGGTCACAGACCAGCAGATCCCGACCGGAAGCATATGGAATACGGCCTCACCGATCAGCCACAGGAAGCTGTCGATCCCGGACCAGAACTGACTGATATCACACAATGTCTTTGTTCCGTTTTCGAATAGATACAGGCTGTCGATACAATTCCGGAAACCTAAGATCAGGCCGCCGACGATAATCGCCGGGATCAGTGGTGCAAAGATTTCTGCAATTGCCGTGACCATCCTCTGCAATACACTCTGGTTCTTTTTTGCAGCCTGCTTCACCGTATCTTTTGAAACTCCCTCAACCCCTGCCACAGCCGTAAAATCATTGTAGAAATCTGCAACAGTATTCCCAATGATGACCTGAAACTGTCCTGACTGTGTAAAGCTTCCCTTTACCACTTTCATTGCTTCGATCTTTTCCACATCCGCCGCTGACGGATCATTTAACACAAACCGCATTCTTGTCATACAATGTGAGACCGCCGCAATGTTCTGCCGCCCTCCGATCAATTCTAAAAGTTCTTCTGCATCCTTAGCATATCTGCCCATGATCTTTCCTCCCGATTATTTCATCCAATGAGATCCACTTTGTCAATCTTGTTTAAACAAGTTCTTTAATTATTTTATACCATACTTGTTTAAACAAGTCAACCCCGTTTTCAATTTTAAACTTTCTTTCTATCCATCTATCTGCCGGATCATGTTAAAAACTGTTCTTTTCGTTCCCTTGACTTATCGCCCCTTTAAGCTATAATAAAAACAGATGTTTAAACAAGCATAACATTAAAGAAAGGTGAAGTCATGCCGAAAGCCAAATTTGAAACAATCTATAAAGATTTAAAACAGAAGATCGAATCCCAGGAGTATCCCTATCAGGAGCTGCTCCCTTCCGAGAATACTATGGTGGATATCTACGGATGTTCCCGCAATACCATCCGCAGGGCCGTATCTGAACTGGCTGAGGTGGGTTATGTACAGTCTCTCCACGGCAAAGGCGTCCGCGTCATTTACCAGCCCGTTGATCAGGCCTCCTTTACCATAGGCGGAATCGAATCCTTCAAGGAATCTGCCGCCAGAAACCATAAGAAAACACGCACCGATGTGATCCAGTTTGCGGAGATTACTGCAGATGAACGGATTTCTTCCAAAACGGGATTTTTAGAGGGAAGCGAACTCTACTATATCCAGCGTGTCCGCTATCTGGAAGAAAAGGCGCTGATCCTGGATGTGAACATGTTTTTAAAGTCTGTCGTCCCCGGGCTTACGAAAGAGATCGCCGCAAGGTCCATCTATGAATATATTGAAAATGAATTGGGAATGGCTATTATCACAAGTAAGCGTAAGATGACCGTGGAGCGGGCGACTGAGATCGATGAAAAATATCTGGAGCTCAACGACTATAACTGTCTGGCCGTAATCACCGGGCAGACCTATAATGCAGACGGGATCATGTTCGAGTATACTCAGTCCCGCCATCGGCCGGATTACTTCTGTTTCCAGGATACAGCTACAAGGAAACGGCAATAGGAAGTGGAAAGGAATTATAATTCATGTGTGGACGTTATTATATCGATGATGAGACAGCCAGGGAGATTGAACGGCTTGTCCGCCATCTTGACCAGAAATTTAAAGCAGGAGGCAGAAGAGATATCTATCCTTCCGGCCAGGCTCCCGTTATCACCGGGTATCAGAATGAATTTTCTGCTGAGCTTTTTACATGGGGATTCCCTGGATTTGATCAGAAGAATCTGATCATCAACGCCCGCTCGGAGACTGCATTGGAAAAACGAATGTTTAAGGAAAGCATCCGAAACCACAGGTGTGCCGTTCCGGCCGCCGGATTTTATGAGTGGAACAAGGAAAAGGAGAAATACACCTTCCAGAGACCGGATGGCAGGATCTGCTACCTGGCGGGGTTCTACAAGGAATTTAAAGGCAGCGTCCGGTTTGTGATCCTGACTACGGATGCCAACGAGTCAATGAAAAGCGTGCATCACCGGATGCCCCTTGTCTTAAATGATGAGGAGCTGGATGCCTGGCTTTTTGACGATTCCCAGACAGAATTGATCCTGCATAAGGTTCCCGGAGCGTTAAAAAAGGACACCGAATATGAACAGCAGACACTGGACTTTTTGAAATAGATGCCCGGAGACATTTTTGTTTTTACAAAGGAGAAGTGGAAATGGAACAAATGACATTATTTGATGACAGGAAATTGACAGCCCCTCTGGCAAGCCGTCTGCGCCCGGATACGCTGGAATACTTTGTGGGACAGGAGCATTTACTTGGAAAGGGCAGGATGCTCAGACAGCTGATCGAGCGGGACCAGATCTCCTCCATGATCTTCTGGGGTCCTCCGGGTGTGGGAAAAACCACCCTTGCCAGTATCATCGCGGGACAGACGAAAGCGGATTTTATTAATTTCAGCGCTGTCACAAGCGGGATCAAGGAGATCAAGGAAGTCATGAACCAGGCGGAAAACAGCCGCCGTATGGGCATCCGCACGGTTCTCTTTGTAGATGAGATCCACCGTTTTAATAAGGCTCAGCAGGATGCCTTTCTTCCCTTTGTAGAAAGGGGCAGTATCATCCTGATCGGAGCTACCACGGAAAATCCCTCCTTTGAGGTCAATGCCGCTCTGCTCTCCCGCTGCCGTGTCTTTGTATTAAAGGCTCTGGAGGAAAAGGATCTGGTAAAGCTGCTTTATCATGCCCTAAAATCTCCTTCCGGCTTTGGAAATCAGAATGTTCAGATCACCCCAGAGCAGATACAGGCAGTCGCTGCGTTTGCAAACGGGGATGCGAGAACCGCACTCAATACCCTGGAGATGGCTGTGATCAATGGCGAGATCAGTTCCAGGGGAATCACCGTGACAAACGAAGGGCTGGCACAGTGTATCAGTAAGAAATCCCTGCTTTACGATAAAAACGGTGAGGAGCATTATAACCTGATCTCTGCCCTGCATAAATCCATGCGCAACAGTGATCCTGATGCCGCCATCTACTGGATGATACGTATGCTGGAGGGAGGGGAAACTCCTCTGTATATCGCAAGACGACTGATCCGCTTTGCAAGTGAGGATATCGGCATGGCAGACAGCCATGCGCTCCAGGTCGCCGTAGCGGCCTATCAGGCCTGCCATTTCCTGGGGATGCCTGAATGCGATGTGCATCTGACACATGCGGTAACCTACCTCTCACTCGCCCCCAAGTCCAATGCCCTGTACATGGCCTGTGAGGCCTGCAAAAAGGATGTCCGCGAGCAGAGGGCCGAACCGGTTCCGCTGCAGATACGCAATGCCCCTACACAGCTTATGAAAGAACTGGAATATGGGAGAGGGTATGAATACGCCCATGATACCGAAGAAAAGCTGACCCATATGCAGTGTATGCCGGAATCGTTAAAGGACAGAGAATATTATCACCCTACCGTGCAGGGCGAGGAAAAAAAGGCAAAAGAACGGCTGGAAGCGATACAGGAATGGAAACGAGGCACTCCTTGATTATAGCTTGATTTGAAATTGATTCTTCCCATCCTCATACAGGTATATGATCTCCCCGCCCAGTTTCTCCATAATCTTCCGTGCGATCGCAAGCCCCAGGCCGGTACCGCCGCGTGTGGTCCTGGCCTGATCCCCGCGGGTGAACGGATCAAACAGGACGGGCCGGATTTCCTCTGCGATGGCCTCTCCGTCATCCTGAACCTGAATCTCTATTCTTCCCTTAGCTTCCTTCACGGTCACCCAGGCGCCATGTCCGGTCTGATTATATTTCACGATATTTCCCAGCAGGTTCTCGATCACCCGGGTCAGTTCCTTTGGATCCACCTTTGCCCGGATCTGAGTCTCCGGGATTTCAATATGCATCTCGATCCCTCTGCTTTCCAGCTCTTCATAGTACTCCACACAGACTGTCCGCACCAGCTCACACAGATCCGTCTCTTTAAGTTCCAGTTCATATTCCGGATTGTCCAGCTTTAACATCAGAAACAGCTCATTTACAAGTACATCCACCCGGACGGCCTTTTTATCAATGATCTGATAATAGTCTTTGAAATCCTCTGCCTTTACCAGTCCCTCCTCCAACGCATTTGCATAGCTTTTGATCGTCGCCACCGGGGTCTTAATATCATGGGAAAGTTCCAGCAGCATCCGGTTCTTCTTCTCTTCCAGTACCCGTTTTTCCCTTTTTTCCTGTTCCAGACGTTCCGTCATAACATTAAAGCTGTCACGGATCTCCTCAAACTCCTTCTGTGCGTGGAAATCCAGATGTACCTGGTCTACTCCCTGCTCAATGACCTGCTCCATCCCGCCTATGATCTCATTCAAAGGCTTTTTGATCTTTCGTGACAGATAGCGGCTCATCAGGAAACAGTTTCCAAAGAAGATCAGGAGAAATATGGCCAGAAAAACCACTGCTATCCTGCCTCCCCCGACGTGATTATTCACCTGATAGCTGTAGGTCAGGCTTAACACATCCCGGTCAAGCTTCACAAAGTAGTAAAATGTCTTTCCATCTTCTTTTGCCGTATCCAAAAACCCGCGGTATTCTTTTGCAGAGGTATTGGTGTCCACCAGCTTGTCGATCACCAGATACTCGTAAATCTCCTCCTGCGTATAGGATCTGGCCTCATCCTTTTTCTCTCCATATACCGCCAGGACATGATACTCTGTATCCAGCTTTTCGATCCATCCCCCCATTCTCTCAAGTGATCTCAGGTCGCCCACGTTTCCCTTTTCGTCCACCAGTTCATAGGGCGCCAGTGATTCAATTTTCCCTCCGCTTAAACCGATCAGCAGACCAAACATGCAGACGTACATCCCAATTACAAGCAGGATGGAAAATAGAATATAGCTGCCCACCAGCTGTTTAAATACGCTGCCTGCCTTCTTCCCTTTTATTCTCATGCTTCCTTCTCCAGTTTATATCCCAGCCCCTTGACTGTTTTGATCTGCGGTGCCCCGCCAGGCGTTAGCTTGCTGCGCAGATTACTGATATGTACCATCACCGTATTGTCATCCCCGGCATAGGTTTCTTCCCACACCTGTTCAAAGATCTGCCGCTTCGTAAAAATCCGGCCCGGATGCTCCATAAAGAGTCTCAGGATCTTGAACTCCGTGGAGGTCAGCTCCACCGCCGTTTCATCTAAAGTAACCAGTCCTTCCGTCTTATGAAGCTTCAGCCCCTTGATCTGTAAAAGCTCATGCTCCCCCACTGCATCCTCCCGGTAATCATAATTGCGCCGAAGCTGTGCCTTGATCCGTGCTACCACCTCCAGCGGATTATAGGGCTTGGTGATATAGTCATCGGCACCCAGCTCCAGTCCCAGGATCTTATCATAATCTTCACTTTTTGCAGTCAGCATGATCGCAGGGATCTTACTTGTCTGTCTGATCCTGCGCAGGACTGCAAATCCATCCAGTCCCGGCATCATGATATCCAGCAGAGCCAGATGGATCTCCTCCTGCCGGAAGATCTCCATTGCCTCGATCCCGTCCTTCGCCTTTCTGATCCCGATCTGTTCCCGGCTTAAATATAATTCCAGTACATCTAAAAGCTCGGCCTCATCATCTGCCGCTAAAATCGTATACTCCATCCTTTTCCTCCCTGTCTTATGCACTCCTGCCTGTCGGATTCCGGTCAGGCTCACTCTCCGGCAGCATCATCCAGAAGCTCATCCAGGCTCTTAGAAAAATCTAAGTTCTTCTTCCAGTCCGGAGAGATCCGGTCTAAGATCATACACTTTGCCATTCCGGTGCGGTAATACTTCCCTCTTCCAGCGTCAAACCGATCCAGGGTGCCTATATACCGTTTCCGGTATTCCTGCCCGCCTTTCTGGATTTTCAGGACATTTGCCTCCACATAGTATGCAGTTCCCTCCATCAGCTCACAGCGCTCCTCCACTTGCACGGCCTCTTTTGACATCTCTGCCTTCCGCCGTTCTTCCAGCTTCCTATATTCTAATACCCCGCTCTTTATCTCGTCAATCCCGGCTTCCGACAATGCGGTCTTTTTCAGGAGCTTCATCTCCTGCTCCACTTTCTTTTTCATATCTGGATTTTTGTCCACTGCTCTTACCAGAACTGCATCTTCACCCATGGATTCTTCGTCCCCGGATTCTTCCTCAAGCTCCGCCGCCATCTCCTGAGGAGTCATCGTCTCTCCTAAGACAGCGTAATTGCTCATCTGCCATGCATGAAAGGTTTCATGCCAGATCGTTGCGATCTGCTCCTCTTTCTCATAACCGCTGCCTGATGCCAGTGTTTCCACACCTCCGGCAAGGGACAACAGCCCCTCTAACTGCTCCCGTGTCGGGACGATGACTTCGAAATGATCCTCCACCGGGTATGCTGTCCCGGCAAAGGTCTCCAGAACCGGAGCACGTTTTTCTATTTTTCCCTGATAAAAGACATAGTCTCTTTTCCCGTCATACATCGCAACCGGATAATCTGCCAGACGAAAATCCTGAAATCCTATCTGATCCACCTCTGTCTGCATTTCAAGTGCCGCCTCATAGATTTCCTTGTCTTCCTTACTGATCCCGGACGTCCCTGTCAGGATCCATCCTGCTAAAAGAGCCGCTCCTGCTGCCAGGGCAGCCGCCTTCCAGAGAATCCTTTTTCCAGATACCATATGTTTCTTCTTCACGGCTATGCCTCCCTTCTGTGGAACACATACAACATCACGGTACAGACATACAGCACCAAAAGCCCTCCCAGGATCTCATGTATCTGCACTGTTTTTCCTGACAGCAGACTGGCTGCCTGTGATTCAACTGCATACAAACTGGGTACTACAAATAAGATCCCATTGAGCAGCCCTCTGGCTGCTCCTGACACGATCCCGGATATGGTTTCCAGGATCGGATGCAGTGTCCCGATCAGCATGAAGGCGGTACAAATCACCCCTGCTGCCATTCCCGGAACTACCAGGCTGACTGCGCTGGTAAACAGACTCACTGCCGCTGTGCTGATTGCAAAGACTGCGAATGCAGGAAGGCCTTTTGTCAGCACTGCGAATTCACCTCTCACTGCTGCAAATACCATGACACCCGCATACAGGATGAACAGCGCTCCTACGGAGCTGATCACATTTGCCAGGGCCAGCTGTCCGTGATACTTCCACTGGCTCACACCCCGAATCCAGATCAGATGGCTGGTCCTTCGCTCGTATTCATTGGGAATCGTCCGCAGGCTGAGCGCGACTGCGATCCCTCCTCCGAGCACAGAGATCACATTCAGGACCAGCGGCATCAGCATCTCAAATTCCGTCACAGACACACCATTAATAGCCAGGGTTGCTGTACCACTCATACACATCGTAACGATCAGCATTCCGATCATGATCACCACGTAAATATCTTTTCTTCTGATCCTCTCTCTCAAAGCATTTTTCATGATTCCCATTTTATTTTCCTCCGATTTTCTCTACAAAGATTTCTTCCAGGCTTCTTACTTCTTTTTCCTTCTCCCATTCATAGAGCAGATCGCCCTTCTTGATAATGATGCCCCGGTCGCAGACGCGCTCGATATCGTTCAGGATGTGGGAGTTGATGATGATCGTACGCCCCTCCTCCTTTAAGCTTTGTATCGTCTGCATCATTTCCACCCGCCCCAGGGCATCCAGACCTGCCGCGGGCTCATCCAGGATCAACAGCTGGGGATCTCCCAGTAAAGCCTGTGCCAGTGCCAGACGCTGAAGCATTCCTTTGGAGTAATTTTTTACCTTCGTCTGATTATCCTCCAGCCCCGAGCGTTCCAGCAGCATCGGGATCTGCTCCCTTAACTCGTTTTTAGGAATCTTTTGCAGACCCCCGTAAAATTCCAGAACCTCCCTTGCATTTAAGAAAGGGTGAAAATACGGGGTTTCCGGGGAATACCCGATCCTGATCCCTTCCTGCTTCTTAACGGTTCCCCCATCCTTCGGGATCAGTCCCAAAATCATTTTGATCGTTGTCGTCTTTCCTGCACCGTTGCTTCCCAGAAGTGCAAATGCCTCCCCCTGGTGCACCGAAAAGCTCAATTCATTTACAACACACTGCTTTTGATATATTTTTTTCAGATGACTGCATGACAACATATTCATAAGTTTTCTCTCCTTTTCTTAAGATGTATTTATTGTAATAGGGGGACTTAAAGCCAAAATAAATCCAACCTTAAGACCGCCTTAAGATTCGCCTGTCCTCCCGTCTGACTCCCCTCACATCTTCCTTCTTCCGGCAATATACTATAAGGAAGAACAATAAAAGAGGCCGCCATGCAGACCGTTTCTACAAAAACACGGCAGGACACGATGTATTACCGCTCGATTCCTGTATTCACATATCAGATCGATTATCCGGCTTTTTCCATCCCGCTCCATCCTGATACCGAGAAAAAAGTCAATCAATATTATACCCTGCAGTCCCAAAAGACCGAACATTACTGCCACACCGTCCTGTTTCCCCAGGCCGTGGAAAGCGCCCGCTATATCCAGACTAACCGTCCCCCTTTCCACAGTTACCAGTTCCAGTCCATTTTTCAGGTTACTCTCAATCAGGACTGCATCGTAAGCCTGTATATGGACCAGTATGAATATATGGGAGGCGCTCACGGCTCCACCACGCGCCTGTCCGACACCTGGGATCTGTACGATGGTGTCAAGCTTTCCCTGGAACAGTTTTTTCCTTCTGACCCTGATTTTCCAGAGGATCTTTTTCAGAACATTGAGGCACAGATCGCAGAACGTTTAAAAGATTCTCCATCCTCCTATTTTAACGATTATGCCGTTTTGATCCGGGAAAATTTTCATCCCCAAAACTATTATCTGAAACCAGAAGGGATCGTGATCTATTACCAGCAGTATGATATTGCTCCTTATTCCACGGGAATTCCGACTTTTACCATACCTTTCCAGGAAAACTTTCCCACTTGTGTATAGAACATACGTTCTGTATAATAATTTCAAAGGATACTTAAGAACGTTCCGTTTTTCTGCCGTCCGGCTGGCAGGAACGAGAGGGCCGCGTCGTAAAGCCTGACAAAAATACAGCAAAGGAGGACTTTCTTATGGAGCCAGTTATTTATCATATCGATGTAAACAGTGCTTTTCTCTCCTGGGAAGCGGCTTACCGCATTCATCACCTGGGCGGGACGTTGGACCTTAGAGACATCCCCTCTGCGATTTCCGGGGATGCCGCCTTAAGACATGGGATTATTCTTGCAAAAAGCCTCCCTGCGAAAAGGTTTGGGATCCGCACCGGAGAGACGATTCCAGAAGCGATACAGAAATGTCCTTCCCTGTACATGGCTCCGCCTAATTATGGGCTGTACCAGAAATGCTCCGAGGCATTTCTTAAGATCCTTAAGGAATATACACCTATGGTAGAGCAGTACAGTATCGACGAGGCCTTCATGGATATGACCGAGACGCTCCACCTGTTCGGTACGCCCGTTGAAACCGCGCATCAGATTAAGAACCGCATCAGGGAGGAGCTGGGATTTACGGTAAATGTGGGGATCTCCTGCAATAAACTACTCGCGAAAATGGCCGGCGAATTAAAGAAACCAGACCGGGTCCATACGCTTTTTCCAGAAGAAATTCCAGAGAAAATGTGGCCGCTGCCTGTGTCGGATCTATTTTTCACAGGAAAGGCTGCAACGAAAAAGCTTTTGAATCTGGGGATCCATACGATCGGCGAGCTTGCCCAGAGTGACCCTAAACTTCTCTCTCTTCACTTAAAGAAGCATGGGGAAACGATCTGGGCTTTTGCCAACGGAATCGACTGTTCCTCTGTAGAGCCGGTCCCTCCGCCCCAGAAGGGATACGGCAATTCTACGACCATTGCGTTTGACGTATCAGATGCGGATACCGCCAGGCTGGTCCTTCTTGGGCTGGCGGAGACCGTGGGGACCCGGTTAAGGAAGGATCATGTTCAGGCAGAATTAATGTCCGTCGGGATCAAAAGCTGCGATTTGAGTTATGCCAGCCATCAGATGATCCTCAAAAATCCGACCAATATCACAACCGAGCTTTACCACTATGCCTGCCTGCTTTTCGACCGGCTCTGGGACAAGAAGACCCCAATCCGGCACCTGGGCATCCACACAGGGCGGCTGTCAGAAAATAACGGCCTGCGGCAGATGAATCTGTTTGACACGATAGACTTTGTAAAATTAGAACAATTAGATAAAACCGTAGATTCTATACGGAAAAGATATGGAATAGATGCAGTAAAAAGAGCTGCCTTTCTTGGTGTACCTCTTGACCATATGGAAGGAGGGGTATCCCGTGAGAAACGAACGGTAGACTATTCTTGTTTAGAAATCAAATAACAATGTAAAAGATTGGAGGTGTTTCATCATGGGTATGGGAATCGGAGTCAACGTCCATACGCCGGATGCCGGAAAAATCAGAGGACATCAGGAGCCCGTGGCCTGCGGGGTCTGGTACACAAGCACAGGAGACGCTGTGCCGAAGATGATAAAGTTTCAGGATGCAGATGGCAAGATCCGCACCCTGACTCATTTACATGTTACTGCCTGTGAAAAGAAAAATTACTGCGGCATTCCCACCATTGAATATGAATGTAATGCCGTGGTAAACTCACTAAAGTACTGCTTTTACCTGCTCTATTATGTAGAACATCAAAAATGGACGGTACTGTGGAAATCGGCAGAACCGCTTTAGAGATTAGATCGTAGTATAATAGTCAAAATACCACCCCTTATCCCCGCGCCTGACGCCAAATGCATTATGAGGGGAATTCTTCTGATTCTGCTCCACGGAATATAAAAACGGAAGGAGCTTTTTTACCTCAGCCGCTTTTTTGGCCCCCGCATACTCAGCCTGCCGGATCTCAAGCTCCTCCCAGAACTTAAAATTCAGGAAATAGAAATGCTCAAAATCGCTGGTATCATGCACATTCCTATTTTCAAAAGCCAGGGCATCATCCGCAAGATGTGCATATGGATTTTCAAAATTTTCATCATAATATCCTAAATCAATTCCACCCCTTGAAACCATAATAGGCGGTGCAAAAAAGAAGAGATACACAAGAGCAGCCAGTACAACTGCACCACCGATCAGTTTTCCTTTTTTTATCTTCATGTATGGCTCCTTTCAAAATCTTTTTCCACATACCAAAGAGTTCTTCCTGCTGTTTTTTTATTCCCTCTTAAGTTAAAAAAACACCTCATATGCCGGATATGCCTTATCAAAATGATATCCCAGTTTTTCAGCCAGCCTAAGTGATCCCCGATTATGTGCGTCCCAGCTGGGATACAGCCCGCGTTCCAGACATTCCAGGATCAGCTTTGCCCCACAGGCAAGAGCAAGCCCCTTCCTTCTTTCATCCTCCCGGGTATCGATCTCAATCTCGATTCCCTCCCGATACACGATATAAGACGAGGCTCCTGACACCAGCTCTCCATGTTTCAGGACTGCTGCTCCCAATCCGCGCCTTTTATAATCGTCATAATCCTCAAACTGGGAGCACAGATCCTGTGCCCATCCACTTGCCAATGCCTCATGGAAGATTTCCTCATCGATCATTCGGATCTCATAGGGTTCCCTGATCTCGTTCACAATGTGGGAAAGCTTTTCTCTGTCAAACAGATCGCCTTCCTTTTTTAATGCATAACGTTCCCTGCGCACAGCACAGCTGCCGAGGCACTTCTCGATCAACTCCGACCATGCTTCACTCTGAGGAACCAGAATGATAAACCCTTTTCCTTCCCATATCTGCTGGTCTTCAAGCAGTTCCCGGCATGCTCTTCCCGCCAGACAGCAGAAATCCCCCGTCAGGATCAGTGCAGATTCTACAGGAGAATCCCCGGACGCATAGGCTCTGCCCATACAGCCCTGAAGATAAGACCAGATAAAGGTCTCCTCCCAGCCTGCAAACAGCGGGGCGATAGACTGCCTGTCCTTAACCTCATAAACTCCCATCTTTAACCCCCTTAAAATATGTTTCAGCTTTCTCCCCGCTTAATGAAAAGCGTTTCTGTAATTTCTCCAGGATCTTCTCCCTGCTGTATCCTTCTTCGATGTAATCCAGGATGAAAGCCCGGATGCCCTGCTCGATCCCTTGTTCAATTCCCTGCTCAATTCCTTCTTGATATAAATCCTCCAATGCCTGACACATATCAATCCCTCCTGATTTCTGCTTTATTTCCTTAAGGCCGCGCTCTGAGCCTAGAATAGCCCTTACTGCGTTATAAGAATCTGTATCAATATTACTGAAATATTCCCGGTTAGAGTTTACATACTTCTTAAGTCCGCTCTTGCTTTTCCTATATTTTAGCATGCCAAAAACAATCTGTAAATCGGTTTGGAAACAGTTCAAATTTTCCAATTGCCTTGGATCGATCAGATTGATCCGGTAATTAGGAACATATTTCTTTAAAAGTTTATACTCCTCCCTGTCCATTCCCAGCAGGCCGTGTAATTCTTTTTTCCCATCCCACTCTTCTTCCCCATAGTAAAGGACAACCGTGATCACCGGATGCAGCAGATCGGATCTCTTAAGACCGGAAAGGAATTCTGCATTTCCTTTTAAGTCCTTCTTTTCTCTTCTCTCCTGCCGGATATTTAAGACCTGCTCTGCATAGGTGAGCGCATCATACAGCATCCCCCGTACCGGCATCGCATAGTGTACCTCTTCCTGATTTTCACATGCAAGAATAACAATGCGGGTCCCGTCCTCTGCCGACATTGCAATATCGCGATACCTTTGGATCGTGATCCTCCTGCCGTCAGAATTTTTAAGAACCATTCCCTGATCCGTATTCTCTACCCGCAGAGTTTCCGGTGAGAATACTTTTCTCCCCTGAAACATAGACCCATTGATCAGATCCGTAAAACGCTCCTTATCAGAAAGCCAGCGTTTCATATAAATATCATTTTTCCCCATATTCAATTTTCTCCTTGTCAGATGATTTACCTTATTGCACACTAATAGCTCAATAAGTAAATGAATTGTATCTGTTCCGTACAGGATTGCACATTTACTGCACAGTCCGTGTAAAAGCATTAAACAGATACTATAATTTTACAATTTGCCCGACAAGTTCACTCTCTCAATACGCATCCCCCGCTTTACAAACTTACAAATCAGCATACTATCAGTTACAAACTACCGTTTCTTTTTCCAAACATTGAATATTCAGGCGAATCAGCCCTCAGGAATGAAATCTAAGATTCCATTGTGATTAGATACCAAGAATGTTTGAAATGCACCCTTATGATTTCCAGGTGATTCCACTTTATCATACAAAAACCTTTTCCACAAGCAAGAAAGAACATTTCATAAAACTTTCATAACTATTCAGCCATGCGGTAATAAATAGAGAATCTGTGTGTGGGAGCTTGCTCACTAAACACAGATTCTTTATTTATTGCCATACGGCGTTTAGCCGAAGCGAGATGCAGCGGCTCTGCCGCGGAATCGAGCTTGCATGGCTGAATTGTTACTTCCCCCAGCATGCGGTAATAATTTGACTATCGTCTCCGGCGGTATATCTCATTTAATTTTTCATACAGCGGCGCCAGCTTCCCGTAAATATTCTGGAAGACCTCCCGGTACAGCTCCTCATAGATCCTGTGCTGGTCCATATCCGGTTCAAACACATCCTTTAGATGTACCATGGCCTTCTGTGCCTCCTCGTAATCTCGAAACTCTCCCAGCCCCACAAATGCCGCCATCGCACTCCCCATCCCTGTGGCCTCATAGGTGTCCGTCCGTTTCACAGGAATGCCAAACATATCAGCGGTGATCTGACAGATCTCATCACTCTGGGAACCGCCGCCTCCGAGGCGGATCTCCTCAAATACATGCCCGGAACGTTTTTCCAAAAGCCGCATCCCATCCATCAGAGCGAAATTGATTCCTTCAATGATCGCGCGGTAGAGATGGATTCTTGTATGCTGGTCTGAAAATCCGATAATCGAGCCTTTTGCCACAGGCATCGTCACATTTGGGGTGAAATAGGGCTGAAACAACAGGCCGTCACATCCTGCGGGAATCTCCTTGAGCCGTCGGTTCAACAGCTCTTCCGCGGAGACACCAAGCTGTTTGGCCTGCTCCACTTCTTTTTCCGCAAATTCCTTCTTAAACCAGGAAATCAGCCAATACCCTCTGTAGATCTCGATCTCAGGATTAAACCAGCCGGGGATCACAGAAGGATAGGGCGGGATGAATCTTTCCGGCTCCAGATACCTCTCTGTATTAAAGGTGATCGTCGCTGTCGTTCCCAGGCCGATCGCTGCCTTTTCCTTAGAAGTGCATCCTAATCCCAGAATTTCGCATGCTTTATCCGAACCGGATGCCAGAACAGGCAGTCCCTCTTTTAGTCCGGTATCCTCTGCGGCCTGCGCCGTGATGTATCCGAGCACCTCCCCGGATTCCCGCACCTCACAGAGTTTTTGGGACTCCACATCAAACACCGGGCGGGTCAGTGCCCCTTTCTTCTGCCAGCTCCTGCTCTGACTGTCTATGGGCAGGCGTCCTACCAGTGCAGCTGCTGCATCCGCCATGTTTCCCGTCAGTTGATACGTCAGATAACCGCTTAGCAGCAGATATTTATGCGTCTTTTCCCATATCTGTGGTTCCTTCTGCATGATCCAGTTGCAGTGGGACTTTTGAAACTGGAGCTTTGCTGTCTCCTCCATCCCCACTGCCTTAAACATCATCCTGGTAACCTGAGAAAGTCTTGGACCGCCCTCGGCCTTCCGCTTATCCAGCCAGACGATGGCAGGGCGCAGCGGCCGGCCTTTCTCATCCACACAGACAACGGTGTCCCGTATGGTGGTGATCGAAACTGCCTCGATCCGCTCCCACACCCCCTTTTCTTTCACAGCCTCCTTTAATTCCCTGGCTGCACCGCAGATATGTTCATAATAGAACAATGCCTCCTGCTCCGCCCAGTCAGGCTGTCTGGAAACATAGGCCGGCTCATGCTTTCGCTGCCCCTTTCCTAAGATCCTGCCCCGGTTATTGATCAGCAATGCACGGGAACTCTGCGTTCCCACATCAAAGGTCAGGACAATCCTCTCCCTTTCTTCATTCATGGCATTTCCTCCCTATAGATCTGCAGTTCTTACCCTCCAAAGTATTTTGCATCATATGCCCTGACGGGCAGGTCGAAAACCGTGCTGTCAAGCAGGGTATCACAAGGCCATCCCTTTACTGAATATCCTCTCTTAAAAACCGCTTTTCCTCTTCTTTCAGATCTAATCCCAGCGTTCCGCCCGGATTCATGTTATATCCCGGGTCGAAATAATTTTTCAGGGCACGGATCATTCCATATTCATTTCTGCCGATCTGCCCCTCCAGCCAAGGTGCGAACATTTTGCCGATTCCATGGTGATGGCTTAAGGCAGCCCCGGATTTCTGGATGGCATCCAGGATCGTGCTGTGATACTTCTTAAATTCTTCCGCATCATCCATTCTCGTAATAAAGATAAAATACAGATTGGCTCCCTGGGGATAGCAGTGTGACATATGAGTCGTCACGATCGTATTGGGCAGGGCGTGGCAGACTCTGCGCACCTCCTCATGTACCTTTCCCATATTAGACCAGTTGACCGTACACTCCAGTGTATCTGTCATCACTCCGAAATCCAGCATTGTGTCTCTGAGATAAGGGTCTGTAAAACGTCCTTTTTCCCAGCTTTTTGTAACAAAGGAGGTCAGACTCATCCCGCCGTGTTCTTTCGCGATCCTGCGGATATTTTTGGCAATATTTTCGGAAAATCCCTTTTCTCCATCCGTAAATCCCAGGAAAAGGCATCTCTCCATATCCATATACCCTCTCGCATCCAAAAGCTTCCACAGAGGTGTTTCATCCACATTATAAAGCCGCAGCATCAGATCCGTCTCCTCCGGATCTGACAATCGAAATACAGAAGCAAATCCGGCTTCACACTGCATCATCTCCCGTGCAGCCTCCTGTGCAGTCTTCCAGTCCTTAAATATGTAGGAGAATCTTTTTCTATTTTCCGGCATATAGCGGAACACCTTTAATGTGACCTCTGTCAGCACACCGAACGTTCCTTCACTCCCCATCATGATCTGATTTAAGTTCGGCCCCGTCGCCTCCCTCGGATAATGGCTGGTCTGGATATTTCCGATCGGAGTCGCATACTTCTGGGACATCACAATATCCGTAATACAGCCATAATAAGTACTGTTCTGTCCTGCCCCCCGGGTCACAACCCAGCCGCCCACACTGCTGTACTCAAAGGACTGTGGAAAATGTCCGCATGTATAGGCACGTTTTGCCCACATCAGCTTCGGCGCATGGTTTAAGGCACGCTCCAGCTTCGGCCCGGACATGCCGCTCTGTACAGTGATCGTCTGATCGGTCTCATTAAAGGAAACGATCTTATTGTAACGTTTGCGCATATCCAGAGAGATCCCGCCCTTTACCGGCTCCACACCCCTGGTCACGCTGCTTCCGCCGCCATATACATAAAGCGGGATCCCGAATTTTGTGCAATAGGTCACGATCTCCTCGATCTGTTTCGTGGTTCCCGGATAGACCACCACATCCGGCAGATTCTCGATGATCCTCTGGCGCAGCCTTGCCGCATCATATCCGGTCTTCCCATAAGCTACTGCAAGTCTGGGATAATCCTCTGTCGTCACAAATTCCTCCCCCACGATCTTTTTCAGTGCCTCGATATGTTCCTCTGCCAGATTACAGGGTGCATCCAGCTTCACAGGATCCATCCCGATATCCCCGTCATAGGAACGGAAATCGTCGTCCGTCATGTTGAACTTTTCCTTCATCAGTTTGTACAGCGACTCTTTTGGATATTTCACATACTCCGGGTCTCCCCATCGGAAAATCGAACGGTAGCTGTCCTTTGGCGCAGGTGTCTTCACCCAGTTTGGTTCAAAATCTTTATATGGCTTATTACTCATCGTCTATGCTCTCCCTTCTTCCCATTCTTTCAGAATGTCACTCGTAACGATCACATCCACGTTAAGGCCAAGGACATTTTCTATCACCACGTCACCGGTACTTAAAATGTGATCCACTGTTACCTCATTGATCTGTTTCATAACATCGAAGATCCGCTCCCTGGGGATCTCTGATGCAGTCCGGACCGGAATGACCGGCATCTCCGGATAGATCGTCCTCACAGTGGAACAGATCGTGCGCATCGGATGTGTCATTTCCTCTATGGCAAACGTTACCCCTCGCCTGCACTGATTTCCGCTCACTTCCCACTGCCCGTCCTTTTCCTCCACCTTAAGGCTGCATCCATTGGGGCAGACAATACAAGTTAACTCCTTCAAATGTCTCCCTCCCTTTTTATCAAAACCTCAACCTGGCCTGCCGCATGTAACCCGAAGGACGTGCAGTCTAATTCCAGCCGTTCCATTTCAGGCGGCTTTAGGTTTCTGTATTTCTTATGAAATACGTCCTTCCCATCCACCCTAAAATAAAGTGTTCCCTGCTTCAATATTTCTCTGCTGCGAAAATAAAATACGACCTTGTCTGTTCTCCCTGACAGTTTAAGCTTCTGGGGGACCAGATACTGCAGCGAAGCGTCGGCCTGTAAGGTAATTTCCCTATCCGAAGTTTCCCCTTTCTTCCCGCCACCGCTTCCAAACCTTGATTCTGCATACTCTGCCGCTGCTGCGCCGGAAAGCTCCCCGCTCTCCGATACATAGTCCACCAGATCATTGACGTGCAGGGCGTTTCCACAGGAAAAGATCCCTTCCACCTCTGTCATAAACCTCTGATCACACACGGGACCTTTTGTTTTAGGATCCAGACGGACCCCCAGCTTTTCTGCCATCTCATTTTCCGGTATCAGGCCGACCGACAAAATTAATGTATCGCATGCAATCTTTTTTTTCGTGGATTCAATTGGTCTCATCTGCTCATCCACTTCCGCGATCTCCACGGCAGTAAGCCTCTGGTCACCAAACACCCGGGTGACCGTATGGGACAGATGAAGAGGAATATGATAGTCATCCAGACACTGCACAATGTTGCGGGTCAGGCCGGACGGTGTGGGTTTCACTTCGTAGACACCTGACACCTCTGCCCCTTCCAGTGTAAGCCTTCTCGCCATGATCAGCCCGATGTCTCCGCTGCCCAGGATCACGCACTTTCCCGCAGGCATTTTCCCCTGCAGATTCACGAAATGCTGTGCCGTCCCTGCCGTCAGAACCCCCGCCGGGCGCGTGCCATGGATCTGTACCTGTTTTGCCGTCCTCTCCCTGCATCCGGTGGCAAGCACCAATGCCTTTGTCTCATACTCCTGAACACCTTCCCGGTTCACTGCCGTCAGTACGAAACCGCGGTCTGTCTTCTTCATGTCCGTGACAAAGGTCAGCAGACTAAAGTTGATCCTTCGTTCCCTGAATTCCCGGATAAAACGTTCTACATATTCCGGTCCCGACAGCTTTTCTCCAAACCGGATTAATCCGAATCCGTCATGGATACACTGCTTTAAAATACCGCCCAGACGGGCCTCCCGCTCAATCAGGAGTACCTCCGCCCCGCGCTTATCCGCAGAAATGGCCGCTGCCAGGCCTGCCGGACCGCCTCCGATCACAATGACATCATATCTGCTCATTTGATCCCCTCCTTGTCCGCGCATTTTGTATCACCAAACAAAATTTCCGACCCTTCACCGGCCTTTAACACCTTTTCTTCGGGCACCTGCAGGAATTCACTGATGATCTTTGTCACAAGAGGCATACAAAAACCTCCCTGACATCTTCCCATTCCGGGACGCACCCTCTTTTTGATCCCGTCAATGGTGGGCACACAGATCGGAGAATTCAGTGCATCCAGGATCTCTCCTTTACTGATCTCTTCGCATCTGCAGACGATCTCTCCATAATCGGGATTCTCCCTGATCAGACGGTTTCTTTCTTCTTTCGAAAGTCGGTTCAAGACCGGAGGTGCTTTTCTGACCGGGTTAAATGCCGTATTTCTTTCCGGCTTTTTCTCCTTTGACAGTTCCGAAATAACCATCTTTTCAATATCCAGTGCAATGGCCGGCGCCGTAGTAAGCCCCGGAGACTGGATCCCTGCACAGTGGATCAGATTCTTCGTTTTCCGTCCCTTTTCCACGATAAAATCCTCTTCGAACGTTGCCGGTCTGACTCCTGTAAAATATGTAATGATATCTTTCTCATTCAACGCCCCTGCGGTCAGCTTCTGTTTTGCAAACACCGTATCGATACTGCTCTTTAACGTCTCGAAATTCTCCTTTTCGTAAGTCTCCACAGCATTCGGTCCCACAAGCAGATTGTCATGGACCGTATGCAGAATCCCTCCGCCCTTGGTATGATTCTTATTCTTCTTTAAAGTCTTGATGGAAGCGATCCCTTTTACAAGGCTGCCGGACTTCTTATCCAGGATAGAATTCGTCCCTCTTCTTGGATGGATGGAATAAAAACGGTCTCCTGCCATTTTTGCCACATCCTCCGCAAATACTCCCGCTGCGTTGACCACGATCCTCGGGTAAATCGTTCCTCTGTTTGTCTTGACCGAACAGATTCTTCCATTCTTGACCTCCATGCCAAGAACCGCCGTATTTAAAGACACCTTTACACCGTTTTCCACGGCGTTTTCTCCATAGGCGATGGTAAGTCCGTAGGGACAGACACAGCCTGCCGACGGATTAAACATGGCAAACTGAAACTCAGGATTCAGATTCGGCTCTCTTTTGAGCAGCTCTTCCCTTTTCAATATCCGCGTATCCGTCACCCGGCAGATATGCTTCCGCTGCCACACATATGCCCAGATGACCGGGTACACCCATTTGTCCGTAAAACCGACATACTGTCCACACCGTTTAAAGGGAACACTTAACTCTCTGCAGACACGGTCAAACATCCGGTTTCCTAAAAGGACATAGTGCTGCTTTAAACTCCCTGTATTCAGATCCACCCCCGGATGGACCTCCCCGTCGTTCCTGCCGGACGCCTGCACCGCAAGATCCGGTTCCTTGTCCACCAGAAGGATATCCAGCTTCCATTTAGAAAGCTCCCTGGCGATACTTGCCCCGGAGATTCCGCCCCCGATGATCAGGACATCCGGAGCCGCATTTTCAAGCGCATCGTCCTGAAGCTGTGGTATGCGCATTTTCGGGATCCTGACACCATCCAGACGGATATCGTTTACCACATGCATACCGGACTTTTTATCCACGCACATGGTACATGCGGCGACAATCTTATCCCAGCTGTCTAAATGACCGGAAACAACGATGCTCCTGTCCTTCACGCGGACAGAAACGGTAGGACCGAAGCGTTTCACAAGCTTCTTCTGAAGTGACTTCACATTCATCCAATACCTTCTTTCCCCAATAAGATATACAGAATCTATTTTCTCAATATTTAAACCATATGTGTATTATACGCCAAGTTATCAGACATTACCACCTTATTATCAAAACTTTTAGTAGACAATTCTATACGCTAACGACGAAAAACCTGTCCTGTCGGAAATAATTTTATGGCGGCTTATGTGGGGATCGTGGCTTTGTCAGGATTCCTGTATGTTGCCATTTGCGATATACAGTACGAAGAATTAAAAGACAGTTGGACATTTACAAGATAAAAGATTAGAAGGATATTTACTTCATAGCTCTATAACTAAAAAACAGCCCGCAGACATATCATGTTTGCGAGCTGTTCTTGATATAGCCGAAAGACCATTTTACTTATGGAACATAGACCAGTATCCCTGGATAAAGATGAACAGGACGATGACAGGAAGAACATAGCTGACATACAGTCTTGCCCATTTAGGGAACTTAAGCCCTTCTCCGGTGTTGGCTTCCTTGGTGAAATTTTTCCAGCCCCAGCCGATCTTACTGGTGCAGAATAAAAGATAGACCAGGCTGCCGATTGGGAGGAGGTTATTACTTACAAGGAAATCCTCCAGATCCAAAATGTTCTTTCCCGCTCCGAGCGGCTGGAAACCGCTCCACAGGTTAAACCCTAAGATACAGGGAAGCGACAGAAGAATGATCGCTATCAGGTTCACCAATACTGCCTTTTTTCTGCTGCATCCGGTCAGGTCCATAGCAAAGGAGAGGATGTTTTCGAATACTGCGATGATCGTGGACGCAGCTGCGAAGAACATACACAGGAAGAATAAAGTTCCCCAGATTCTTCCCCCTCCCATGGAATTAAAGATATTGGGCAGAGTGATGAAGATCAGGCTCGGTCCGCTGTCCGGATTCACGCCGAACGCAAAGCAGGCCGGAAAGATGATCATCCCTGCCACCAGTGCCACACAGGTGTCGAGCACGGTCACACATACCGCTTCCCCTGTCAGAGTACGTTTCTTATCGATATAGCTTCCAAAGATAGCGATAGCGCCGATCCCCAGGCTCAAGGTGAAGAATGCCTGTCCCATAGCTGCAAATACAACATCAAATATTCCCGCTTCTTTTACCTTTGAAAAATCTGGAAACAGGTAAAACCGAAGTCCCTCTCCTGCCCCCTCCAGGGTTGCGGAACGGACAGCCAGCACGATCATCAGAGCCAGCAGCAGAAGCATCATGACCTTTGTGATCTTCTCAACTCCCTTTTGAAGTCCCTGGCTGCAGATCCCGAAGCAAAGCGCCACCACAATGACCATGCAGACAGTCATCAGGACAGGCTGTGCTGTCAATGCGCCGAATTCACCTGCTATCTCTTCTGCGTTCAGACCCTCAAATTTACCACCGGCCATTTTTACAAAGTATAACAGCATCCATCCTCCAATGGTCGTGTAGAACATCATAAGAAGGTAGTTTCCTGCCATTGCACCATATTTATACCAGTGCCACTTCGTGCCTTTAGACTCTAATCGGTCAAAGGACAGCGCTGCACTTACCTGGCTCGCACGTCCCACCGAAAACTCCATGACCATGATCGGAAGCCCCAATACCAAAAGAAAAAATAAATAGATCAGCACGAATGCCGCCCCTCCGTACAGCCCTGTGATATAGGGAAACCTCCATACATTCCCAAGCCCAATGGCACATCCTGCCGAAATCAGGATAAACCCAAGCCTGGAACCAAACTTTTCTCTTTTCATACCTCTAGAATCCTCTCTTTATCTCTTGACTTTTAAACGGCGGCCGATAACTCTCAATATATCTGTGTACTTTTTTGCTTTTCCACTGCACAAGAACAAATTCAGCCGCTAAGAAGTATCTTACGTCATTGTCATTTTTCTGTCAAGCAAAATGCATCCATGGCGCTGACTGCCATGTCCTTACTGTATGCTCTTATAATGATATAAAAACAAAAAAATCCCAGGCGGCTGATAGGCATACCAACTCACCCAGGATCTCCTTTCTTAACTTTTTATTCTCACTCCACATCCAGTGATCTCTTTTTAGTGATCGTTACCTGCTCATCGTAGCAGCCAAATATCTCATCGACCTTTTCCCTCTGTACCTTCGGTGTCACCAGACTTACTGCCGGAACAATGACAAGCCCTGCGATCATGGCAATCGCACCTGCATTGATCGGCGAACTGATGTAGCCCAGGAACATATTCGAAACTGTGATTCCAACCCCTGTGATAAAGCTTGCCCATACAGCTGCGCGGGTCACTCCTTTCCAGTACAAGCCGTATAAAAACGGTGCCAGAAATGCCCCTGCCAGAGCGCCCCAGGATATCCCCATAAGCTGCGCGATAAAGGTCGGCGGATTCAAGGCGATCACAACAGACACCACAATAAAGAATACGATCAAAAGCTGCATTGTAATGACCTGTTTTTTTTCACTCATCTCTTTTAGCACATTATCTTTCAACAGATCCAGTGTCATCGTGGAGCTGGAAGTCAGCACCAGAGAGGACAGCGTGGACATGGACGCTGACAGCACCAGTACCACCACGATCCCGATGAGGATATCCGGCAGCGTTGAGAGCATAAACGGTACAATACTGTCATATATCACTGCTTTTGTTGCCTCGTCATGGATGGCCGGACTGTCAAACAGTCTCCCGAAACCACCGAGAAAATAGGATCCTCCCGCAACCACCACTGCAAAAAGAGTAGAGATTACGGTTCCCGTATTGATCGCCTTCTCATCCTTGATCGCATAGAATTTATTGATCATCTGCGGCAGGCCCCAGGTCCCCAGAGAAGTCAGGATCACAACGCCCAGAAGATTCAAAGGATCAGGACCGAAAAAGGAGGTAAATGCCCCTGGCTGCCCCTGTGTCAGCGGCACATCACTCGGGATCTGGGCCATCGTCTGGACCGCCTGGAGAAATCCTCCTTTTCCGCTCAGTACTGCCCCGATCACCACCACGATCCCAATCAGCATGATGATCCCCTGTATAAAATCATTGATCGCCGTCGCCATGTATCCTCCAAGAATCACATATACTGCCGTAAAGGCTGCCATTACGATCACACAGTATGTGTACGGCACATTGAACGCCATCCCAAACAGCCTGGATAAACCATTATATACAGAAGCCGTATAAGGGATCAGGAACACAAATACGATTACTGACGCCGTAATTTTTAAGTACTTACACCCATAACGTGCCCCAAAAAAGTCCGGCATCGTCTTGGAATGTAAGTGCTGTGTCATGACTTTTGTCCTGCGCCCAAGCACTACCCAGGCCAGCAGGCTTCCGATCACGGCATTCCCGATCCCGATCCATGTAGATGCAATTCCATACTTCCACCCAAACTGTCCGGCGTATCCGACAAACACCACCGCAGAAAAGTAAGAAGTCCCATATGCGAAAGCTGTCAGCCATGGTCCGACCGAACGTCCTCCGAGGACGAACCCGTCAACACTCCTCGTATGCCGTCTCGAATAAAGGCCGACCCCCACCATAACAGCAAAAAATACAACCAATAAAAGCAACTTGATCCCCATCTTCGTCCTCATCTCCTTCTACTAATTTTTTCATCTTAAAAACCACGCCTCTAAGCAAAAATCCCGCACCCTATTCTATGTACTGTGCAATGAATCCTCTGTTCAGCCTTGGTTTTTACTAATTCACTTTAAAGCGTTGCGCTTTAAAGCGTAAAAGTATACTAACACACATACCCATCACTTGTCAATCCTTTAACAGGATAAAATTTTCTGATATCTCCTTCCCGGAAATAAAAACAGACCGGAAGTCCGCGGTATCAATACTGGCTTATCTAACAGCCATGTACCAATCCACCAAACTTCCGGCCTGCATTTTTATGTACAGCTTCCTACTTCATCTGCTCTACTCTGTCCTGGATGGTCTTATTAAAATTCTCGATCTTCCTGCAGTATGGTTCATTCATATACTTAGAATTCAGCATAAAGTCTGCTGTAGCAAGGTTATTCGCAATCGGAATGTCATAGACAACCGCGATCCTGAGCAGCGCCTTAACATCCGGATCATGAGGCTGTGCCTCAAGCGGATCCCATAAGAAGATCATGAAATCGATCTGTCCCTCTACGATCTTCGCGCCGATCTGCTGGTCACCGCCCAGGGGACCGCTGCAATAGCCCTTTACAGGAAGTCCTGTGCGCTCCGAGATCAGCTTTGCAGTCGTTCCTGTTCCGCATAAAAAATGTCCCTTTAATACATCTTTATTCTTATCACACCAGTCCACCAGCTCCTTCTTCTTGCCATCATGTGCTACCAGTGCGATATGCTTTGCTTTGCCAATCTCAAGTGTTACATAATTGTCGTCCAACATCTTTTTTCCTCCCATAGTTCTGACTCATGTACTGTCTGGCATTTACTGCCTGAATGTATCATCCTGATCTACCCGATCTGTTCCATCGTGTTGAAACGGATCGATGCCAATAGCCCGATGACTACTGTTACTATCATACTATAAATGAGGATAATTGGAAAGACCAAATCCGCATTGACCACAAATCCTATCCCGATAGCAATACCTGCACCGAGCCCTAAGATCATCATCTGAATGAGGGCCCTCACCATATTCTGTCCCGTCTTTCCAAGGGAATCCCCTAGGATACACTGGGACACCACCCGCGTATACATTCTGTTCGCCTGCAGCACCGTATATGTCAAAACCGCAAGAACGATCTGAACCGGGCTGATCCCCCATGCGATCCCAAGCGGAATACAGAAAATGCATCCATCCACAAAAGCCTTCAGGTGCTCCATCAGAGTCGCATACCACAATTTTTTCACGGGACTGTCTGGTATCAAAAACAAATACGGATTTGCCAGCTCTTTCTCCCACTTTCCCAGGTAGCCGGAAAAAATCAAAGTAATATACAGAATCATCCCCGCCAGAAACATCTGTGGCACTCCTGATTCCCTCACATTATCAGCCATTGTTTTCGCTAAGATCAGAGCGATTCCAAGCAGCAGAAGTGTCATTTTAGAAAAGATAAAATATTTCTCCTTTTTATACTCTAAAAGCTGCCTGTAAAAAATTGCTTTTGCGCCGGTCGCTTTGAAAGATTCGTTGACATTGCGGAACTTACGCTTGTTCTTTCCGATTCCCGTCACCATCTCGCCGTTGGACTTACGTTTCCTCATTTCGGCATAATCATCTGCGAACTTTGCGGCATCCTCATAGTAGCCGCCGTCGGTCTTCGTCCGCCATGCCGCCAGGAACATCCCCGCCACTGTGATCAGGTATAAGATCGTACAGATGATATTCAAAAGCTCTGGTCCCAGAAGAACAAGCCGGTATGCTGCAATATTCCAGCCTACAAAAGGAATCATCTGTAACCCCGGCCAGTCAATGAAAGACGACGCAGATTCCAGCGTAATCCCATACTTCTTAAAATACAGAATAATAAAGACAGTCACACCAATCAGAAATACCTTGATCGCTCTGCCTATCCATGTAATGACCTTCTGCGGAATCCTGTCATTTGTATAAAGGATTACCATCACGCTGACTTCCATGCTGATTTCCAAAACAGTCGCAATCAGAAACAAAAGGAGCACCCGCCATGGTGCCACACCAAACACGGTCAGTCCTGCTATGGCAAACAAAATACCGATCGCTGCCGACAGCAGATAATTCATCCAGGCGCTGTGCAGAAGGATTACCTTTGGGCTGATCGGTGCCGGAAAGATAAAATGGGCATCTGAAGTTTTAAAAATAATCCCTTTTCTGGATGCATAGCTTGCAAAATTGGAAAGGAATATATATAACGTCCAGATGGTGATAACGACGACCAGCCCTTTGGGAGAATCAAAATGAATCTGTACCGCAACCCCTCCCAATGTAACCACAATAAAAATCCCATATAATATGCAGAATATAATAAGGATCAGGCTTGCGGGCTTCTTCACTGCCCTTTTCAGGTTATTGATAAATCTGCGTTTCGTCACATATAATAATGCATTCATCTATGACTCACCATCCGTTTCCCAGCCGCCTGTCATCTCAAAGAACAGGTCATCTAAATCCTTCTCGCCGACCTCTGATTTATTGTAAGAACCAATGATATGACTTTTCTCCATCACGAACATTACGTCCCACAGATTCTCCACCATCTCAAGCATATGCGTACTGATCAGCACCGTCACTCCCTGGTCACGAAGCTCAAGCACGACCTCCTTTAACTCCTTGATCGCCTTCGGGTCCAGACCGACCATCGGCTCATCTAAAAGGATGACCTTTGGTTTAATTGCAAGGGCACAGCAGATACTGACCTTCTGCATCATCCCCTTTGACAGCTCATTGCCCAGCTTTTCCTGCTTATCAGCCAGATCGAACCGGGCAAGCAGTGCCTCGATCTCCTCATCCGTAACATCGCTGTTATAAGCCCGGCGGACATACTCGATATGTTCCCTCACGGTCAGTGCCTCGAACATGGCCGGAATCTCCGGAACATAGGCAAAAAGACGTTTCGCTTCCAATGTCTTGGCATCGATCCCCTGGATCCCGATCCTTCCGGTATAGCGAAGCAGTCCTGCAATGCTTTTGATAATCGTAGATTTCCCCGCCCCATTGGGCCCCAGTAGAACGCCCACCTGGCCATCCGGGATAAAAAAGTTCACCTTGTCCACCGCAAGGTACTTACCATATGATTTACTTAGGTCTTGAATTTCCAGCATGATTCCCCTCCTGCATATATGTAGTAAACTTCAGTTAATATTGATTCTTGTATTACTTTCTTAATACAAGAATACAGGTTATTCATTTTCTTGTCAATACTATCTTATTGGATTTAACATTCTTATTGGATTATACCATTTTAAGAAAGACTTTCAGAGCCAAATGGCTCCGAAAGTCTTTCTTCTCTACCTCTTAACAGTTAAACTTAATCTCTTACCAATACAATTAGCGGATCGATCAGCAGCCACCCAGAATCTTTTGGATCTTCAGTCGGTCCCCATCCGGCATAGACATAACATTTTCCGTCATGATAGTATAAACCTCCCGGATGAATATTGGATGTAAATTCTCCGTTCTTTATATCATCCGAAGTAACAAACTCTTTTGCATCCAATTCCAATACTTCCTGATATCCTGTGTTGATTACCTGCTGCATATTATGGCAGTCGGTGCTTTTCACTGTCTTATCTTTCCTAACCCAGTACCAACGGTTATTATCTCTATAAATTCCTGCCGGTATAAAAATATCCACTGGTTTACTGCTGTCTGCATTATGTGCTTTTTCTTTTAATTCATCAAAAGTCGGTGATCCTTCGTGGAATATCACTTCATCCGTGATCTCTATATAACCCTGCTCCTTATTTATATCCGGTTCCTCTGGCGGAACCGGGTTATCTGGGTTGTCCGGATGATCTGGATTCTCGGGATTATCCGGGTCGACCGGCGGGTTATCCGGGTCAATCGGCGGATTATCCGGATCTACCGGAGGGTTATCCGGATCAATCGGCGGATTATCTGGCTCCTCCGGTGTCCCTCCCGGTCCTGAAATGGTTGGCGAGTTATAGCATTCGATCGTCTTCGTCACCGTACAGGTGTATTGATATTTTTCATTGCGAACCTTCAGCGTAACGTCTACAAGGGGTAGCAGATTCCCTGTTTTTCCCTTCACGGTATCGAATCTTAACTCCTGGACGTAATAATTCATGTACATATTTTTCGAATATTTCCAGTCAACCGCATCGTAGAGGTTATCATCTCCGGCTAGATTCTTCACTTCATAATAATGGATATTGAGTTCTTTTGTGGATGCATCCCCCGGAGTGCTCTCTATGGCACTGATCTTGATATGACTTCCGGTTCTGTCATATAGCTCGATCTCAGTATTGTCTGCGCTGATAATCACATGGTCCAGATTTTCCGTTCCCTTCGTGTGATCCGGTATATTGCGGTCCTGTGCACCGGATATTTCTCCAGAAATTTTGTCCATGAGCGTATCCGTAAGCTGCTCGGCATGCTCGATCGTTTTGAGTTTGTCATAGGACTTTCCCCAGGACAACAGCATCGTACAGGCCATCGTAAAAAGAATCCCGGTCAGAATAATCGTGACTACCATCTCGACCATTGTAAACCCTTTATTCGATTGTAAGTTTTCACGTATCCTGATCATCCACTTTTTCATCTAATCTCCACCATCGCCGTCTGACTGTCTCTACGGTTCATCTTCTTTAAATTCATAAATCGTAATCTCATTTCCTGTTGCAGCCCTGATCTTCTGGTTCTCTAAATTGATTTTCTCTCCATCATATATGAGCTGCAGTGTTTCCTCTTTCTCCTTGATCGTCACTGCAGTTTTCGGGGTCTCTGCGGCATCATGCTTCTGTTTATAGAAAGAGGAAAGCATGGATTCTGTATTTTTCCGGATTTCCTGAGAGCGTGTCAATAGTTTACCTGACTGTGTAACTACCTTTGTAAATGTTCCGATCAAAAGCACGAGAACAACAAAACCAACGATCAGTTCTACAAAGGTGGAGCCCTTCCTGTTATTCACAAAAACAGCTCCATGGCCCTGTTTTATGCTAAGCTTACTCTGAATCCTCATCTTCCAGACTCCCCCTCTCTTCCCCGGGATTGGTCATAAACCATCCCCAGATTTCATTTCCGTCTTCCGGCTTACTATCCGTGCTGTATGCCAGCTCATAGGTCCTTGTGATCGTACTGGACTGCTTTCCGATCCTGCATTTTACAGTGACGACCAGAGGTGTTCCGTTTTTCTTTTTCTCACTGTCTGTCTCCATCACCTTTTCACTGGTGCTGCCCCAATACATTTCCACCGTAATATCACCGGCCAGCTTGCGGAAAGACTCATCCGCAATCGCATCGGTATCCAGCTTCAATTCACGGACAGCCGCCCTTTTACTGTGGCTGTGGCTGCCCTCCTCTTCCTCATCATAATAGGGCCATTCACTGCTCCACATGTTTCGTATGATAAAATCAACCAGCTCCGGGGCTTCTTTTGATCCCGGCTTTTTGTTTTTCGAGTCATAAGAATATATTGGGATTCTCTTAGCAACCGTATTTCCGTCAAAGGTAATATACCAGCTATTTCCGTCATTTTCCAGTTCATCCCGGATTTCCCCGCTCAGTGAGACTGCCAATAGCTGGCACTGTTCCTGATTCTTATAGCCCAGCGAGGATTTATACATCGAAAATGACAAAAGCAGCAGGGAGAGGCACAAAACCACGATCACAGCCATAACACACAGCACATATACCAGTGCGGAGCCCCGGTTGTTCCAGCTTATACTGCCGTTTGGGCTGTTCTTTATTTTCTTGCGTTTCCGGCTTTTCTTTTTATCCAACTTTTCTTGTACCTCCTTCCCGTCCTTTTTCATCCATCCCGGTCTGCTATAACGGATGAACCAGAATTTAGGTTCTTCCTATTACATGTTACTGATCCTCTAACGTTTACTGACCGTCTGAATGCTTTGGCTCTTCCCCGGAAGTCCCATTTTGTGTACTATTATCCTGCACATTCCCTGTCTGTGTATGGTTCTCCTGTGAAGGCTCTTTCTGCGGAGCATTTTCCTGTGCATCATTTTTTGAAGCATCCTCATTCTGTGCATTTCCCGGTGTCTCCGTATCCTGTACACCGTTATCCTTCCTATGGCCTTCTTCTGCGCTCGCACCGTCTTCTTTTTGACTCTCCTCCGCCATTGAACGTTCCTCTGCTGTCTTGATCTGGATTCCTGACAATTCCTGCCACCTGGTACAGCCGCCTCCGGCCCAGTCGATCACCCTGACTTTCAGATCAGTGACCTGATCCAGATCCTGTACTTCAAATTCTGCATTTCCTGCCGGTGCATATCTAAACTGCACACTTCCATCCACACCTGTGAACTGGAACAGGATGCCATAAGCTGTACTTCCCTGTGTTTCTGTAACCGTACAGGTCTTTCTATCCGCATCCAGTACTGCGTTAAATACCGCCTGATATCCATATAACTTATTCTCATAAACAATATCCAACAGTCCATCCTCAAGGTTTACGAGACAGTCATTCTGTTGTATATCGCTTTGGTTCACGACATTTCTGCCATCCTGATACCACCAGTTTGTCTGGTAATTCTCTCCTGCCGCCTGGAATGTAATCTGCTGTGTATCCTGGTTGAGCGCAAAATTCTTTGTGTTATTCTCGATCCCAATCACATCCGGGAGCGTCATGGCAAATGTATTTCCAGACCACTTTAGTTTACTTTGGGTTTCTAAGAACTCTGTCCCCGCTTCGTTTGCGGTTTTCAGCAGATAAGGAAGCCCAAATACCGTATCTTCCCGGATATCTCCCAGATAATATGCGTTCTGCTCTTCACTGCAGGAAGGATAGTAAGTCCCCTCTTTTTCGACCATAAGGTCACTTACATGTTGATACTTCTTCTCCTTTTTGGTTCCTGCAAGCGGATAAGCCGATGCCAGATCGGTTCTGGTATCATTATAAAATACATGGTAATATATCTCACCATCTGCCTTTGTCACCCGTTCCAGATAAATCTGGGCTCCCTGGCTGTACCCGGCTATGACGATCACATACTGATCTCTGTCATCCCGTGTATTCATATAGACCTGAGGCTGTTTTACATTGGCATCCGTATAGGTCGTCTCATCATACAGAGAGATGGCATCTCCTGCTGACTTCCACCCGCCGGCTATCCTCTTATCCTCAACTCTCCTGAACTCCGGCAGAAGTGTCCCGTTTCCATATTCCTTTAAAAACAGAACAGACTCTATGATACCGCCCTTTGTTTTCGCATACGTGCTTCCATATTCTGCCAAATCCGTGATCCTGTAAATGTAATGGCTCTTTGAATCTCCTGCAAGCGGCACCTCTAAGGAGTGTCCCTCTCTTGCAGACAGCGCCCCTGTTCCATAGGAAAGGCTGTCATCAGCAGGAACATTCTCTTCCTTTCCACGATACCAGGAAGCCGTCTTAGAATCTTCATACCGCTCAATACTGCCTGTAAGTCCCACTGCCTTAACGTATTTTGTCTTGGCATATTCGGAAACTGCCGTCCCATTCACGGCCTCTGCATCTGCGAGTACAAGAACCAGTTGTGTATTTCCCTGCCCGTCAGCCTGGCATTTCAGATAGGATGTTGTGGTCATGGAACCAGAACCTGTCTGTATCTCCAGCCGGTACGGCAGATCCAGACTGCCTCCCATTGGAAGCTCGCCCACGTATCCTGCATTCTGAACGTCCATACGCTCTGCCGCTTCAGTGTCAGGACTCTCGGTCCCTAAGCTCTCCATCTCATCTTTGTCTGTGGATAAGAGGTAAATGCTGTAACCATTCACACTCCTCTTCGCATAAATCCAGTCCAGATCTATGCGCGTATCATAATCTGACATCCCATCCACCTTTTGTGAATGGTGTGCCGTCTCAAACAGGAAATCCTGTGCATAATCTTCCACACTTCCTGTCAGCGTTGTCTGTTTTACGACAGTCCCGCCTGCTCCCTGGATATCTTCTTCCAAATGCCCGCCGCCTGAATAGATGACCTCTGTCTGTGACTCACTCAACTTTGGTGTCTCACTTTGCGCACGCGGTATTCTGAACTGGACATAACTTACCTTGTGTCTGTCCTCATAAGTCCAAAGAGAACTGATCTCATTATCTGCGGTTGCCCGAAATGCCAGTACACAGTACATTCCCGCAAGGTCTGAAAGCCTGAGTGTCTGTGTCTCACCGTTTCCATCCACTACTTTTATTCCCGTACCAGGCAGGTGATAGCTGCCCTTCTTTAAGGAGCCTTCCATTAAAACATTCGCATCCTTCAAGCGGTATTTCGGCCTCGCTGTTCCAGCGGTTTCTCCGGCCTGGTTTTCTCCCTGAGCTGTATCGAATGGATACTCCTCATAGAAAGCCATGTTCAGTTCATACTTCCCGCTTGACAAACGGCTGTGATCCCATATATTGATATGCAGGCCGTTCGTATCCTCAAGGACATTCATCTGATCTAAGGTCATACATTCCTGTAAATGATATGTTTCCTGCATTTCCAGCTTATCACCTGCTGCACCCGCCGTTCCTTCTAAAAGCTTTTCCATATCCGGTGTATCAAGCCTCTTCGGAAGAGTCATCTCACTGCCGACTCCTGACGGACCGTCTTTATAAACACTGGAATCCTGGGACGCTAATGCCCTGACGGAAATCTTAAGCTTTGTATTGCCTGTAAATTCGCTTAAATCCACCGCACGTACTATTTTTGCCGAGGATGCCGTCTCCACCTCATTCAGATTGAAGAATGTCCAGATTTCTTTACGTGCAGCCGTATAACTCCCATCACTGTTTTTGGTGATCTCGACCGTCTTTTCTACCCTGTCCGCTTCCCGATAGATTTCCGAATCTGCATGTTCGATTGTTCTGCGATAGGTCACCGCATCCAAACCTTCCCCTTGGGAAACAGTATATCCTTCTGCTTCCAGATCTTCTTTGAGCGCCTGGATCCCTGCTGCATCATATTGGCTGCATACAGTATCCTCCTGGCTTCGTTCTGCTGTTACCGCATATCCGGCCAGATAGTCCGGTATCTGATCCTGCTCTGTATGGGCGATCCCGGTCCACTCCACGTCATAGTACAGATGATCCTTATCCTTTTGATACAGACTTACCTTTGGCCTGGATATCCGCTCCAATGCAATCTTCACATCAAATATCTTTTCTGTATAGAATGGCAGCTTCTTAGATACGGCTGATGCATCGTCCTCCGGTGAACCGACACGGATCACACGAAGAGCCATATTTTTATAATTCCAGTTACCGTTTGTATCCTCAAATGTATACTCATTCGTCTTTACACGATCCTGAGACGCCAGCAGAGTCCGTCCGCCGGATGTCATTCCATATAGCTGCAGATCATACACCGCGCCGCTCTGAACCAGATCTTCATCCCAAGTAAACGTATACTGCGCGCCATCCCCTTTTGGCTGTACCGTACAGCTGTCTTCCTCTATGACAGGATTTTGCTGGATCGGTATCTGCTTCGCTGCGTTTTCTTTCTGGCTGACAGAGGTTTTCTGACCATCTGCATCCTCATTTACATGAAGCATATTCTGTTTGAACTGTTTACCAAACTGACTGCTGTACTGCATAAAGATGCTGTATACGACCGTATAAGTCCCGTCTTTTTCTAAACGGACCGAGTAGCCTGGACGCAGCTCTTTTATTCCCTGGTCATTTTCCTTGAAAATGGATTCCCCGTTTCTGTCTGCATCTGTGACTGCTGTTAGTTCGTCCGCTGAAACGCCTCCCTTCACTACATGCCCGTACTGACAGATAGACCACTGGTTCTTCCAAGGATAGGTCCGCACACTGTAATCAGTATAGTCCTCCAAAAGTTCCGTTGGCAGTCCTGATAATTCACTGATGACCGTATTGGCCCCGATGCTTGTTACATGGGACTGTCCGCTTGAAACTGCAACATCCACCTTGGTGCCGTCTTCTAGTGTCAGATAATCTAGAACTACCAGCTCAGAGTCGATATACAGATCGACTGCTTTATTTGTACCGTTTGCATTAGGTGTCTCTCCAATCTGATAACTTAAATTATCCGGCGTGTTCCCATAGAATCCTTTCCAGGTATCGTAGTATAAATCGTTTCCCTGTAAGTTGGAAATCCCATAAAATGCCGACTGATACATCGTTAGTGCAGATTCTGAGGCAGCCCCCTCCAATGCAGAAGCCTTTGCAGCATAATTGATATTATTCAAGTGACTCGCCGGAAGTTCTTTTTCTGCCTTGCTGGTATAGGTACCATCTACTCCTACCTGGATCGTAAACCTCAAATTATTTTTCGCCGCCACTTTGTTTGTAATATCAGTGGATGCATACACCAGGATCTCAGTCCCTTCCTGAAAGTCTCCGGGATTTTCAAGGACTGGTTTCCAGCCAAATACTTTACTGGTTTCCAGATAAACCAGTTCCAGGTGCACCTTCGGAGCAGCCTGTGGTGCGAGTAGCTGCATAGACTGTTCTGCCCATTTCGATACATTTTTAGCGGTAAACTGTCCATCCTGATCCCGGTCTGCTGCCGCCGGGTCCTTATACTGCCCTTCTTCATCCCTGAATTTTTCCTGGCTGTCATAGTAATTCATATATGCCGTGCCATTGACTGCTCTAATATAAAAATCCATCCGGCTTTGATACCAATTCTGGTCAGGACTCAGTACATACTCAATATAACCGGTATTGTTCTGGACAGTCGTCACAACATTTGGAATGTAAACCGGACTGCTTAAGTTTCCTATATCCGTTTGATCCTGTGACTGGTAACACATCTGATATCCATAGGCGCCAGGAATCTCCTTGATCTTTAAGGTCACCTTTCCACCTGCGCTGCTTACCGTAAACTCTGGTGTCTGATTATCTAACGGCAGATTATAAGCATCCAGATAATACTGCTCTACTAATGTGTGATCCCAGCTGGCATTCGGCTGGTCTAAATCAGAATAAACAATGTTTCCAAGCCTTCTTCCTGACTCCTTTGCTGTCCTGGACGGGATCTGAACCATATTCAAGACATTCTTCCCCTCATTGCCGGCTGACTTTAACGTGTAGTATATGTCATCGGCAGCAACCGTCTTTTTAGCCGCATACATGGAGGAACCCGATTTCTCAGGGTCATCTGACGGAGCATTGATATCATCGTCTATGCTGCCGCCATTCTGTATCTCTTGAAGCCTCTCGTTTGCTTCTTCTAATATTTCCAATGCTTTCTGATAGTCCTTCTTCGCATTCTCATATGCCAGATCAGCGTCCCGCCAATCCGGGGAGCTTTCTGCATCTGCAAAGTTTAAAACATGATTCTCAGGATCTGCAGGATCATATGCTAAATCTGCGGCTCCCCTGGTCGTACTGGCAATAAATTTGTTGACTGTCCCAGCCGTGCTGTAGCCAATCTTTGTTCCACTTTCTATCACCTGACTGATATTTCCTTTGTAAGATGCGATACCTCCTACATAAAAGTGGATTTCTTTCACTTTTTCATTGGATGGCAGTTCAAATCTGGCATAGGAATCTGCCTTTCCTGCCTCTGTGCTTTTATCCAGGCCATATGTGAAAAATTGTGTTGCATCATCTTCATTCTCCACAGATGTGACGCTGCATGCAATATTACCAAGATTTTTATAGGCCTTTATAAGCTTATTATCATTAAAACTGGTGGTAATATAATTCTCCGGCTTTTCATCTGTCACCTTCAGATACTTAATAGTACCGTCCGAAGTCGTATATGACACCTTATAAATGTAAGCCCTGGCGTAAACACCTGTGGGATTCATGTTTTGATTTGATCCCCAGTAAATACCGAATGACTTTATCTCCGGATAATTTAGTATTTTCACGCCTTCACTCTGATTTGTATCGAGCATTGTTTTCGCAAAAGTGAAACTTAAATTGAGAGGATTACCCTCTTTTATCTCCTTGTTTCCACTTTTATTACTCAATTGGTATCCAATATTATTTTGTAAATTTCCTTCAAATACGCTTTCAAACCCGCCTTGATATCCGTCAGCAGCATGTTTCATAACACTATGGTCATAGAAGTTCTCCTCTGCCGAGCTGTCATAATATATATACTCCCCATAACCAGCGTCATTCACCTGATTCAGCTTTTCCTTAGCTTCTTCCACCGCTTTTTCAGCTATTGAAACTTTTTTCTCTGCTGCCTCTACCCCCTGCCTGGCTTCCTCTTCTGTGATCCCGGCATTGATTTCCTTCGTATAGTAATAGGAATTCACGATCATACTGGCATCGTTTAGTTTCTGAACCAAGCCTTTTCCTGAAAAATCAAAACAGTCCTGCATCTTGATCAGATTACTCTTTGAATACTCAATACCATAAAAGGTACCTTTTGTACCGCTGCCATAGTTCCGGCATCGGTTCAGAGTCACACTTGTATTACTGTCAGCATTCAGGATTATTCCGGCTCCATTATTTGCAGAGATATCGCCTGCATTGATACAATCATTTAATACCACCAGGTTAGAAGAATTGCACATATCTGGTTTTCCAACAATACCTCCGGCATCTGTGCCTGTCACCTTTCCAAGATTCGTGCACCCTGTCACCATAATAGAAGTATCATCCGTCAGATCGTATAGAGATGCGACCATACCTCCTGCAATCAGGCTGTTACCGCTTCCTACATTTCCGGTATTAGACGAGGATTTTAATGTTCCTCCATTGTACTTCCATCTGCCCACAAATCCGCCTGTATTAGAAGGCCCGCTTATGTTTCCTGCATTCTTACTGTTCTCTATCGTAAAATCATTACTTTCCTGATTCTCCAGACGTCCTATGATCCCTCCGACAGCCGTACTGTCCTTGATTCCACTCAGGTTCGCTACGTCAGCATAGTTTTCCACATATTTCATGCTTTGTCCGGAACCGGACCAGCCGCAGATTCCTCCGGTACCAGAATCATTAATATAATAATAATGCTCCACAGACCAATTATCACCTGTTGAAAGTTTCTGGGTATCAGACAGTCCGGTCACAACGGCGCCGGCTTCATTGCGGCCCACGATCCCTCCGACTATACCGCCATTACCGCTGATCGTAACATGATCTATAGAACCATTTCCCTGATTATCGCAGTCCTGAATTTTTCCGAAGTTCCATCCGGCAATTCCGCCCAGATAAGCAGTGTATACTTTATTTTCATTTTGGGTATCTCTAACCCCTGATTGGATGATCGTATTGCCTTCTCCTTTGTCAAGACCTATATAGCACCGTTCAATCGACCCGTCTGTCAGGTTCTTTCCTGTGATCCCGCCGAGATTCGCTATATTACTTCCATTTCCTCCGGCAGTTACACTTCCGTCAAAGGAGCAGTTCTGGATCAGTCCTGCATTCGTCCCGGCGATCCCGCCATATCCCTGATCGGTATTTCCCAGAAGCGAAAGCTTTCCGATCTGTGTATCAAGCACTCTACAGCCTTTGATCACGCTGGATGTACCGCTTTGCTTTCCAGCTACTCCGCCGAGACTGCAGGAAGATATGGAGGACGCTGTGACTAGGTTTACATTCTTTATCTCTGTGTATGGAGTATCTGGGGACTCCCCTGAGATCACTCCGTTTTCAGTATTTTCTCCGGCGATTCCTCCAGCGCTGCTGCCATCAGCATACGCCTGGATCGTAGAATCCTTAATTATTTCACCTTCCAGCCGGATATTTCCTTTATTTATTCCGGCAATCCCGCCAACAAGGCTTTCCTTTGTACTCTTGGATGTATTATGGACAGCCACCTTCTTTATACTGCATTTTATGATGTCCCCGCTGTTCTCACCACTGATCCCTCCGGCCAAATCCCGTCCCCTGACACTCACTGTGACACTGCCTGCCACTTCACATTCTTGGATTTCCCCGGTATTAAAAGCACTGATTCCACCAACATTTCCGGCTGCTGCCAGAACATTCCCACGGTTAGTGCAGTCCACTATTCTTCCGCTGTTCTCTGATACTATCCCTCCGGCATTTCCTGCCGTTGCCGTGACACTGCCCTGATTCTCACAATTGCCAATTGATCCCTTCTGGCTATTGCCGTTGTATGCACCAACAATTCCTCCTGCATTCCCGGCACTTGCCGTAACATTACACTGATTGATAAAGTAATTAAGCTCACTGCTGCTCTGACCGACGATACCTCCGACATTCATGGAGCCACTTACTGAACCACTGATTATAACTTTATTATAATTCGTTTTATCTGACCATGTCCATAGGCTGCTTTCGTTATTCCCTACCAGGCCGCCTATATTGGTATTACCAGACACTTTCACAATATCTATGGGCTCTAAAGCGCCTCTTACATATACCAAAATAGAACCTCTATAATCTCCAAACTCACCGTTATATCCCGCAATTGCCCCTGCATTATTCCCTGACGCAGAGATATTCGCAGATTTTAAACCTATGTTTTCTATCCAGCCAAAGTTTTCCGCCGTAATTCCTCCGACGTCGTTCCTTCCTGTAACTGTGCTTCCCTCAATCCGGCAGTCCATGATATTCCCCAGATTCACACCGCAGATACCCCCGACTTTATCCTTCACATTGTTCCCCACACTGGATGCCTGGCAGTTCTTGATAGTACCCTGATTGATTTCACACAGCCCGCCTGTATAGGTCGCATTCTCGGACACACTGACATCTCCCACATCCCGGTTTCTGCAATTATCTAAGGTCGTATTTCTGCCGACCTTCCCTATGACCCCACCGGCATATGCGTAGGCAAAGGAAGAAGCATCCGCTCTGCCCGCCTGCTCCTTTACCACATTCTCAGAGATGGTGCCTCCTGTTGTAACAGGAGTCAGGTTTTCTACATCCTTGATCAAAAGATAGTTGGAATCCTTACTATAACCAATCACACCTCCGGCAAATACATCCTCAGCCGCCAGGCTGCCCAGCCTGCTTGCTGTCATACCTGATTCCCGGCCTATGATAGACATCTGTAAGTCGGAAGAGTTTGCAGCTCCAATACTGTCGGAAACTGCTTCTGCAAAATTATCTGTAACAGATTCCGTCTGCTCTGCTTCTGCAAGCAAAGCTTCCTGATAAGCTTTTATCCTGGCCTTGTGGTCTCCACCGGATCTCAGTACGGTATTCAGCCCGATAAAACCTCCGGCATATGCTTTCGCATGGATACTGCCCAGGAAGTTGTCTACCTCAAACACGGTATTGATCTTTGTATTGGTGCACACCAGATTACCGCCGATGATTCCGCCGACAAAATACTTCCCGGTTACTTCATTCGGTTTTGAGACCAGATTTCTAGCCTCACCTTCATTATGATTTCCAGTCTGTGTATCCTTTGTATACTGCAGCAGGCAGGAAGAAGCATTCAGCCCTGCATAACCGCCCACAAAGTTCCCGGATGCCTTAATATAACCTCCGGTAAGCTCATAGTCCTCAACCAGCGCATCCACATCATTGTAACCGACGATTCCCCCCACATAATGACGCCCGGAAGTATAAGAGACCGTCGATAAAGTCTCACCGCTGTCTCCCAGCGCCGAACCCTTCTCGTCTCTTGGCGTATTGCCGATGATTCCGTTATTGTATCCTGCAATTCCTCCCGCGTAGTCTCTTCCCAGATCTTCGACGGCGTTGAGGATTTCCTGGTCCGAATAAGCCCCCACATCACTGCTGCACCCGTAGATACGCCCGGTATTATATCCGGTAATGCCACCTGCATAATTTTCTGTGGCTGCTACCACGCCCTGATTCACCCAGCTGCTGATTGTGACCTCTAAGTCACGGTTCTTTTCCGGTCTTACCGCATAAATCGTATCTGCCACATCTTTGAATAGAGCGCCCTCTTCATTGTCTGCCACATAATGTCCCCCCCGGACAACAGGAGCCGCATTGCATCCGACGATGCCGCCTACATAGGTATTACCAATGACATTTGCCTCATTTACGCACCCATTTCCATCAATTCTGCCCGTTAAGCCAGAACTGATCCCGACGATGCCGCCTACATATTTGTCACCAAAAACATAGCCCTGACGGCTGCTGCTCTCATTTTCTGTGGAACAGTCTGTGATGGTGCAGCCCTGATTATAGCCTGCGATCCCACCTACATAAGTCCCCTTTAACTGCCTGGTGCCATCCTTTACTCCCTGAATGATTTCCAAGGCTTCCCTGGAATCGTACTGCGGGGAACTGATACAACCCTCTATAGAGAACAGTTCCTTATCCTGCTGCTGTTTCTGATTCTGTGCATATCCTATGATCCCTCCGATAAACATCGGATTTTCGCTGTCCTCATCAGCATATACAGCCCCATAATTCTGGCAGTCCTCTATGCTGATCTTTTGATTCCCCTTTCCTGTCATCCAGCCAGTGATACCGCCTACGAATTTTGCCCCGGTTACATCCGCACGGTTCAATAGCTTTTGGAATGTGACGTCACGGGAGGCATTTTCACTTTCATGTACACCAAAGATACCGCCTATGCACTCGCCCCATTCATCAGAATCGTCATCGTCTTTCTTCTTACCTGATTTTTTATCTTCTGTATCCTCTTTCTCCTGATATGGTTTTCCTGAAACACTGCTGTCAGCATAAGCATCATCCACCATAAGATTTTCCAATGTCCCGGAGTTGACCCCACAGAATGCACCTACACGATTGACCCCTGTCACTTTGATACCGTCCAGTGTAACTCCTCGTATCTCCCCTTCATTCTCCAGAAATAGCCCCGTAGCTTCTAAGTCATCCGCTTCTATATCTGCATTCTCATTTGCCTCATATGTAATCTCCAGCCCTTTGATTCTGTGGCTATCCTGTTTGAGCTTCCAATCCTTTAAAGAATATTTTTCCGTCTCAAACACAGAGTTTTTTCTCAACTGAAGAATCGATAAAAACTGTGTATCCTTTTCCTCGACCTCACCGCTGTCAAAATAGAATTTATCCTGGATCAGCTTCTTCCAGTCAATATCCTGCGTCAGACTCCAGGTCATTTTCTGTGGGATAGTATAGGCATATTCGTCCAGACTTCCTTCATTTCCCTGGAATAAATTCTTTTCCTTCTCTATATCTTCAATATACCGCATATTATAAAGATGGCGCGCATTGGCAATCTCATAGCTGTATGTAGTTTTGCCTTTCTCCCCGGCTGACGTGCTTTTGTCTCCATAATACACATCAGATTCATTACTTTTTTTCAGGGCCGTCGGCTTATATCCCGTACCGCTGGCCTTTATCTTGAAGTAGATCCTTTCCGCACTTAAGCCAAACCTATGGAAACTATAGCTTTCATTGAGGATTTCATCCGCGCTGTCCATATTGGGATACTTTGACCTGGTATAGCTGCTTGTTCCAATTCCCCTTCCATCATATGCTTCAATATAATTCTGCGATGTCGCACTTAAATCTGCCGCATCTAATACAAGATGAACCACGCCGTTTGACTCCACATAGAGATAGAATTTGTATTTTCCAAGCTCCGTGGATGTCTGATTCCCTTTCTTATCATACCAATACCGTTTTACGGTCCCCAGCACTTGTTTCTTACTATTATAAGAATCCGGCCACTTGTATTTTCCACCGTCTGTCGTATCCTTTGCATTCAAGATAATACTCAGACCGATGTGATTCGATGCTTCATTATACACATCCACCTGATAGTTAAGCTGGTTCCAGGCAGACTTCACCTTACTCAGCTTAAAGGAAAGATTCAGTGTCTCCTCATTATTCAACTGTACATCCGTGAGCACCGGCTTCTCTGCCTTCGGGGTGGTCGCTTTTGCCATCGTATCCACGCCGTAATATCCAAGCATCACCTTTTTCCGCCTGGAGCGGGTGCGGTCACAGATATTGATCGTTTTATCCTCCTTTGGAGTCCCGTAAGTAAAATCATCCTGCTTCTCACTGTACAGTGCCGCAAACACCTGCCCGTCTGATGCTGAAAATTCCACACATACCACGCCGTCACTCAGGATGGAGGTGTCATAAAGATAGGTCTCCAGCATCTCATAGAGGGCCGTTGTCAGTGCTTCCTCTTCCTTGGTCATCCCCTCAAAATCACCAGTTTGATATGCCTGATAATCCTTCGGTGTTCCAATCAGGGAATAGATGGTCCCCTGGTATTTTGCCTGCTCCAGTTCACTCTTTCCCTGGGATTCATACCAGACCTGGTCCAGATCATAGGGCTTGCCGTCGTTTCCTAAGATCTTCTTGTCTTTCAGCTCCTGATCGATGTTTTTTGCTCCGTTTTCCTCCAAAAGATCTTCCAGCTCTTCCAGAGTTCCAGAATAGCTGTATTCTGTCAGACGGTTCTGGACAGCAGAAAAAATCGTCTGCGCATATTCATTCTGTTTCCTGAACTGTGCGTTCCGATACCAAGATACCAGACTGAGTATGATGCCGCCTGAAAGTATCAGTATGATAATTGTGACTACAACAAGCTCAACTGTCGTAAACCCTTTCTTATGATTTCCTGCTTTCCATTTTTTCTGCATCTGTCCACTTCCCATTGTGAATCAAAGCGGCTGTTCCTGGACCGCTTCTTTGCTTTATGCTCCCTTAACCTTTTCCCTTACTATTACCAATACTGTTCCAGATCTCTTTTGTCATTCGTATACTGCATGGCGGTCTGTCTGGTGATCCTTCCCTGGGATACCAGGCGGACCAGATCCATATTCAGCGTATGCATCCCGCTTGCATTTCCTGACTGCATGACACTGCTCATCTGATGGGTCTTGCTCTCCCTGATCAGATTACCCACCGCATCCGTGCCAAGTAAAAGCTCCGTTCCTGCGATGCGTCCCTGCCCATCTGCCGTCGGCATCAGGCACTGGGTCACCACGCTTTTCAAAACTCCTGCCAGCTGTGTCCTGATCTGATTCTGGCTGCCCGACGGGCAGGCATCGATCACACGGTCAATGGTCTGGGCTGCCCCTGTCGTATGCAGGGTGGACAGGACAAGATGTCCGGTCTCTGCTGCTGTCAAAGCAGCGGATATGGTCTCATAATCACGCATCTCGCCGACCAGGATGATATCCGGATCTTCACGCAGTGCACTGCGCAGTGCAGAGGCAAAGCTTATGACATCCTTCCCCGTTTCTCTCTGGTGGATCAATGCCAGCTTACTGTCATATTTATACTCCACCGGATCCTCGATCGTAATGATATGAACCGGTTTCTTCTGATTTACATGCTCGATCAGTGCCGCCAGGGTAGTGGATTTACCACTTCCCGTAGGGCCTGTCACAAGGATCAGGCCTCGCGGCTCCTCTGCCAGCTCGTATAATTTCAGAGGCATATGCAGTTCTTCCAGCGTAGGGATATGGCTGTTCAGAAGACGGATTGTCGCTGCTGCCTCTCCCTGCTGGCAGAAGACATTCACTCTCTGCCGGTTTCCGTCTGAGGTCTGCAGTGCAAAATCAATATCATATCCCTGCCCCAGCTCTTCCTTCTGCTTTTCATTCAGCATCCCGTACAGCATCTGATCCGTCTCCTCTTTTGACGGCTGTACAGGTGCCTGGGTCAGATTCCCGTGAATACGGAACAAGAGAGGCATCCCGGATGACATATGGATATCCGATACGTTCAACTCTCTTGCGATTAATATGATTCTGTCCAACTCCTGCATAATTCCTGCCTCCTGCTTTCTTCTATCCGATTCTTTCACTCTGTTCTTGCCCTTATCTTTAACATTTACCGTTTTACACACCCGTTATACACAAGTCTTATGCGTAATATGCGACCTTGTGCAGTTCTTCTATTGTGCTGATCCCCTCGAGTACCATCTGGGTGCCATACTCCTTTAGAGTCCGCATATCCTGGTTCTCCACCGCATAGTCCTGGATCTCTTCTGATGTAGCGCCCGCCGAGATCAGTCTGCGGATATCCTTATCGATCAGCAGGATCTCATGGATCGCGATCCTCCCCTTGTATCCCGTATAATTACAGAGAGGACATCCCTTCGGATGTTTGATCTTCACAGACCTCTTTACTCCAAGCATCTCCTGTTCTTCCTCTGTTGCATTTCGCTCCTCGGCACAATCCGGGCACACCTTTCTCATCAGACGCTGGGCAATGATCCCCACCAGGGAGTTCGCGACCATATAGGGCTTTAGTCCCATATCCTCCAGACGCACGATAGAGGAGGCCGCATCATTGGTATGCAGCGTGGAAAACACAAGATGTCCGGTGATAGCCGCCCTTACGGAAATAGACGCCGTCTCCACATCCCGGGTCTCACCGACCATGATGACATCCGGGTCCTGTCTTAACAGAGCCCTCAGACCTGATTCAAAGGTCAGTCCCGCCTGGTTGTTCACCTGGGTCTGCGTTACCTTCGGCAGGTTCTTCTCCACAGGATCCTCAATGGTAGAAATATTGACCGACTTTTTAGCAATATCCTGGAGAATCATATACAGCGTCGTTGTCTTACCGGATCCTGTCGGTCCTGTAAAATAAATGATCCCGTTCGGGGAACGCAGCATTCTCTGGATCCTGTCATAATCCGGTCCCTGCATTCCGTAAGTATCCGAATAATCGATCGGGGCATTGCTGGCCAAAAGCCTTAGGACGGCTTTTTCTCCAAATACCGTCGGCAGTACAGATACACGGATATTGATATATTTTCCCTCCACTTTGATCCTGAAATGACCGTCCTGGGGAATCCTGCGCTCTGCAATGTCCATCCCGCCCAATATCTTGATCCGGGCGATCAGGGATGCGTGAAGGTTCTTCTGAAGTGTCACATACTCCATGATCGCGCCGTCAATACGCATACGCACCATTGTCTTATCCTCAAATGGTTCGATATGGATATCGGAGGCGTTCGTACTATAAGCACGATTGATCAGTCTGTTTAAAAGGTTGATGATCGGTGTGTCGTCATCATCGTCCTCCGTAATCTCCAGCTCTTCCAGAGAAGCATCCTCGCTGAAGCTTTCGTTGGCGACCCTCGCCGCCTTCATGGCACCGACTTCTGAATAGTAATAATGGATCGCCCTAAGCAGTTCGTCCCTCTCTGCAAGAGAGATATCAAGCTGCATGCCTGTGATCTGACGGACGTCCTCGATCCCATAGAAATTCAGCGGGTCATTCACGATCAGACTCAGCAGACCGTCCTTTTCACTGACCGCCAGCATCTCATATTTCTCTGCAAGCTGCCTTGGTATCTTCTCAACAACGTTGGGATTCACGTCCAGATTGGAGATCTCCACGACCTGCATTCCCAGGCGTTTGCCGAGCGCCTCCAGCATCTGCACCTCTGTGATGCATCCCAGTGCGATCAATGCTCCCCCGATACGAACTCCCTTGTGGTCCTTTTGGTATGCGATGGCCGTCTGGATCTGTTCATCTGTTACATATTTATATTCTTTTAATATATCCCCGATTCTCAGGTTTCTAAAACTCGCTGTTTCCATAAAAACGCCCCTACTCTTCTTCTGCTTCTGTGATATCGTCTCCCGGTGCATCTGTCTGCGTATCTGTACCTGCCTGTTCTTCTTTCGCAGCTTCTCTTGCAGCCCTCTGCTCTAAGATATACTGCTGTGTGTCCTCACACATATAGATCTCCAGTGTCATGCCAAGCGTCCAGGAGGATGACTCCTTTGCGGACTGCCATGTAAAATCCGTGATCCTCATGCCCGGCTCCTTTGCCGCGCATTCATCCATCATGGACTGGATGGAATCCCTGCCGCCAAAAAGCGTCATCATCACCGCAGCTGTATAGATCCCGTTATAGGTGACTCCCTCATCTTCATTCTCTCCCTCCGGCATAGGGCCTGTATAATCCTTTAGCTTTGTATACTCACCTGAAACCGGCATCTTGATATCCAGATCTTTCACCGTCAGTCCCTTTGAAAGAGCCAGCCCTGTCAGCATTTTATCGATTTCCATACTCTGCATGACAGGATAAAAATCCTTCTGTGCCTTTCCGATCTCTATAAGGACCTTCTCCTCCTTTTCCTGGAGGACGGGAAGGCTTTTCACTTTTTGGCTGCGTTCCTGCTGTTCGATCTTAGCATCTGTGACTTCTTCCTTTAAGCTCTGCCCCTTCTCCATCATAGGAAGCAGGACGCCTGCACCGATACCGACGATCAGAACGACTACTGCAAGCACGATCAATAACTTTTTATCCCTCTCTGTTAGCTTCAGTGTCATCGCTTTCCTCCTGTCTTCCTGCCATGATGCAATTCACATTCACGCTCCATTTATTATCTGATCCCTGGGAATAGCCTGTGTAATCCACATCGGAAAAGATTTCCTGCTGGTTCAAAAGCTTGATGAACTGGTTGATCTGCTCAACATTTTCCGCCTCTGCATTGAAGCTCATCATGCCACTTTCTGCATTGTAGCTGCTGATCTGGGCCGAAACAAGGCCGGAGGCGCAGGCTGCGACGACCTGTTCCGTCTTACTGTCTACCCTAGGATAGCCAAGCAGGCTCGTCTTTAAGCTGCCCATGCTCTTCCCCAGCGCAGCTGATGAGGAAAGCTCTGCATTCAATGCGTCATACTCCTCGCAGGCTGCCACGATATCCTCCCTCTGGTTGTAGTCCTCAAGCTCTGAAAGCTGTTTGGAATAAAGAAACACTCTGATTCCCATTGCTGCTGTCACCGCTAACAGAACCGCTGCAAAGACTCCGAGAGGAATCAGGACTTTTCTGCGCTGCTTTCTCTCCTTTTCCTTGATGGGATCTTTTTGTACCTGAGCCATCATAGAGGTCTTCACATCTGCCCTAAGCAGTCCGCCGATCGCCAGTGCAAAATTCGTTACCGACTGACCCCCGGCTCCCTTCTCGATCTGTACCGTCTGTCCCAAGTCCAGCTCCCCGGCCTCCATCTGGTCATTGATCTGATAGATGCTGTCCTGATAAACCTGGAACTCATCCTGTGTCAATCCTGCTATATAAACCTTAGGGATCTTGGCTGAGAGTTCCTGCGCCTTTGCAAACTGGATCAGGTTGCTGACTGTGCGCGCCGCCTCTGCTGCAAACTCTGGTGTCCCCTTCTCTGAGAACATGCGGTTCCTGTTGGAATACCGATACTGGCCATCCACAAAAAGCAGATTCATCAACGTCATATCATCCGCAAACTGTACAATGCAGGTGGAGCCTCCTAACTGGGGAAGGGTCTCTGCCAGACGCAGTGCCACTCCTATCACACTCTCAATACTGCCGATGGTGATTCCAAGCCCCAGGAAGATCTCCTGATACTCACGGATAAACTCACGGGGTGCAACAACAGAAAAGATTCTTTTTACTTTTTCCTTTTTACCGCCTGCCCCGGATAACGGGAAATAGCCGTAAACCGGATTGGAGATTCTCTCCACATCCGTAAATTCACGGCTGATATAATCCATCATCTGTTTTTGCTTCACAAGGGGTGCATCCACCACCTTTGTGGTGAACTGGCTGCTGTCTATGACTAGACTTATCCCCTTCCTGGGGAGGCTGTTCGTCTCCCACAGGTTCTTTATGATCTCCCGAAAACCATCCACATCCGTGATCGTTCCGTTTAAAATGCATCCTCTGGTATCCACCGTGTAGTAAAGCGCCTTTGCATGAATCCTGCCGCCGGAGGCCTCACCCTCCACCACACGGATATACCGATTTGATAAATATACTACTACCATCCAAAAGCCCTCCTATTCCATGCCTGCAATACTGTCATAAGATCCGTACATTGCACTGAATACAGCTACCATGACAAACGCAACGATGATCCCCATGATGATCAGCATAACCGGTTCCACATATGACACCATCTTATTGATGGCGATATCTGCATCAAATTCCATAGAATCTGCAATCGACAACAGCATGGAATCCAGACTTCCGGTCTCCTCGCCTACCCGGATCGAGTCTGAGAGCTTCTTTACAAACCCGTCCACCATATCCAGGCCGTCACTTAAGTTATTCCCTGCCCTTACAAACGGGATCACCTCTTCGAACTGTGCATCGATATAATCATTTCCCACCGTATTCCTTGCGATCTGCAGGGCCGATACGATCGGGATCCCCGCAGAATAAAGAGAACTCAATGTCCTTGCAAAACGCGACGTGCAGATGACCTTCTGCAGCTTTCCAAACACCGGGATATGTAAAAGAACCCTGTGCCACTTCCGCCTAAATCCCGGTGATCTAAGAAGTGCCTTCCACCCCAGCCACAGGCCGATCAGGGCTGCGATCGCAATAAACCAGTAATCCTCCATAAAATTGCTGACTCCATATAAGATCTTGGTCGGCAGCGGCAGAGAGTCCATCGTATCGAATAATTCCTGAAAATTCGGCAGGACAAACTTTGTTAAGATCAGAATAACTGCAATGACCATGAATCCTAATATCTTAGGATAGACAAGGGAGCTGGAGATCTTTCCGTTTAACTTATGCTCCTTCTCATACATCAACGCCATCTGCAGAGATACCTTTTCCAGATTACCGCTGCTCTCAGCGGAGCGGTACATATAGATCATCAATGGCGGAAATGCCCCGTTCTGGGATTCCATTGTGTCCGAAAGTGAAATCCCCTGCCGAATCTGCCGGATCATATCCTCATAGACCGCCCGTTCTGCAGGCTTGATCGACTCTCCGTTGGAAATGATGCTAAGCGCCCTCACCAGAGTCACCCCTGCCCCGACCAATGTAGAAAGCTGTCTGGAAAAATCAGAAAGTACCTTTGCCTTAAACTGTTTTCTGTTTTTCTGCGTCTTTACTTCCCTGGCATTCAAAAGAAAGGCATCCTGCTCATGAAGCCGCAGCTGTAACTCGACCTCACTTCCTGCATTCATCATCCCCGAAATCTTCTTGCCTTCCATCGTCTGCGCCTTATACTTATACTGTGCCATCAGGCGTACCTCCCTTGTCTGTGTACCATGCCCACCTCGTTAAAACAACATTCCAAAATACCACGCGATCACCTGATCGCCCCACAAAAGACCTGCTACCATCCCCATGCAGAGAAACGGTCCAAATGCAAACTGGTCCTTCCGCCCCTTTTTCTTTGAAGCCAGCAGATAGATCCCATACCCTCCGCCAAACAGGATCCCGAATACCATAGAGATCAGGATGGTCTTCCAGCCAAGGAACAGCCCTCCTGCTGCCATCAGCTTGATATCACCGCCGCCAAACGCCCCGGGGATCAAAACTGCCAGAAGCAGCATCGGCACGCTGACGCATATCATCCCGACGAAACGCTGGGGGAGTGTAATCTCCCTCACCAGAAACATTCCCAGTACTGCCAGTACAACAATTGCAAGGGAACACCCATCTGCGATCTCCATCGTATCAATGTCCATCAAAGTGACCACCATCAGGATCCCGACAAATAGGAAGATCAACACTGCTTTCGCATACGCTCCCCCATCATATCCGTAATGGACCATACAAAAGACTGCCGCGGCACCTCCGAATATCTCGGTCAGCGTATCCCTGATTCCAATCTTCTCACCACAGTATCGGCATTTTCCACGGAGAAACAGGTAACTGAATACCGGAACCAGATCTCGTCCCTTCAATACCTGTCCACAATTCGGACAGATGGAGTGTCCCTTAACAAAGGACATCCCCTTGGGCACCCGGTAGGCAACTACATTTAAAAACGAAAACACACAGGCTCCAAGCCAAAAGGCCAGAAGACCTAGTACTGCCTCACATATCATTAATTCCATATAACCTCTCCATCTCTTCTGACTGTCTCATGATATTGGTTCAAAATCCTTATGTATTGGTAAGATCCCCTGAAAGCTTTACGTGCTTATTCTCCTGATAACATCATATATTACAATCCGTCCTTTTATGAAAAGAAAAAATCCCACTTTTTCCCTTTCATAAAAAGGGGAATTCACCCGGCTGCAACCGAATAAATTCCCACCTTTCATCCAACTCAATATTGATGAATCTTCCAGTAGACTTCCCATGTATCAGTATCATTATCTATATCATACTGATACTGCACCAGAAATCTTCCCTTCTGATAACTCATGGTATCTACACAGTTCTTCCCGGTATTCCAGGATACCAGATGTATCTTCCCCTCTGCTCCCGAAAAACTGACCACATCCTCTTCCGCTTCCTTCGACATCCCGCTTGAGCGGGTTCTATCTACGATCGATGTGCCCAGCCCATAAGCTTCCAGGCTGAGAAGATTCATATTCATTACTACATTCTTAGCTTCCCGGAGAGTCTGCCTCTCCTGGATCGACTGATCCCAAATCCACAGGGCCGGTGCAAGAACCACTAGACAGATTAAAAGGATAATCAGGGCTGCTTTGCAGGCCCTTAAAAACTTGTTTTTATAGGTGAGAGATTCATAATTTTGTGACATGGTTGATTATGAACCTCCCTTCTGGTTGATGTTAGCCGTTGTTTGTTGCTCCACTCTTAGTTACTGTCCAACCGCCAGTTCCTCCTGCTGTTCCCTTAACCCAGACTGCCGTATACTTTCCATTATTGTAGGCAAATCTCGAAATTTCACCGTCTGTTAGTGAATATACTCCATTATCTTTGTTAGGAGTTGCTGTTCCTGTTGTATCCGGTGCTATCTCTACATTTCCAATCGTAAACTTGCCATCTGCCGTTGCATCCTCACCTGTCACATCACTCACTTGACTTGATGCATAATCAGCCTGTAACTGTGATAATAAGGTCGCTGCATCTGACTTACAATTAGCCTTATTCGCTTTCTCCACGTACTTCAACATACTCGGTACCAGAACTGCTGCAAGGATCAGTATAATTACAATTACAACAATCAGCTCAACCAGGGTAAAACCTTTCTTATTCTGAGCCCTTTTTCTCATCTTTTTTAACATAGGGGATCTCCTCTCAAACGTGAATTTTATTCCTCTTGCACCTAACTCTTACATTGATTTAAAGTAAATCGTTTCATAGTAATAACATATGCTCTCAATGTTATTTAAATTCTACTCCCCTATGTCATAATTTGTCAATATCCGCCAGGGGTTTTGTTGATTTTTATGTGATTTTATTTCGCAATTTTCCCCATTTTTGTACATTTATAAATTTTATTTTAAAACCGAAACGTTTCCATATCATCTGGGACGTACAAGTTCCCGTGATAATACTGCTGCCCTTCCGCTGTATAGAGTTCTTTCCGCTCTCCAAAATGGGAATCCTCCGTATGATAGAGGATTAAATTCGGTATTTTCAACTCTTCTGCAAGCTGACAGGCTTCCTTCACCGTACTGTGATGTTTTTCGTATGGCTGGAACTTTTCTGCCTCCTGATACAGGCAGAATGCCTCATGCATCAGCCAATCACTGCCCTTTACATAAGCTTCCTCACAAACATTATAAGGCTCATCACCGCAGCAGGATAATTTCTTTCCGTCAGGAGTGACAAGAGAGAAGCCAAACTGTCTTGCTTTTGTCGATCCGATATCAAAGAAGGTTACGTCGCAGTCTATAATTTTTTTCTGTTCACCGCTTTCCAGGGGGATCAGAAAGATCCGTTCCCCGATATGTTTTGTCACCTTTTTCTGGATGGTCAGCTCCGCGATCGTCTCAATCGTAGGTATCAGTCCACTGTGGCAGTAAACCCGCAGATCTCCTTCGTATTTACCCTGATTCATCTTCTGCCCGATGATCCGTACCAGCCAGATCAATCCGAATAGATGGTCAATATGTTCATGAGTAATAAAGATATCATGAATGTCTTCTAATGGAATCCCTGCCTTTTTCAGGTTCCCCAGTATCTGATTTCCACCGCCGGCATCTACCAGAAAGTGTCTGTTTCCATCCGATAACGCGAAGCAGGTGTTATAATATTCTGTTACACTTGCATTTCCCGTTCCTAAAATCGTCAGCTTCATAATCCTCTAATCCTCATAGTATTTCATCAAAGCCTGTGTTCCCAGGTCCCCATACCCCTCAGCTTCCAGCTCCTCATAATTTGCGAGCACCTGACTTAACACGCCAAGGTCCAGTTCACTCATATTTGCCTCGATCAATGCCAGCTTCATATCTTTTATGAAATGTTTCATGAAAAATCCAGGCGCGTAATCTCCGGCTAAGATTTTTGGTCCAAAGGTATCCAGCTGTTTGCTTCCTGCTGCCCCGGTGGAAACAGATTTCAAAACAGTCTCCAGGTCAAGCCCCTTCGCTTTGGCATATGTAAGGGCTTCACATACACCTGACAGTGTTCCCGCTATCATGATCTGATTCGCCATCTTACAGTGCTGTCCGCAGCCTGCCTTGCCTTGATAATTGATATTCGTTCCCATTGCTTCAAATAACGGCAGACATGCCTCATAATCTTCCTGATCCCCTCCGACCAGGATAGACAGCGTTCCGGCTTTTGCCCCCGTATCGCCTCCTGTCACTGGAGCATCCAAGACGTGGAATCCGGCCTTTTTCCCTTCTGCATAGATCTTCTCTGCGATCTGTGGGCTTGTGGTCGTCATATCGATCAAATATGCGCCTTTTTCTGCACTGTCCATAATATTTCCTGCGTCAAAATATACCTCTTCTACGTCTTTCGGAAATCCTACAATTGTAATGACAGCTTCACATCCTGCCACACAGCTTTTGATGCTGTCATGGAAGATGGCCCCCTCTGTGATCACATCCTCCACCTTGGCACGGTTTCTGGCGTAAATATGCAGTTCAAAGCCTGCTTTCATCAAATTCCGCACCATGGATTTTCCCATGATCCCAACGCCTATAAATCCTATTTTCTTCATACTTGTTTTCGTCTCCTTTACTGCCTTTATCTCCATCCCAAGATCATTATAAATGAACCGTAATAATCTTGTTATCAGACAAAACTCACTATTGTATGAACTGTCTGATTTATTATTTTTTCATTATATTACAATTCAGGGTATGGTACAATAGCGAAACGTTCTTTTATCACTCCCCTCAGAAGGAGGAAATTTCTATAGGGTCTCGGAAATCACATTGTAATTTTCTATTTTTAGTGCTATACTGTTCCAAAAGTTCCAGTACGTCAGATAATCGGGAGGCAGTCATGAATAGGAAAAAAGGTGGGTTTACTTTAGTTGAGTTAATCGTCGTGATCGTTATAATCTTGATTCTTGCCGCAGTACTCGTTCCATCATTGTTAAAATATGTATCCAAGGCGAAAAAAGCTGCCGCCATCTCCGAATGTAAAGAAGTCGTCCAGGCAACCCAGAGAGTTGCCGCAGACCTTGCTGCGGAGGAGGTCCTCACTTCAATTGCCTTGAACGATAAACGTCCGGCCATTTTAAAAGAGGCGGATGCAGGTGGTTCCTTCGAAACTGATATTGAATTTGAAGAAGATACGGCAGAAGTATTGTCATTTGAATATCTGGCTAAAAATGGACTACATGTGATATTTGATATAAATCATAAACCACAGGTGTATATTGAAGAAGGGGATCCAACGCTTACTAAGATCAATAATTATATAAAAGATGCTGCCGATTACATCTCTGACTTGAAAGGTCAAACAAATCCACCTGGTTCTTTAGACAGAAAACGTTTAATTGAAAATGCCATACAGAAAGATGGATTGTTAAAAGTTTCTGACTCAGAGAAACAAGGCTCTAATTTTAAAGACAAAGAATTATACTGGCATCCTTATTATCTGGGCGGCTTTAAAAAAACAAATGAAAATCCCGTTATTTTATTTGCTAATTATTCATCCACAGATCACGGTCAGTGGCTGGCTAATCTCGTTTATTTGGATGGGCGTGTTTATGAAGCCCCTAATGACAAAACTCAAATTAGTAAGCTTGGAATTAATAGTGATATAGGTGGATTCCAAGATATCGTAACCGACTATGCATCTGCAGAAAAATGGCTGAAAGACCAGGGCTACAAACCGATTAGTTAAACCATGTTGTCCACTTATATCCTGAAAAAAGAGCATCCTGTATATCTTTCCCACTTCCGGAAATCACACAGGATGCTCTTTCCTATCTCTATCTATCCAACCAACTGTATGACGATCTGTGCGATCCAAAATACACAGAACAAGATCATTCCCGCATTTACGACCACGACCGAGAATCTTTTCCCTTTCGGAATCACCCTCTGACCAGGCATCAGCCTGAATTTCTTATAGTTGATGATCAGCAGTACCATTCCCGCAATAGCTGTTCCAAATATAGCCAGTGCATATCCGGCAAATAAGAATAGTCCCGGCATAACACTTTCAAGCTGCGCCATTCCTTTCGCCATATCCGTCTGAAATAATGTCAGCGCTTCCATAAACTCGTCATAACGCGATATTTTCATGATCAAAAGGGGCAGCACACTTCCTACAAAGTTCACCATCATATGCAATGCGATTGTATATCTGACCCGGCCTGTCTTTACATAGATAAAGCCGAAGAAAACACCGAGACAGAATGCATAGGAAAACTGACTTAAATTCCCATGAAACAATCCGAAAAGCAGCCCTGACAGCATCACAGCCACCCCTTCACCATACACTGCCACCCGGTCCACAAGCAGCTTGCGGAAGATATATTCTTCATAGACAGGGGCACAAAGTACAGTGAACAGGAATACCACCCACAGATTGGTCCCTGATATCACAGACAGCAATACATTATCTACTGCCGAACCCTTCAGCAGGCCGATGAGAAATGTCAGCGCCGTTCCCACCAGATTTGACGCATAGGTGATTCCATAGCACATAAGGGCCGCCAGAATCCATTGACCGATGGTCATGCGGTGCTGTTCAAGCGGTGCCCTCACATGGATGATCTTGACGATACACATCATAAGAGGCAAAGCCAAAAGATACATGATCAGCATCGTCACCACCAGGGTCCCCGTACTGCTCTCCATCCACTGCGGAAAGAAGCGGTTCACAGCAAGCATTGCAACTCCCTGCACAAGCGCGATGGCAAGGGAACCTCCCAAGAACACAAATCCCACTTTAGAGAAAAACTTTTTTCCTCTTTTTACCGGATCATCCTCACTTTCCGTCGGCTGTTTTTGCTGCTGCAGTCCATTTTGCGGAATCCTCATGTCATCTCCTGCTGTTGTATCATTTATCTTATCCTTTGGCTTATACTCTATTTTCTGATTCTCCTCGTAATGTCTCTCTTCCGTCATCGGCATCCTCCTGATTTTTTATTTTTCATGTATCTGTTTTATTATAACGTCTGCTATCTCAATTCACAACCTTTGATTATTCTTTTAAATTTTATGTGTCATAAGCTTTTTTTCTTGTTATAATAAACATATATTTGTTATGGAGGTACAAAAAAATGGAACTTTCCAAACAACTCGCTGCACAGATCGTGAATGCTGTTTATGAGGTCGTAGGAAATGATATCAATCTTATCAACGCTTCTGGTATCATCATCGGAAGCACCAACACAAAACGGATCGGAACCTTCCATGAGGCCGGATGCCAGGCTGTAAAAAGTGGAACTCCCATATTCGTAGACGAAAAACACATTTTCCAGGGTGCACAGAGCGGAATCAATTATCCTATTTTTCTGGAGGGGCACCCTATCGCTGCAATCGGAATTACAGGGAATCCTAAGGAACTGGAACAATTCGGATTTCTGATCACTAAGATAACGGAAGTGTTTTTAAAGGAGCAGCAGCTAAACGAAGAGCTTCTCTCTGAAAACAGGTCTCTGCACTATCTGGTCACCTCATTGATCTATGACAATATCCAGAACCAGAAGCAGCTGGAAACACTGCTCGATAAATACCAGATCGATCCATCCAAAGAATACACTGCCCTGTCTATTAAACTGCAGGATACCACACTGGAACCATCTCTGCGTTTTTATTTTTCCGGCCTGGGCTGTCCGCTGTCTCTCTATCTGTATCCCAATGAATGGGTCGCCATTCTGGACCGGGAGCTTTTTTCCCGTTTTTCGGCCAAAGAGTTCGCTGCGAACTATAAAGACCGGCTTTATGCCGGGATGGGTCCTTTCGTACCGCTCTTTCAGCTGAGCCAGTCCTATCAAAGTGCTCAGATCGCCAGGCGGCATGCCCGGCAGCTAAATACAGTTTTCTGCAATATCGAAGATATCTCGATTGAATTTGTCCTGGAAAGCCTTCCTGTGCATATTCAAAGGCTGTATTCTGAACATATGCTGAATCCGCTTACTGAGAAAGAGCTGCATGTTCTAAACACCTATTTTATCAATAACTTATCCCTCAAGGATACATCCGATGCACTCTTTATCCACAAAAATACGCTACAATACCAGCTGGACCGCATAGCTGTGAAAACCGGGCTGAACCCGCGGATTTTTCAAGATGCCTTTTCATTACAATTTGCTCTTCTCTGCAGAAATCAGTGATCTGCATGACTTAGGAAACTGAGATGAAAGTAAATGCAAGGAACTTATTTGGTACACATACTAATTTTAAGTCTTTATTCTATTTTTTTTCATCTTATATAACATATACATCTTTTTATGACGTGCTATACTTAGATTCAGAAATGTAACATTGGATTTGAGCATACAAAATGTTCATCATGGAGGGATTAGAAATGAAAGTTGTAGTTGCAATCGATTCTTTAAAGGGAAGCTTAAGCTCTATGGAGGCGGGGCTCGCAGTCAAAGAAGGGGTACTCCTGGCGCATCCTGATGCTGACGTCACCGTGAAACCGCTTGCAGACGGCGGAGAAGGGACTACCGACGCACTGATCGAGGGAATGGGCGGAGAACGCATTGACATCACAGTGACCGGGCCGCTCGGCAAACCGGTCCAGGCATATTATGGATATTTAAAGGAATCCAAGACTGCGATCCTGGAAATGGCCTCTGCTGCCGGGATCATCCTTGTTTCAACTGAAGAAAAAGATCCTCTGGCTGCCACTACCTTCGGTGTCGGTGAAATGATCCTGGATGCTGTAAATAAAGGATGCCGCAATTTTATCATCGGCATCGGCGGAAGTGCAACCAATGACGGCGGCATCGGAATGCTTCAGGCATTGGGATACACTTTTAAGGATGCAGAAGGTCATGATGTGGGACAAGGTGCGCAGGCACTTGGTAAAGTGGCGGCCATCGGCTGTCAGGGGATTTCTTCCAAGCTGTCTGAGTGCCATTTTCAGGTTGCCTGCGACGTGACCAATCCACTCTGCGGAGAAAACGGCGCTACTTATATCTATGGACCGCAAAAAGGCGTAACTGAGGATCTCAAGGCTCGGCTCGATGCAGATATGGCTCATTTTGCAGAGGTGACGTCTAATGCTCTGGGAAATCATTTTGCAAACACAGATGGTGCCGGAGCCGCCGGAGGACTTGGGTTTGCTTTCCTTAGTTATCTGGGTGCAGAACTGACCCCGGGCATAGACCTGATCTTAAATGCTGTAGAATTGGAGAAGGAATTAAAAAATGCTGATATCGTTGTTACCGGGGAAGGCCGTCTGGACCATCAGACTGCGATGGGAAAGGCCCCTGTGGGAGTTGCTAAGCTGGCAAAAAAATATGGAGCAAGGGTCCTTGCATTTGCCGGCGGTGTGACAAAAGACGCAAAGGCCTGTAATGAAGCCGGGATCGATGCATTTTTCCCTATCGTTCGCGGGATCATCACGCTGGAAGAAGCAATGAAGCCGGAAAGGGCACGACAGAATATGATCGACAGTGTAGAACAGGTTTTTCGCTTATTTTCCTGAGATTGATAAAATGAGTATCGGAATAAAAGCAGGCACAGAAGAATGATTTCCTCTGTGCCTTTCCTCTTCTAAATACCAGGAATTCCCTTATAAGTACTTCACCGCAACCATAGCGATTCCTAAAACAGATAATACAACACCTGTTGCTCTGTTTAAAGTTTTTGCCGGGGCTTTATTTGCAAATCTGGCCGCCACTCTTGCTCCGATCAGAGTGAACAGGATACACAGGATCAATGCCGGGATATCCGGCAGGCTGCCGCTGATAGAAAAATGGGATACAGCCCCGGTAAATGCCGTAAAAGACATGATAAACACGCTTGTCCCCACCGCAGTCTTTAACTCATACCCCAATATGCTCGTCAGCATGAGGAGCATCATCATTCCGCCGCCGGCTCCGATAAAGCCGCAGATAAATCCAATGACGATGCCGCACAGGATCGATTGTATGATCTTCGTTTTCTTATCCTTTTCTTCCAATTTTTCTTTCGTTGTCATGACTGGTCTTACAATAAACTTAATTCCTAAGAGCAGGGTCATAAAAACGGAAAATCCGCCCATTGTCGTATTCGGGAGGAGAGACGCAATGTAACTTCCTGCCATGGTAAACACCAGAACCGTGAACAGCATGACAAGTCCGTTTTTGATATCCAGATTCTTATGTTTTCCGTATGTATAGGCTGAAATGGCGGATGCGAGCACATCCGAGGCCAATGCGATCCCCACCGCCTCATATGCATCAAAACCTAAAAATGTGATCAGCATCGGTGAAATAACTGCCGCCGCAGATAATCCTGCAAGGCCCGTCCCGATTCCGGCCCCCATTCCTGCTGCCAGACATACCAATATTTTTGCGGTCATATTAATTGCCTCCTCGTTTCTCTGGTTTTATATTTTCTGCCATTTTACGCATAACGTTCTCAAATGCATTTAATTCCTCCTCTGTAATCCCCCGAAACAAAAGCTTCATGACTGCTTCCTGCTCCTTCTTAGCCTGCCTCACGATATCCTCTGCCTCTACCTGTATGATAAGGCGGCTGACCCGGCGGTCTGACGCATCCTCCTTTATTCCAAGACAGCCTCGTTTTACAAGCAGATCAACCGCCTTAGAAACATATGATTTTGCGATATGCCTGAACTCCACGATCTCCTTTGCCGTGTTGTACTGCGGATTGTTATAAAGGAACAACAGAACATCGATCTCTACTTTCGTCATATTGTGATCCAAAGCGATCTGATTCATCCTGCCGCCATAGGCTTTTTGGAATTGGTTGGTGATTGATAAAAACTCACTTGTTGTTAACATTTTTGATTCCTGCTTTCTCTTTTTTAGGAAAATATCCTGTTTCATTGTTTTGCCACATCATCGAATTGCTTCTGATCCTGCAGTATACAATATTAGTTTTTTTAAGAACAGTTCTATAATGAACTATTTTAGCACATAATAAATCGATGTCAAGATTTTCCGGCAAATCTTTCTTCGTAAATCTTTCTTCTCCTAAATGCCTGCCGGCAGCAGAATAAGAGATATATACAAAAGTCATCCCTCACTGCATGTCCCTTGCGTATATTTTCAATATATTTTACAGATAATAGCAGTGAGATAATTTTGACACTTAAAGGAGAGCAAGAGATGGAAGATTACACAAACATGCCTGGCAGAACAAATCCTGCCCGCACAATAGACCCTCATGAGCAGAAGCAGACCGAGGAAGTCCCTCAGTCAATGGAAACAAATGCAACAAATGTCATCCCTGATGAAGTTCCAAGACGCGATGGTCCTGGCGGAGAATAAAACAAAAACGGCAGGATTTCAAGCTGAACAAAAATAAAGAAGTCTCAAAAAGGATACCTGGAAACCATCCGTTGTCAGTTCTATGAAATGGTTCTGGTATCCTTTTATTTTCTTTAAATTTCCTTTTAACGATTCCTTCAAACGGTCTCCTTTAAATGGTTTCCTTTAAGCGAAAAAATAAAGCAAAAAACTCTTGAAATTTTATCCTAAAAGAGATATAATAACAAAGGTTCGTCTGACGGACTATAAGCTGGAATAGCTCAGTCGGTAGAGCACTTCACTCGTAATGAAGGGGTCGTCGGTTCAAGTCCGATTTCCAGCTTGATGAATAAAGTGCCGCAATCCCAGTGTTTTCAAGGGGTTGCGGCATTTTTTTGTATATTCATTATCTCGAACATACTTTCGAAAATCACTCAGAAATACTCATAAAAACCAAGAAATTCTGGAAACTTTTAGTCAGAATTTAGTCAGATTTGATGGGCTCTCAGCCCTCTGATTTAGAAGCATTACCCCCTCTTTTTCAGATTTGATTTTAGTCAATTCACAGAATATCATTTTGTTACTCTTATAAAAAACGCGTAACTTTTTGACAAAAAGATTGTTATATTATATGAGAAGGGACTAAACTCCTCAACCATTTTTAGTTCCTTTCCCACCACATTTATGCCCGGATCAGGATGGACCCGGGCCAATTTATTATTCTATTTCTCTACTCTGGCAATTGCCTGTTTGAGACGCGTATACCACGGGGCCTTAGTTGTCCAGAAAAACTCTGGCATGTCCTTTCCGTTATTCGCCTTGTAGATGTCGTTCAAGACCTTCCGCTCATCCCTGTGGTTCAGAGGATGCACGTCCTTTCCATCGAAATAATATACCTTATTTTTGTCCTTGTCTGTAATTCTAAAAAAGCATACCATAGTAATTTCTCCCTTATTTTTTGTGTTATTAGTTGTATTACTTGTTGTACTGTCCTCTTCGCTGTTTATGCATTCCAGAATTCCATCCCAGGGGTAATTATAGTATCCGCACTCATGAGACTCCCAGCCCGTCTGATCTCCTTCTACCCCGTCAATCCCACCAGATTCTGAAATTGAGAACTCGCCCAGCAGATCCGGCGTGGCCGATGTGCACATAGCGGTGTGGCACGCCTCGTTAAGGTATACATCCCCTGGCTTTGCGACATATCCAGAGGACATCGGGTGCCACCGAAAATTCCCTGTGCCAGTCATGCAGGCGCGCATGTTCCCGGTATATGTAGCACCACCACAGGAAATCCCTGCGGCCTCGAACACAGATATAATCGCAGAGCTGCAATCTCTATCTCCTTGTTCCAAGTAGTAGGTCTTACCATTAATAGTTACGGGACAGGTCCCTTCTCCATCTCCCCACCTTGAGACCTGACTATATCCATGCCAGTCATGTTCGATCAGATGTCGAAACAGATCAATTGCCACTTCTTTTTTCTTCAATTTTGTTGCTCCTTTCTACCGGCATTGCGCCGGCGCAAAAAGAGGACGATGTTACTCGTCCCTTGATTTATGGTCTATATCTGCTAACTCATCCCCTTTGGATTCCACGACTACTTTAAAGTGCTGCACGATCGTCAGCAAAAATCCCGGCATTGGTGTCCCTAATCTTGTCAGATTTTCCAGTATTGAAATTAATTCATTTATAATTAACCAAACAGCCACCAGAACTCCAAAAAATGTTGCCAGAGGGATATGTACTCCCATGCTGTCTGCTGTGGTCAAGATCAGCCAGTCCATTAACATTCCAACACCAACCACTACGACATAGAGCACCTTCTTAATAATTCCCCATATCCCTTTCTTACTGGAGATATTATTTTCCTTTTTACTGGCCAGCATCCCGGTAAAATAATCCACGACCATTACTCCGGTCAATGCCAGGAGCATTGGCCCCAAAATTCCCAGTCTGGAGGATATAGCTGCCACGCTGCCTGATAATACGGCTTTTACTACATTATACTTGTCCATTCGCTTCATTTTCCTCACTCTCTTTTTTAAGTTCTGCCTCTACTCTTGATCTCCAATGTTTCGGCACGTCCTCTACTTTCCATGGAACACCTGTATTGACATTTATCTCTTCATCTTCAATTTTAGCAACATAGAATTTCACCATTATACTTCACCCCCTTCTATTAATCCACTTACTGTTTCCCCAAGATCCGCAATTGCTCCATCCTGTAACGTCTGTCCAGAGCGTAACTCCTCGATGGCTAGTTCCATTTCTGTTTTTTGTCGTATTGAAAAAGTTGCCATCACTTTTCCATTCTGGAGATCCACATTGCGAAATAATGGAGCCTCCAATTTCATATTAGTATACTCTCCTGTAACTATTCCCTCTGTTTGGAATTTTACAGTATCCAAATTTCCTGAAGCCGTAACTGCTGCAGCTACTATGCCAAGAGCCGTAAAATCCGCTACTTCTACAATGATATTACTGATACTTGCCCCTGGTCTAATAATAATTTCTGTTTTATCATTTAACATTAATTTTTCCATCGTAATTCCTTTCTGCTATCTTTGTATCGATACATCATTAGCTATTTCCTACCTTCACTGTAAAAGACCGCTTAATGCGGTCTCGCTCTGATTTCCATATTTGATTACCTCCTTCTATTTATAAAATGTATTTTAAGAAATACCTATGTGGCTATATTTTATAGTAAACATTAATGATTTCGTTAATTAAACTCCACTTTAGCAGAGGTGAATCGCAAATTTGGAATGTTAGTGGATTTTGTCCCCATTGTGTTTGCTGTTGACGGTAGCACAGAAAAGTATGCCGGAGGTTACACTACGCGCGTGGCCACAAGAAAGACGATAGGAGCTCGCGTTTTCATGGACATATGGATCAGCATGAATAACATCGGGACGTTAGGCACCGGAGATCTCGAACTGCGAATCAAAGGTACCGGATCAGGTAATGTACCAATAGTCATAGGAAAAGGCCTTGTGTATAGTGCATCAATCAGTTACCTTAGTGGCGTTGCTTCTGGGGTAAATGTGTCAGCAGCGATTTCATCTGGTAAGGATTATATATCGTTATATAACGGCGGCGGATTTTTAAAAGCCAAAAATATAACAAAAGACTTTCAAATCAGATTATCAATATCTTATGATATTGCATGATTTTACATTGCTGTAACAAACATGGTAACTTACTGTGGTGTGATGGTCTTCCATGCACTCCATGATCCTGCATTATAAAAACAATAATACTGTTTTCCCGGGACAGGGATCATCTCTGTAATTTTAATTAGTATATTATCAGAAGATCGCCTGTAAACTTCCCTATACCCCATAATCACACCAGATTTCGGCATAGATGAGGGAATTCCAGTCCAAGTACTACGACTGGTATCAGTAATGACGAAATAGCTTGGCTTATTAACACCATTATCAAATTCGAAAGAAATCCTATTGAAGTTTCTCTCAAAAGCTGAACCGTTTACATCGGCATCCTTTAACAACGTATCAAGACTATAATTCGCTGTACTCAAATTACGACTCACCTCTGCTAAAGTGGAGTTTTGCGTATCTTAAGATTATAGTTTATCGTACTCTAATGGTATACGACTTTTAGGCCCGCCAATGACGAGCCTTCAATTGCTTCACTTTGTTGATTTTTCTTTCTATGCTACAGCTTTATTATAGTGATATTTAACTGTTTCCTGATCCATACATACATAAATTTGTGTTGTGCGCAAATCTGCATGTCCTAAGATGTCCGCAACATCTTGAATCGGTACACTTTTTCTTACCAGATCAGTTGCCAGAGTTCTTCTGAACCTATGGGGATGTACATTTTCTACCCCTGCCTTTTTTCCTAACCGTTTCATAGCTGTTTCTATTCCTTCTTTTCCAATCCTGTTATGAGGTGCTTTTATGCCAACAAAAAGTGCTGGATTATGATCCGTTCTACTCTGTAAATACTGTTTCAAGTATTCCATAGATATCTCTGATAAATAAAATTTTCGTTCTTTATTCCCTTTTCCTACAACATATGCTTCTCTAGTTGTGAAATCTATATTTTTTCTGTCCAATGAAACCACCTCAGAAACTCGCAGTCCTGACGCATACAAAAATTCAGATAATGCTAAGTCCCGTAGGAATTCACATGCGTTTTTCAGTTTCTCCCGTTCAACAGATGTAAATGGCTTTTTTACCTCTTTTGTATACTTAATCTGCTTTAAAGCCCGAGAAGGGTTCCTTCCAATATGTCCTTCGTCATTTAACCAAGAAAAGAAACTGGATATGGTCTTCCGAATGTTATCCAGTGTTCGATTACTCACACCTCTGTTTTCCTTGTACAAAGAGAGGTAGAGCCGTAAATCATATGTATCTACTTCAAACAGCTTCTTATTCAAAAACTCTACCAAATGTTCCAGCTCCGGCTGGTACTTGCGCAGCGTTTTCTCCGATTTTCCCTCGAGTCGCTTCGTGGCGATAAATTTCCGCACCAATCCTAAATTAGTACCATCATGTACAACCATCTCTGTACAGCGTTCTTGAACCTCATACTCTTTCAACTGTATGTATAGTACTCTTTCTACTTTCTCCACTGTCTCCTGTGCTACTCCACCTAATGCCTGTATCACCTTGTCTATAATTTCTGTTCTCGCATCCATGTGCTTCACTCCTTTCCGTTACAGCATATCTAAAAATGAATGCATCGAAAAGGTCGTTTTGCAAAACTCCACTTTAGCAGAGCTAAACCGCAATATTCAAACACTTACAAATTCAATTCCCGGTTTTTCAGTTAGAGCAGGAACATACAATGATATAAGAATAGATGGTACTGTATATAACGGTTGGGTTGACTATACATATATTCGCTTACAGACCCCTGGAACATCGACTAGAGTTATTTGTATTGGATTTATATCTGGATCTGATAACCCAGACGTATGGTCTAGATATATAAGCACAAATAAGCTAATAGTCCAGAAGAATGTCGATGATAAATGGACACAATTTACCTCTATTTAATTATTTCCAACGGCCAATAGACACCCATCGAAATCCGCAGTTATAAACAGTATTTCCTGCTAACGCTCCTGCAAAAATGATTCGAAATCCAGACAGTTCAATGTTGTCTATTGAAAAGCCATTTAAAAAATTAGCATTGGTCGGAGTCACTACTGTAGATACGGCAGACGTATTTGAAAAGGTAGTAGGGTAGGTGATCTGCACAGTGGCATTTTTCATGCTGTTTGTCGTTGCGTTACCATTAAAAAATCCCCATTGTATATAGGTACCATCTGGTAGCTTACTATATCCTACTCCATCCTGTGATCCACCTTGGGACATCTTGCGATTCACCTCTGCTAAAGTGGAGTTTTGCGTATCAAGCTGATCCTTTAAAGTTTTTATAGCTCTTGCATCTGCAACCTTGTTTGCAACAGTTGTGGTAAAATTATTAACAATATCTGATGTGTTTACTTTACTCGCAAGCGAATTTTTTATTGGAATTACACCCTTTTCCCAAAATCTTTTTAGTTTATTTGCTGATACTGCTTTCATTTATATCGTCACCTCCCTTTACACAAATGTGCCTGCTATAATCGCATCTATATCAGCATCAGAGCATTCTTCAAAATCTGTTATTTCCGCAGATGTATGTGTATGTGCTGCTGCAGGAAAGGTACTTGGTTTTCCGGTTACTCCACTCCAAGGTACCGATGATGCTGAGATTGCGGGTAATCTGGCTTTATCTATTGTCCCTGTAAGCTTAGTAGCATCAAGTCCCGTAATATCCGCATTCCCATGTGTATGCGCTGCAGGTGGAAATGTGGATGGTTTCCCTGTGATTCCACTCCATGTTTTTGTATCTGTAAATACTGCCCCAGTTGGCACATCTGTCTGCACAGTATGTCCGTTAACCGTAGCCGCATTCCCACCATTTGCGGGGAGAGACTTGGGAATATCCGTCTTTCTTGCAAATAGACCATCTATCTTTACCGCAAATTTTTCAGCAAATTTTTGTAGAGTTTCTTTATTAATAGGTGTCATATCATTTTTCCTCCAATCTACTGTTTAAACAATCCACTAATAATTTCATCGATTTCTACGTCTGTAGGAGTCTGATCAGCGGTAGGATCATCGACGTAAGTTCCAGCGATAATGGCATCTATATCCTCATTTGTTGCAACCTCAAACACTGAGTTTTCTTCATCCACATCAACGTAAGTACCGGCTATAATAGAATCTATGTCATCATCTGTAGCTGCACTATATAATCCGTCCAGAAGTTCATGTACCTGAATAAGAATCTGGCCGCTTTCAGTTTCCAGGATAATACCTTTAATCTCATCAAACTCATTCCTGATATTCGCAGTTTCTTTACCTGCATAATTACCCTGTTCTTTGGCGTAGTCTCCCTGATTTTTTGCATAGTCCCCTTGTGTCTTCGCGTAAGCCGCTTTTGTATTTGCATTATCAGTTGCGGTCTTAACAGCTGCTGTAAGTGCAGCCTGTATATCTTCCGTTGCATTTTCAATACTTTCCACCATATCTTCATAGGTTGATATACGTTTCGTATCTCCTGCCTTGAAACAGAGGTAAGCTGCTTTTCCGTCTTTGCAGCAAGGATCATCTTGCAGAACAATGGCCCATTCTCCTGGAAGTAATTTACTGGTATCCAGTTTTTGAAACGGGCCACGCCGATTCTGTATTGCCATATTATTCTCCTTTCTATGCCGGAATCCATCGGACTATGTATACCCCTAGTGGTACCGATCCGCCTCCGGGATACCGCAGCACACAGTCCCAAGGGTAATTATAATATCCTGTTACCCAGATTTCCTGTCCGGTCTGATCTCCTGTCTGTCCCCCAAAGATCCCGCCAAACTCATTTTGGCTTGCCTGAACAACTTGTCCATTTCCAATAGACATTGCTGTATGGTTTTCGTGATTCAATAATATATCGCCACGCTGAATCCCTGATCCACTTCCCATATCTACGCTGGATGTTACATCCATAAATCCACATCCAACAAATGCATCATACATATTACCAGTATAAGAGGCTCCATATGATTTTACGGGCACGCCTGCATTTTCCCATGCTTGTATAATCAGGGATGAGCAGTCCCAATCAGGCCCCCACCGGACCCCCTGGTCATAACCGTGGCTATCATCATTCGCGATACCAATTGCCCATCTAACTGCATCTTCTATCTTCTGCCCTCCTCCTGCGTATTGGTTAAGATAGTCGAACCAGTAACGTGCCTGTGATCGCCTTTCGGATTCGACTTCAACTCCTGCGCGCTCAAAATTTTTAAGAAATGCGCTTGCTAAGTATTCGGGTGACTCCGTACTGGTCTTAAAACTCCCCCATGACATAGGATAGTCCCCCGTTGGAATCCACTGACCAAAGGATACCGTTTCGGAATCAATCCAAATAAGCTGTCCATCTGGATTAGATATCCCGTATCCATTAGCGACGGCCCAATTTGTATAGTTAGTTGCAGGGGTCCACTGCACCAACCCGAAACCACCAGAATAATTGCCATAAGACAAATCTTGCCAGATTCCAGGGTTAATATTAGATTCACTCTGCATATTTCCAAGGAGTCCACTTATAGCATTTAAAGACCAACCTCTGGGGGTCAAAAACGTGTATACCTCAAGAGCGTTTCCCTGCATTTGGGATAAGTTCAAAAAATAATTACCTATTGTCCAGCTCATCAGAACGCACCTGCTTTCGTATTTCCGCCTACAAGCTTGCCTTTTTCATAGACCAAATATGTTCCATCACTGAATTCAACTCTCCCGGATTTTGTTTCTTTATTGTTTATAGTCGACTTTCCTTTTATGGTTTCAAATAACCCATTTCCGGTTGTCAAAAATACATTTCCAGTTCCACCTGGAGTGGTCCCTATTTGTACTTCTCTACCTTCGAGTCTAGTTACTGCTGTCAACAAATCGAGCACAGCAACATAATTATCCGTATCTCCACCTCTAATCTGAATTCCATTATCACTTCCATTGTTAAACGTGAATACTCGACCAGCTTCTTGACCTAATCCATCAGTTAACAATATTTGCCCATCATATAATTCAACTCTCTTCTTTCCGTCTGTATCATCACAGATGTATTTTCCTTTTGAATACACCCCGTTCTTATCCAAACGAACAAGTTCTGAACCTGTGTTTCCCAGTATGACCAGTAATCCATACTTATTGTTTATTCCCCCAAGCTTTACTGACACACCTGAGATACTACCACTTGATAGGTCAATCCCATCTTTACTCCATTTGCCGACTTGTACCCCATTCTCATCTAAAATTTTCAAGATTCCATTTACATTATTAACTCCCCCGAGGGTAAGGGTTCCAGAATGAATCCAGTCACAATTAATCCCTATTGCAGATAACACATTGACAACTGCATTACCAGAGGAATCCATTCCCGCATTCCAGGTTTTCCCGCCATCTCTGCTGACTGCAAATGCATCTGCTGTCATTTTCCATACGGTTTTAGACTCTTTTAAATCTGGTTTATCATGCATATAATAAATAAATGATCCATTGTCCTGCTTCTCAGCCGTCTTGAACACACCGAATGACTGGGTTATAAGGCTCGTCAAAACCTGTACGGCTTTATCGTATTCTGTTATCTGCTTCGCTGCCGCCTTCTTGGACTCGATGATCGCTTTTGTAGCATCAGTAAACCGTGTTGATCCTTTCTTTGTAGGTGTCTCTGCCGAACAAGAACTTTTCTGCATTGCTCCGGCATTAAAAGTTGTATTAGTTATATAGGTCCGGTAACTGTTCTGTTTTCGGTCTGTAATATAGGCTGTATCCCCTGCTTCAATCAGCGGATCACAGATATGCCCGGACTCAAATGTCCTGAACGTCATCCCCACTATCTTCTTCCCAATCAGGGATACTGCTGTTGATGCATGAGGACCATCCTGTATAAGACCGTTCTTTTCAATGTTTAATACATACCCCTTCTTCCCATATAGATAAGAATTCTCTTCACCTTCCTCATTTTCTAAAGTAACGTTTACCCCAGTGATCTCTATATCATCCGTTCCAATACTTAATGATCCCAACTGCCAGAGATGATGATAGGTGTCCATATCGTCAAAAACGCCTCCGTCTATCGTATCCCCTTTAGTCCAAGGATCAAAAGTACCTCCATCTATATCCGTGCCACTGGAATAGGGACTGTCCTTATCAAAATATCCACCATCTTGAATTATGAAATCTGTACAGCTATCGTCATACCATGCAAAATACAATCTCCCTAAGGCATCGCAGCGGACATATTTGCACACTATTTGTGCCACCCATTTTACAACCTCCCTAAATGTAAGTGCTTCATCGCCTGGCCGGGAATCAACTGTATACTTATCACCATCGAATGTTTGTGTAAGCAGTACCAAACCACAGCAAGCACATGCATCCATCAATATATCCTTTAACGTTGCCGGATACTTTAAAGGACTCATACTATATGGTTGATCTAGTTTTCTGATATCGTCCAAGCAGTTCAGGATAATGGTAATTCCAACAGATTTAGATTCATCTACCGTATAGGTACCCATCCTTACTTTCTCCACCGATCCGTCAGGCAGCTCTAATCCCACGTAAGCAATAACTTTTGCTGCGTTGAAATCGTAGTAACTAAATGTATCCTCTGCGTTATTCAGCTTTAACGTCAGCTTATTGATAATCACTGATCCAATATCAAAGCTCCCTGTTCCTGATGTTGCATCATCAAGTTTAAATCCGTCTCCCTGCATCAGATCATCTCTGGTAAGCTTCAGTGATGTGCCGTCAAGCAGACTTATTTCAGCCCAGTACAGCAGATGCCGGTTCTTATCATTCAGTAATCTTCTAAATTCGCTAGACGCTTGTCTCATTTCTCATCACCTCTGTATTATGTCGACAGTTACGCTCCGGTACCAGAACTTCCCATCACCAATATTTCCTAATACTTCTTTGCTTAAAGTCCCTCGATATGCAGTAATCGTTAGATCCATTCCATCATCGTGGAACGTAAAAGGGAAAAAATTGGAAGCCATGTTGCGCTTGATCAGCAGCATGTCTTCCTCTGTCATAACTCCCCACTTTATACTTAAGTTCTTTTTTTCAGCTATAATTTCGCCAACCATATCCCCTGATAAGGTGCGGCCGGTTTCCTCACTCCAAATCAGCTCATCATTTATAGTTAACGATACAGGAGATGGGAGCACTATCCCACCAGCCCGCAAAATTTCCTGTGCAGCCATGTTCCACCTCCTAATATACTTTTACCGGATTATATCTGCCATCCAGCCTGTCAATGGCTTTCAATACTGCCTTCGCCAATTCCTCTCCGTCGATATAAAATCCCATACTGGCAAGCGCTGAGATAATACGCATTGTTGCACTGTCAATCAGGGACTGTAACTCTGCTTTTGATACACCGGATCCCGATGCCGCCTTAACGGCAGCATTAACCATTTCCTGCATTTTGTCTTCTGGGGCAACAATCTCCCCATAATGACGATTGTCCCCAATCATGGCCAACTGTGGAGTGTTTGCCTTCACGAAACCGCCTTGTGCCAATTTAGGAATCCGTGGAACACTTATTGTTGGAATCCAATTAAACGGTTTTTTCCCTAATATGCTCACATTCCGTATCTTTCCCAGAGCACTATTTATCCCGTTAAATGGAATCTCTATAACTCGATTTATTCCGCTTATTAAGGCATTAATCACTGATTTCAGACCGTTAAGGATTCCATCTTTTATTCCATCAAATACTTTTCCACCCGAAGAGAATACTTTTTTGACAGCATCCCAAGCTTTTGAAAATTCTGTCCTGAACCAATCCGCCACAGATGAGAACGGTTTCTTTACAGCTTCCCAAACTCCTCCAAAAAAATTTCCTATTGTAGAGAATGCTTGTTTAATCCCATCAGATGCAGCCTGGAACTTGCCGGTAAACCACTCTCCCACTGATTGGAATGTCTTCTTTATTCCTGACCATAAAACTTTGAAAAATTCGCTTATTTTTTCAGTTACCGACTTAATGCACCCGCGGATAGCCCCCCATATCTGCGTTGCTTTTTCTTTGATGGTATCCCAATTTTTGTATATCAAAATACCAGCAGCAATTAAGGCTCCAATCGCTGCTACTGCTATAGTGACCGGAGAAGTAATAAATGCGATTGCACCACTTAACAAAGTTGCTGCTGTTGTAGCCAGACCCCCGGACACAATAAACGATCCAATGGCTCCTATCAAGGTGCCTATTTTTTGTGCAAAGCCCACAATTTTCCATGCAGCGAAAAATGATCCAATAATGATAGCAATATTTTCTATAACTGTTGGGTGCTCCGCGCACCAATTACTGAATTTTTTCAATGCATTATTGATCCCATCCCATATAGTCAGAAATAGTCCTCCTGACCAATTCATAATCGGCTGTAGTACGGAGTCCCAGAACCATTTAAATAGCGGCTTCAATGCCTCTAAGATACGGTTTAGGGCTTCTATAGCAATCGCTAGCGTGTTGAGAAAGCGGGGCACAATTTCATTTGCCGTCCATGTCCCTAAAGGAACGAGAACATTCTCCCAGAACCAGAGCAACCCCTCTCCTATATTGATGGCGAATGGGGTGATGGCTTTCCATAAATTATTTAGTGCCGTATTTATTTTGCTGAAATCTATATTCATAAGGCCGCCGTTCAAGGCATCTATAAATCGTGGTAGTCCCGTTCCGAAAGTCCAGCTGCCTATCGGCACCAGCACATTATGATAAAAGTCTTTTAGTGCTTTATTATTAAACGCGCCTAATTTTGAGAGACCTTCATTCCATAATCTTTTCAAAGAGTCAATGGTTGGCTGTACATTGTTCTTGATATTGCTAAACATTTTTTGGAACTTCTTATCAATCTTTTCGATCTCTGTTTCACCCTCGGCTAAATTTCCAAAACTGCCGGATGAACTATCAATATTGGGAACACTGCTGGATTTTACATTTTTCGGTGACTCCACTTTCTGAATTTTGTCAAAACTCATCAGATTCAGCTTTTTAGCTGCTGACTCTGCCGCATCGCCAATTGCAGATGTAGAATCAGCCATATTGTCCGCTGCCCCGGCCGCATCTGTTAATTCACCAGCTGTATTTTTAAATCCTGATCCTCCTTGGGATTTATTGCCGGTTATCATTTCTGAGAAGCTTTTAAATGCAGATGCAAGTGTCATCAGCTTCGCCAGAAGGCTGTTTATGACCTTTAGAACAGGAGTAAGTATATTGATAAGTCCCTGCCCCAAAGTTGCCTTTAAGCTGTCGAATTGCAACTTTAGTACACGTACTTGGTTCGCCCAACTATCAGACGTACGAATGAAATCCCCGGACGCTGCCGATAGCTGATCCTGCACAAATGCATAGCGCAGGGCCACCTTCTCCGCCTCAGTCATGGCTTGTGTAGTTCTTCCCCATCCATTCGCCATTGCGTAGGCATCCAGGGCGTTTTGTGTCATTACCACCCCTAGATCTTTCAGGGTTTCTGTTTCACCAGTAAATACGGATTTCAGCTTAGTGTAAGCTTCGTCCTGGCTGATATTGTAGAAGGAGGCCACATCACCGGATAAGCCCGTCAGGGCTGTCGACATCTCATAGGCTGCCTGCTCGTTGAACCCGAAGGCTTTCGCCATTGCTCCGAAGGTTCCAGTAAACTTCTTGGCCATCGTCTCTGACAGCCCGAAGCTTGCTGCAGCGTCCTTGGCAAACCGGTCCACCTGTGCTGTCATTTTCGGGAATGTTACATCTACAACATTCTGCACCTCAGCCAAATCAGATCCGAGCTCTACACACTGTTTTCCGAAATCTACAAGCTTTTTGACTCCGAAAGCCGCCGCAAGGGCTATTCCCGCTTTCTTTGCCATACTCTGTATCCCGGACATCTGTTTTTCAAATTGATTCCTATTAACGACCAGATCAAGCCCAATCTGGCCAACACTATCTGCCATACATTTCACCCCCGGTCGGCCAAACTGATAAATGCCTGTTTCATTGCGTCAAGGTAATCATTCAGCTGCTCTTCCGAAATTTCGCTGGCCTGCTTCTTAAGCCACTCGCTCCGAATCCGTTTCTGATCTGGTCCGAAACGCTCCAAGATATCCGGATCATCTTCCGCCCGGATGGAGACAATCCTGCCGAGCGGAGTATCAGGCCCTATGCCACACAATAAATACTTGAATTCATCCCATTTCATGGTGCCCAGCACCCTGGATAATCGTAACCCGTACTGCGTTTGGAAAGATGCTACGATCAAATCAAAATCATCTATCAAATCGTAGTACGGGTCACTACTCTCCCGATTCTTCCTCGCCGGCAATCAGGTCGATGGCCGAAAAGACCAACGTCTGGAAGTCCGAAAACTGTAGCTTCATTTTGTCGATGATATTTCTTTCCTTCTGATTGAAGATAAGTTCATACATCTTCACGATATCACCTGGATGAACATCATCTTCCTCCCCCAAGATACCCATGATTTTTAATGCGGTGGATGCATCTGCGTTGATCTCCACCTCTTTTCCTTTGATAACCAACCTAGGATTCTCGTCAAACGCAAGCTTATCCGTAATGTCAACTTTCTTTGCCATTATGCTGCACCTCCTGATGGTAACGTAATTTCCGGTTTTCCATTACTCATCACGTCAAACTCTAACGGACCGACTTCCGTTGCCTTTCCTGCTCCCGTATTGGTTACGTTAATAACCGCATCGTTCCATGATACAGTCGTCCCATCCGGGAAGATCCATGCAAAATACCCTTCTGCATCCCTTCCATTTTTGAATGTCTTGCCGAATACATAATCATTTCCTGCATCTCCAACATTTCTTTTCCCGGACACAGAGATGGTCACGCTCTTGGCTGTTAACAGCCTTCTTGTCCATCCTTCCATATCGAATGGGCTCCATTCCTCTACACCATTATCGAATTTTACGCCGAACGTTTCCATGTCGGCAATTGGTGTAGCACCATCTTTTTTATCGCCAACCTGGAACTGGTTTTCATAACATGGATATACTCCTGTCTTTCCTGCCATTTCTATTCCTACCTTTCATAAATAAAATCGAGCCAGATCACACGCTCATAAACTCCATTATCATCCGTGCCTACATCTATAGGTTCCGGTACTTCCAGACGGAGGTAATCAACATGTTTTCCGGTTATAGTTAAATCAGTTACGTTTAAAAATTTGTCATACAAAGATTGTGCTGCCTCTTCTGTTTCATTGGCATACTTATTCCAATGGATCAATATCGAAATCTGTTTTGTGGCGGTTTTGGTATTGTCCATGCCGCCGATCGCAATATCAGGATTCCCGGAAGGTTTACGCTGGTATACGCCAACTGATTTTTCTTTCTTATTGTCCAATTTCCCAATATAGAAATTGTTTCCGATCCCGAGTGTTCCCACCCAGTCCCGGATATCTGCAAGTCCCATCATTACTACACCCCCGTAATCCTTTTATACAATTGTTTATATGTCTGCTTGCAATCGTTCGCTTTTTTTCCTCCTGGCAGCCAGTCTTTGTACCATTCTCCCATCGCATTCGGATTTCCATCATGTTTGCCTTTATTATCTTCCCACGGTTCTTTATGAAAATTATACTCGGGATGAAAATACAGACGTCTTGCATAAGGCGTACTATGAATCAAACTAACTTTTCCAGACATACTTAACGAATAATCTGCAAAGAAATTTTCACCCTGCAGCGGTCCATCCATTCGGGGAACAACCTGAGCCTGCACAACTTCCGCGTGAAGGTGTTCCGCGGTACGCTCAAGAGCTGTTACCTGGGCCTGTGTGAGAGCATGAATACGTCCCCAATCCATTTTAATAATCGAATTTACACTTATCATACTAAATCAATCCTCGTATAGTTTACCGATCCGTCAGGATTCCTCGCTTTCTCGCCCTTAAATATATCGCGCTGTACACTAAATACGGTTACGGTACCGCCTGAGATAACTGGAACGTCCGGCGAGATATCTCCCGGAAAGAAAGCACTGCCTGAAAGCTGCACCAGCTTCTTTTCTGCCGTCAAAACCGTCTTGGCGTTATCCTGGTAGTTACACTTTAAATCTCCTGCAAACAAGATCTCTGGTCCGCCATTTTTATCTATCCCCTCACCATAAATCTCAACGCGTATGTCAGTCGTACAGAATTGAGGCAAGACCAAACACGGATACTTCATCACCACACCCCCAATGATCTGCAGCATAAACCAGTCTGGCAGAGCTGCTCATATACATCCCGGCGCATCGGGATGCCTTTCTGTGTGGTCACATTCCAGGATTCTCCGAACTGCATGGATACGCCATTAATACTGTATCCCTGCAGGATCATGTCGAAGATCTCCCGGTTCTGGTATTCAAAATCAGCCTGCTGGCAGCAAGCTTCCCGGATGATCTCCTGTTGAAAAGGTGTAAGTGAAGAAATTCCCCGGCCTACAATCCTATTGTAAGTCAGGGAATCAATATGGCGGCTGGCCTGCCGGAGAACTTTCCCGAGTTCTTCATCTGGGATCACCACCCCCTTGTAAACACCTTTATAGTATGTTTCATCTGCATATGGTTCATAAGGCATATTACTCACCTGCCTTTTTGCTCTCCGCTTTCTTTGCCGGTTCCTGTTTCACTTTCTGGAGTACTGTAATTTCCGATTTCAGTGCTTCATTTTCAGCATTTCTTTCTGCTACCAGCTTCTGCAGACTCTCAATCTCCTTAACAGCCTTCATATAGTCACTAAACGTAACTTTTTTCTGAGGGGAGTACTCCAGCACATTACCCTCATCATTGTAGATATCATATCCTTCTTTCAGATAACGCTGTTTTTCCTGTTCGGTATTGATCAGATATACCTTATTTTCTTTCTTCGCCTTCATATTACGCACCTGCCTCTACATTAATGATACACGCATGCTTCAATTCCTGGTCAAGCGCAAACGTGCCATTGTAACGTCTGTTCTGATACAGATAGTTATCTGCGGTCCTGGAATCATGGCCAGGTGTGTATGTGTTGATATACGCATACTTCACACGGGATACCTGGGCTTCTGGATCCACCAGGATATAGTTAATCTGCTTACCTGTAGAATCTGCCTTGTAGCCTTCTGTGAAGTCATACGCTGTCTTGAACCGCTCCAGCGGTACTGTTCTGATTTCGCCCAGGTCATCCATAGAATGCACCCGGCGGTCAATGCCATTACTGCCACCGTTCACTGCCATTACGCGCTGGATGCCCTCCGCATTCTTCAATGTCTTACGATAAGCAGCGGTACAGAACAGAATACAACGAGATAACGGTACGCCCAGGTCCTCAAATGCCTCACAGTTATCATCAAAGTCTGAAAGGATATTAGCCGTTGTGATAGGTGTTGTCCTAATCGTAGCACCTACCCTGGTTGCCTCTGTATATAATTTTGAAAATGTGTAGCAGTCCAACTCCGGGATTGCCTGTTTCTTCTCAAACCTCGCCTGGATGTTTGCAATTGATACGATCTGATTGGTCTCGTCCACATCCATCGGGTCAACGAAAAACTCAATATCACGGTCATGGTCGAGAGATTTGGTCTCAAAATCATTGGAATAGTTTCCACTGTTGTATCCCAGGGTGTTACGGTCATGGTCCTTATAACCACTGACGGACAGACGTGGGAGCTTGATATCCTTTGCTCCGATAATCTTGATGTCCTCATTGGTGTGATACAGCGGATCTGAAATCAGCTCATGCCCATACATATCAAGGATTCTTGTGTGGAACTGTGTTACATAATTTAATACTGCCATAATTGTCTAACCTCCTACTATTTTTTCTTAATTCCAAAGATACGGTCTAACTCTGTATCTACGGTCTGTTGTGCCTGGCCGCCGCCAGCTGCTCCTACCTGAACAAAACCTGCCGTCCCCACTGCCTGTGGTTTCAACGCCGGTACGTCCTCCAGAACCTTGTTCAGTGCGTTTTTAAGTGTTTCATCGTTGATTTTCCCATCCTGACCCATGACCTGGCTTAAATCAGCCATTTTGAGCACATACGGAATGGTATTTGCATTGATTCCAAGTCCCACGGCCGCCATCGTGGCCGCTGCCTGGATCTGAGCCTGCTGTGCTGCTGCCTGTGCCTGAACCGCCTGCTGTTGCAAAGCATTTACATCTTGCTTATTAGCCTCCTTTTGCTGTTTAAATGTGGTGATTGCCTGATCCATCTGCTCTTTTGTCAGTCCCTGCTGTTTCAGGTAGCCCTTAATGACTGATTCTTCCGTCACCGCCTGCTTCCCAGCTACAAGTTGAGCCAGCTTATCATAATCAATGTTCGGTTCCTGCGTCGTTGTCTGTCCTGTTGGTGATGTCCGCTGTGATCCCCCTGCTGGTGGCTCAGTGCCCCCTGTCGGTTCTGCAAAATGCTGTAAATCAAGTTTCATTGGTAATCCTTTGCTCATAATTTTTCTCCTTTCGAACAGTTGTATGAGTGTCTCTCTGATACAGTTTTTTCTGTGCTGTCTGCACGTACAGTTGGTATCCCGGTGTCTCCGTGTAGTTTTAAGCCTTCGGGCATTAAAATAAGACGCATAACCCTGCGCCTCAACGGGAGATATACGGATCACCTCCTTGAAAATGGGTATAAAAATACCACCGGCCATAATGGCTGGTGGTATTTAAATTCTACCTTGTTTCTTTAATTCTGCGATTTCTTCCGGGGTGAGTTTTCTTGCTTTTACTGGTTCTTTCATCCAGGACTTCTCACGCTCCTTCAATGCTTTTTCATATTCCTTCTTTGTCATATTATATTCTTACATCCCTTCATATATGGTACTAATAATCCGCGTTCGGATCAAACTCCTCCCCCCATAGCTCCCAAATTGTTATATTCTTCTCAATACATTCATTGAGCATATCAATCCACTCCTGAGTTGTATATGTGGAAGGTTCTGTTATAAGGTCATCACCTATTTTACTACGATAACGTTCTATCGCATCCATCATTTCATCTGCTTCTGGGTTAGGCTTTATATTTTCTGGTCTTAAAAACTCTGGCAATTTCATCGACTTCACTCCAATATTTTCTTGAATTCTTTCACTGCGGTAGGAAATGTTTCTGACAAACACTCTATTTTTTCCACGTCATTACGGGCAAACGCTTCATAAAAATGTGCAAAAGCTTCTCTTTCTAATTTATGTTCTTCCAGCCAGTAGGACTTTTCATGTCCATATCTACCAACACATTGATTTCCAGTCAGTCCACCAACAATATCAGAAATTGCATGATATTGATCATCCTTTAAAGCTGAACTTATTACTTTGTAAGCTTCTTTCTGATTAAAATTATACTCCTCTTCATAAAGTTTTACAATGTTTTTGAGATCACTGCTTAATGCGTCCTTGAATGCTGTAGACTGATAAGATAAACCTTTCCCCGCCCGATCAATGCAATGCCCCATCTCATGAAATGTCGAGGTATATTTTCCTCTTGTATTTACCATATCCTTTTCAAGATTTACCCGTATGCCTCTTGGTGTAGCCACTGCCCTGCCTAAAGCATTTTCATTAACGAACTTAATAGAGCTTAGATATTTCATGGTAATATTTTGAACAGACTCATCTGATTTACTGAGCATCCGAATGATTTCATCTTTATGCTTGTTCTCAATTCCGCTTAACAGGATTGGCTTGTGTTCCATCAATGTATCATACATGCTTTTTATCTTGTCCCAATGCTTTTTCTTGCCTCCATATTTTTTCCTATTCTCTTCGTCCAGGGAATGTTTCGTAAGCCTATCATACTTCTTAACCTGTCTGTCCGCATGCTGTGCTTTCGCCTCCTGCCTGCTTGTCTCCTTAATTTGTGACAGTTCCCTTTTAGTGAACTTATCATCCGGCGGTGTGCTGATCCCCGGAAAATAGGTGGTATGGCTATCCTTACATCGAGGATGATAGAGCCCCGCAGCAATTGCTGTGCTCATAAATGGGTAATCACCATCTGCCTTACTGCCGCCACTCCATACATCGTCAATCATGATTTTTCCGACAAAAGGCAGACACTTCGGACAAGGATTCCCGCGCTTATTCATGATTACGGTATGTATCCCCCACTCCTGCCGTTTCTCCCCTTCGCCGGTAAGATATGCCCTCTTGCTCGCTGTTCTGATTGCCATGTCTGCATAGTCTGCTATGGTATGACGTGCCCCATTTGCATACTCTATACAGTTCAGGCCTGCGGAGAGAAAATTCTTTGTTGCCATATCCACAGCCTTTTCATAGATACCGGCTCCGGTGTTTGCATACACCTGGGCGTTAAAAATCACTTTCCGGTATCGGTCATTGGCCATGCGCAGAACTGCTGTCTCTGCCTGCTCCATATCAGCCGTGGTTGCCTTTATTAAAGCCTCGATCTTGCGATCGTTCATCTTGAAGAATTCAGCTGTAGCTCCCTTTGTAAGTTTCTGCCCCTTAAATCCATTTTTTATGGCCCGAAGAATCTTAATCTCCTGATCCATGTTTCCTTCCAGCCTGGCCTCTTGGATGGCTGCAACAATTGATTTATTGATATCCTTGAATTGGCTGCCATATTTCTTCTGGTTCTTGCGTTTATAGTCTTCCAGAGCCTTTAGTTGTAATGCCTGCCACTGCTCCCATTGGATCCCTTCTTCATCCTCCCATGCTCTATGGTATTTCATGTTGCGGATCATTGATGCGATCAATTCATCTTCAATTGCCTGAAAGGCGGCACCAATGTCATAATCATTTGCCATTTGCCATCACCTTAAACCCTTGTGCCTTAAACTGCCTTGTGAGTGCTTTAAGTTGTGTGATGCTTTTACAGCGATCGTTCCTAAGTTCGGCATAATCATTTTTTTCCAGGGCGTAAATCCCCATTGGAACCTGATCCCTGGCTATTTCCAGAAGTCCCTGGTATTCCTTCCGGCTCATCCGGTATGTTCGGTTGGCTACTTTTACCTTCACTTTGTATTCCTCCGATCTTAAACCCTTTAATGTCCAGGTTAACTCCTGGCTCTTCCACATCAGCAATCCCCTGCTCTGCTTTCAGCCGCTTGATCTCCTCCTGTTTGCAATGTTCGTCCAGCGTATCTCCGTACAACTCCTCAACAACACGCTCTATGCTCATGATGCCCTGTGTCTTTGCCTTGCCTATAGTTTCAACCTGGCTCTCGAATGACGGGTTTGCATACTCACCGAATGAGATTTCCACCTTAATTTCCTCAATTGGCTGATTGAGTAGAATGTGGTATGCATTGATGCAGGTACCGATGACATCCGGAAGAGTTTCCTGCAGCGCCTCCACAATAGCATTCCTGGTGTAGAGGGTGGCTTTCTCCTTTTCACGCTGTGCTTCTGCATTATCCAGCTTTTTGACATCAATCCCCAGGGTCGATGGACTGATAATACCCTGCAAGCATAGATCTAGCGCAGTAATGTAAGATGCCAGATAACTTTCGTGCGGTATTGCCGGCTGCTCCACATCAATTTTGTTCTGAGCGTTCTCAGACATATCAGAGTCCGTTTTAATGTATCGGTTGTCAAAATGGTTTGGCTTTAAGATTTCCCCAGTAACAGAATTTTTCGGAATGAAACACTCAGGAATATATTCTTTTGACCGGCCAGCCCGAAGTGCATCCATCCATTGGCTCCATACTTCATCAAAAGCATCGAAGCTGTCCAACTTGCCGTCAAAAATAGAGCCCCCACGGCCCTCAAACTTGGTGCTCTCATAGATTTTAAGTGGTACTGCCAACATGACCGACTCATCAAATTTCCAGTCAACGATATCTTTTGTAGCCTCAATTGTCTTGATGTCTACGGGAGTATCACCACGATACAGCTCATTGCGAATATACCCTTTGCCGTAATGCTCATACAGGATATACTCCTGCCTATGGTCTGTGTATGGTGTCTTAAACACCACCTCTTTCAGACGGCCGCGCTCCTGGATCATCTCAATACGTTCACCTGGGTACCATTCCAGTATGGGGTATTGGCTAAAGGCTGTATCAATCGTTACTTTGTAGGCACCATCACCGACAACCAGCATATCTTTCAGAGACTTTTCCAGGGCCTTGCGGAACTTATTTTCTTTTTCAATCTCTTTCCATAAAGATTCCTGGGCACCACTCTCGAACTCGAAATCATTCATATCCTCAAGTATAATGCCCGATAAAATACGGACAATTAACCCCGGCAGTCCAGTATGTATCTTACGCATCTCCATGCCCGGCGTGCACCGGCTCGCCCAGAACTTGTACTTGTCTGCATACTCCTGTGATTGCTGATATAGCTGCTCCAGCTCATTGCCGTCTCCGCGGTACCAGATGCGGTTGCGGATAGCAGACAGCTCAAAGTCCATAATTTCCTGTATCTGTATGCTGTATGGGCTGGACGGCTGGATCTGCAGCCAACTACGCAGCCCCCGCTTGATATTATTGCTCAATTTTTTAGTCCACCTCATTTCTTTTCCTCCTGTTGTTATATAGAAAAAGAGGATGATTGCTCACCCTCTCAGAATATTTTATTCTTTTTTCTGACTTCCTTTTGCTCTTCGATTATTCGATTGCTCTTTCATGGTCGCCCAACGACAATTTTGAGGTTCGTAATTTCCATTTACATTTATTCTATCAATAGTCAAGCTATCATCGTAACCGTTTGAAATGGCCCAGTCGTAAAACGTCATAAAATCATCGAGCCATTCATCGCATATCTTTATTCCTCTTCCACCATAGTACGGATAATGCTCTTTGTCGTTCTGATTATAACAACGACTTTTCATGCCCAAATATATCGAATAAAGCCGGGTATGGCATTTCCCATGTTTTATATTTCCTTTACGATTTATGTATTGCATGCACCCGCAATTTGTCGATTTTCCACTTGTAACATTATATTTTAGAACCACCTTTTCTTTGTCACAATCACATTTAAACTTCCAATATTCACGCCTCTTTCCCCTTGTTTCTACAAAAGATATAGCTGTCCAGTGACCAAATCTTTGCCCTGTTATATCAATACTACGCTTATCTGGATTTATTGACATTCACAGCACCGCCTTTCTCCATTTCTGCTTTGGCAGCTTTCATTCCCTGTAAATAGCCGAACTGAAATGAACAACAAATCGCATTAAAACTACCACCATATGTATCCCGGATTTCTCTCATGTTTTTGCAAGACATATCATAACATGGATTAATTGTTTCAATAATAGCATTTGCTTTTGATACAACACTTTTTAAATTTCCCATAGTAAAAACTCCTTTCAAATTGTGGTTGAAAGAAGTTCCGTTCTGCATTATAATATTTACAGAAGGAAACTTCTACGTAAGAACTCGTTGATACCTTGTCCAGAGGAAGCGGGTTCTTTTATTTTTTTCTGTTTGTTCGACCTGTTAATTGATGAATAGCTTCAATCCCTTTGACAATAACATCCGTTTTAGTCAAATTCAGACTATTGGCGCATTCTGTCAACATTCCAGATTGTTCTTCGGTTAAACGAATTTCCAATCGAACTTTTTTGGGATTATCTGTTGGTCGTCCTGTTCTCGGAGACATTTCATCACCTCACTTTTGCCCGTACAAATATAGTAACTTATGTACGTACTAAAGTCAAGTGTTATTTTCACCTTCTTTTATTTCAAACCCTATAGTGTTCCTGTAGGGAATCCATGAATAACAAGAGGCATCTATTGTATGATTATATTTATCCTCAGGAAGGTCTTTATCCTCCTGCCAGCTGTACCGTTCCAGTTCTCCTAGATGCTCCACGCAAGTATCTACAACCAAATAACAGCCCTGTTGTATCCATCCAAGCATAAGCTTGATACGGTCGATTATTTCAACCTTTTTGTAGCTGCCAAAGAAACTGTACAAACAGCCTTGCAGCCGCTTATATTTTTTAAGCTCTGTAATCGTGGCCTGATCTGCGCAGTCTATGAACACATCTTTCGAAATTCCCCATTCCATCCGGCATTGCTCCAGAAAGTCGATAAACTTTACAGTGGTGTCCGATGGGGCCAGTGGTGTATCTAGATCCTTGTTGCTGTATACCTTCTCGTCCAGCGTGATCAGTCGTCGGTCCTCAGTAATCCCCTGGAATATCATGGCAATCGTATCAGGGGACTTACTGGAATAGGATGTGTCCAATCCTGCCGTAAACTTTTTAAATTTTATTTTACCATCTTTAACCTGTTGCCTTACCCATGCGGCAGACACCACATGCTTTTTGCGGTCAAAGTTTGGGAAAATCAGACCGGTTGCTTTACCGCGCAGTCCCTGTATTTTATTCTTCCAGATCTTTGTCCCTTTCGGCGTGTTTTGTATGATCCGTTCTATTTTTTCTTTTGGTAATCCCAGGTTATGGGCAAAAGAAAAGAACCAATGCACCCATCCGGGCTTTGGCTCTTCTTTTAATTCCTCTAGTATTTCTTTTGGCGTCTCATCGGCCCACTCCGGGAGCGGCCGGGAACAATTTATATACTCCTTATATACTGGAAGGTTCGGATCATCTGGATTGAGTGTTGCCATCGTATAGTCCGATCGCATCATAGCCTCCCGGACAAAGTCTATATCAGCCGTGTTTATCTCATCAATATACAGACATCCATACTGACCGCCCAGGGCATCCTTCCATTTTCTCTTATTACCGTAACCAACAACGAATACAATTTTGTCTCCTGCCGAAGTATGAAACAGGAGATGCGGCATCTTATACTCACCCGATCCGTTCCCCTTGTACTCTACCAGGATCCCAAAATCATCCAAAATCCCCAGATCTTTCTGAATGATATTCTTCTCAGCGGCTCCTGTATCATCCGCAGATAGGATGTGCAGCTTCTTTGGGCTTTCTGCTACTTTGAGCATAAACTTAAACAGCCCGACCGTTGTTTTTCCTGCTGCCGTAGTACCCTCCAGAAACTCAACCGGCGCATCACAGCGCAAGAACGCTTTATACTTGTCTGATAGAATCAGGTTGTCTGTACCCACTATTCATCACCGCCGCGCATCTGCTGTAGAATACTATCAAGCTTAGACTTTTCCTCATTAAGACCAGAAACCTCTACACGATCCTTGAACATTCCCATATGTCTTCCCAAAAGTTCCAGTGCTTTCAGTTTGTCTGCCATCTTAATTTCTCGTTCAATCCCATCTTCTCCGAAGGTCTTAACTTTTACTGACTGAATTGCTGCCGTATCTTCCGGAAGAGCGTATTCTTTCAGGGTTGCGTCTTCCGTGTTGATTACATCCGCTGCATTGACAAAAGCAACTTTTGCTAACTCCATTACGACCCGATCTGCATTGACACCAGTCCGCTTGCTTCGTTCGGCCATTGCCTGATCAATACGTGCGCGAATGTCAGGTTTCGTCAGGTTTTCACTTCCAATAGACTTTGCTGTATCCGGACTGTATCCTGCTCTTATGGCGGCCTGAGTAGCATTCAAGTCTATTAGATATTCTTCAATGAATCTCTTCTGTTTTGCTGTTAATCTTGCCATCAGGCTCACCTCACTTTCCACATTTAACCTGATTTACTTACTATGTATACCAGTTTACTCCATAGAAAAAGAGACACCGAAGTGCCTCACTTTCCTCTTTTCTCCCATAACTCCTCCTTTTTCCCTTCATCAAGCTTTTTTGACAAGCCCTTTTCTATCTTTTTATCATCCGAAAATAGTAATTTTAACATGCATGTCATACTTCTATAAGTACACAATAAAAACAGTATAAAACAGTATAAAAACAAAACGCTCAAACTTTTCTGTCCTAAATCGTGTGTAATAATATCCTTTGTATACGTTGCAAGTGAAATGCACACATCTATTAATCCAACACATATTGTAGATGATATATATTTTCTGAAAAGATTATCCGTATCACGATCAAATACGTATCGTACTAATTTAGATTCATTTTTCATACTTAATATCACTGGTATTATGGCTCCTAAAAAACCAATTATAATAGAGTCAAGAGTTACTATTCCATCAATGATGTCATTTATATTGCTACTTTTAACTGGATCAAACTTTAGTATTTTAAGTGCTCCCGTTATTATACCAGCACAAATATACGGATAAAACCGTTCCACCCAATACATCATATTTTCACTTCCTTTTATGAAAGTATTTCATTTATGCTTTCCTTATCAATTTCATATTTTTTAATCATTAAATCTGTAGCATATTCAAACTCTAATGTCATTCGCTTCTCAAGTTTAAAATCAACATAACTACATAATGTGTTATCGAACAAATTAACAATATCTACACTCGCATCATCATCATCTTTTACCTTTAACACGGCATCAGAAATGATATCACGATTATCATAAATATCGTTTAACATTTCTGGCATCTGCTCTTTATTTAATCCCATCTCACCTCTCCTACCTCTTCCAAGTGATATTATCACCTCTCCTGTTATGCCCCCCATTTCATAATAGCTGTTAACAATTTTAGAAAACGGTCTATGACTATTTTCGATAGGATGAAGGTTTTCAAACCTTAATAACAACCGTCTGTAATTTTTTTTACGAGTCTTTTTTATATCCACATTTTGACTAATTGGACATAAAACGATATTTTCGTCTTTCACATCCCAAATCCTATTAAGATACTTTTCCAATTTTCCTCTTCCTAATGCAAATCTGTTACATTGTAGCATTGCAACTTGATTGTCACTGTCATAAATCATTAACAAGTCTTCTCCGATATACTCATCATCTTCGAGCTCAATTGGTTTTGCCTCCTCTTCTTCTTTAACAATAGACGGAATATTGGTGTCACGCAGCTTCATAAAACGAAATTTCCAAATTCCACATTTTTTATCACCACTGTATTCTTCTAATCTTGCTTTTATTCCATCAAATTCTATTGTTTTTTGTTCAATAGACATTTTATCTGCCTTATATATCCAAGACTCAAAATCAAATCTCTCAGGATCAGTATACCCATTCTCTTCATAATGTGATACACACATCCTATAATAAATAAATTTTACCGTTCTGACATATGCCATTTTTAACCTCCACACATAACACCATTTACCAAAATCACCACCACAATTATCTTAATAATATACCATATTCTGACAATTATCAACAAATTATGACGTTATTTTCCTTTATGTGTGGTGTGTTTTTACTATAGAACATTTGTTTGGATGTGTCAATGTACAAATATAACAAAAACGTCCCGCACTTTCATGTGTAGGACGTTTTTCATATTGGTGTGTTGTAAGGAGGACTCACCGTCTGGTTTGTTACCTTTCGGCTTTATATCATACTAGCACTTTTGAAGCGGACAGTGGCGGACATTTATTAAATTTTTTCAAAAAATCTATCATGAGCCTTTCTACAACTTTCTTTTGTAAATGGAATCTTCTTCTTTGGAAACATATAATTCATTCTCATTGCTACCATTTCCCAGGTCAGATCATCAACATAATATAAGCGGAACATAGTGCGTAATCTGCTCTTCTCGATCTGCTGTATGTACTCCTCAACCTGTGTCTGCTTCTCCAGAAGATCTACTTCGAGTTCCTCCAGCTGTGCTATCTTATGTTCATAGGCCAGTTCCTTCCTCTGGATCACTGCTGTGGGTCTTCCTTGTATTTTTACAGTCCGAAGTGGCTTCTTTCCCTTCTTGCCACAGGTAACAGAGTCTGATACCACTGTTTTGTTTAAGCGTTCCATTGCTCTTTTATCTTCTTCTATTCTTCGTCTGAGGTCTTTAATCTCTTCTTTCATATCCGCATACTCTATCAGGATCTTCTTGTCCAACCGCATCCGCTCCCCTCTTTGTTTTTATACCTTTTGCGTTGCTGCCCTCGGAAAACTTCCATCGCATATATTCTTCTACCCGCATTCGTGGAAGTCATTTTTTCATCTCTTCCAATCGATTCTGTATTGTTCCATAGCTTACTCCCATCTCATCTGCAATCTTACTGATGCTCCATCCAGCTTTATACAACGCTTTTATTTTTCCCATGTCCAGTTCTTTTCTTGTGAACCTACTGGAGCCTGCTGCCACGTCTGATTTCTTGATATCCTCTTTTAGATCTCTGGTATTCCATCTTTCTACAACGCTTTCAATTGCTCCGGTATGTATTTTCCCATTTCCGTTTCCATCTATAAGGCTTAGTGTTCTGCACTTGCATTCGGTGCAGATGACACATACACCGTTTTCTACATGTATAACAGCCTCTCCTCCACAAAACGGACATGGCTTTAATTCTATCCTAATCATGTTTTCCCTTCTTTCTCCTTTCTTAAACGGCGGTTTAATTAATTTATCGTACAAAAAAACAACCATCGAATATTGACGGTTGTTTTTTTCATCTACGAAAATATTTTAAATCCCTCATTAAGTCCAAGATCATCGACAACTTTATTAACTAATGGGTCAAATAAATCTCTCTTTTCTCCATAATCTGTTAATTTCATTTCAAACCACTGCTCTGGATTCACAGTAATACTTGTTACATCTTTTTTGACTTGTGATGCTAATAAGATCATATGAGCCATGATAATAAATCTCTCCTCGTTTGAGGCATCCGTTTTTAATCCATAATTGATTTTTTGCATTGATGAAACAATTTTTATAGCCTCTATACTGCCATAAGCATAAATCGTATTATACAAATTCGTCATTTTATCATAAATGGAGTCTCCTGCTTCTCTCATTTCAGTTTTTAACTTCTGAATTCTAACTTGATCACCTTTTGAAATATTGTTTTTACCTTCTATCTCTGCTATCTGCTTTTGAACTCTAATAGGCGTCATTATTTTTTCATATAAATCCAGTGTTTCAAAAGGGATAGTCGACATTTTATCCAGTGCTATGTTTGATTTTTGTTTCCTAATTTCATCCTTGAAGCTTTTTCGTAAAGAAAAATATGTAACTACAAATCCAAGCAGAGTGATAAATGCTGGGATCAAGATTGTGAGCCAATCTTTTGTACTCATCACAGCGTTTTGAGTTGTTGTTTCATCAATTGTTGTCAAAATGGTACCGAGTATAATCGTATACATTACTTATCTCCTCATGTGTAATGTAAAAATTATACCACTTCAACCGCCAATATTCAATTTTCAATGAACAAATTAATCTTTTTCCTTTCTCAGCTAAATGTTAGGGTTTACTTGATGAAGACCAGCCATCTTGTTTTACCTCTCTGATCTCCCAGTAAAGGCTTTTTATCAAAAGCACTCAGCACCTCGGATAATTTTATCTGATCTTCGTTCCACTTAAAGACCAGCAATCCGTCCGGTTCCAGGACCCTCATGCATTCGTTGAATCCCTGCTTCTAATATTCTGGCCAGTCTAACGGAAGGATTCCGTATTTATTGGCCAACCAGCTCCCTGTCCCTGCGTGAATTAAATGAGGAGGGTCAAATACAACAACTTTGAAAGTATTATCTTTATATGGCATATCCCTGAAATCCATTTGCACATCGGGTTTTATCAGCAGTGTCCGTCCATCGCACAAGGTGGTTTCCAGTTCCCGATTGTCTGCATAAATCACATCCGGATTCTGCCTATCAAAATAAAACATCCGACTACCGCAACAAGCATCTAATATTCGTTTCATTTATCCCCCTAAGTTTCAACCTGCTGTACAGTATTTAAATCTGCGGTTCCACCATTTTGTTAACCTCAACAAAATGGTCCCATTCATTGCCCAACCATAACCAGTAACTCATACATTCCATCCTGATAATGATCATCCACCCCGATCACTTCGTACTCCTTTTCCTCTTCCGCGATCGCGTCTCCCTCGTATATGGGTCCTACGCATAGCATCATCTTCATATCATCCGACATATTCGCGGTAGCTTTCCTAAATTCGCCTAATGTCATAGTGCTCCTTTCCCTTCCCGGCCCTGCTGCCGGGAAGAAACTTCGGTTGACTGGTTACGTTCGTGACGTACCTATATCTTCACACCTGCGGCGGAGGTACCTTTCTTAGGATATCCGGCAGGAAGATGCTCTTCATGCCGCCGGTTATTTTCTTCTCCGGGCCAATCCATGCGATATCCTCCGATCCGTATTTCCGGAATACCACGATGTATCCCCTTTTCTTGCATGTGGTTTGGTCTAACGGGTTGTAATACTTGTATTCCACATAATCACCTTCTTCCAAATCTGTTTTCTGCATTATTTCACCTCCAGATAATTCTTTTTGCTTATTTCCATCCACTCTTCTCTTGTGTGAGTCTTTTCATATTCCTGTTGGGCGATCCTGCATAGCAGCTCCCTCATCTCCTGGTTGTTATGTACGGCTTCTTTCCCCTCCTTGTGGTGTCTGCGACACAAATCTACAGTTAACCCCTCTGCCTCTGAATTTGTCCTTAAGCCGGATCCAAAGAGGATATGATGTTTCTCTGTATACTTATAACTATAGTCTTTATATAGCATGCTACATAAAAAACAACAGTTTTTCTCTGTTTTCAGGATGCTTTTCTTGTGGATTTTCTTTTTCTTCCGCCTTTGCGGTTTCGGGTATGCCAGATCACTGTAGTTATTCGACAAGTTCAATCGCCTCCCCGTGATTATCTACCTCCTGGGACAGCCATTGATTCCAATAATCCGGATCGTTTAGCAGCATGTGAGGCATCTCCCGTATGGATGCTGCCATATAAAGAGCAGCTCTATATTCAGTCAGAGAGTCTAAATATTTCTTCCTGCTGCCATAATGACTGGTGACTTCTTCTTTCTCTTCTTGTGCCGGCTTCTGGGAAATGGAGGCCTGCTGCCCCAGCTCTGTATCCTCTGGTTCTGGCTCATTTAGGATTACCTCATCCGGGCAGTATTCCGGCATATCTTTGGTAAGTTCCATCTGCCCCGGAATTTCTCTGTTGTCCTCTTCCATGGGGTTTGTTTCCGGCTTCTTTGGATCTGTCTCGTGTTTAGTATTTTCAAGGTTTTCCGGCAATTGCGCCGGCGCAATTTTCTTCTCCGGGATCACTGTGCTGTCTTCTTCTGACTTTTTATCCAGTTCTTTTGTCTCTTCCTGACCAAGTTTTTCTTCTGGCCTCAAATCCTCTTCGCATTTAGTGTTTTCAATGTTTTCTAATTGCGCGGGCACAATTTCTTTTGGCTCTTTTTGAGGTTCTACCCGCAACTCTTTTTCAACCTTTTCTGTGATTTCGAAAAACCTTTTCCAGTCCATTGTCTGGGGATTTTCCCCAAATTTCTTGATCTTTACGCAATCTTCATACATCATTAGAAAAAATAGGCCTTTCTTATAGCTTCTGTTTCCACTAGGATTAACAATCTCTATCAGATCTTTGATGTTCTCCTGCATGATCCCGCTTTCTCGTATCGCATTTTGTATTTCCGGGTTATCCCGGTAAAAATTTGAAATCAGCTGTTCTATGTCATCCGCTACTCCCGGTTCCGGATCCGCTTTGTTAAAGCGTTTTAATTCCCGGATGTCATCCCGTGAGGTTTCCGGCTGTATCATCTGCCGGTCCGCATCCGGAAGCTTCAGCATTTCCTCTAACTGGCTGCGCCTCAGATCTGCGTATTCCGGCCGGAGGATCTCCGAATACCCGTCTACCGAATATTCCCGGTTGATGCTCATAAACCGGCTTACCGTAGACGGCTCCAGGCCGTATTCCGACTTGGCAAATTCGGCAATGCTCTTATATCCGTCCTGCTCGTACAGCTTCTGTTCTTCAATCTTGCGAAGAGCGTATCCGATCCGTACAAAGCTTTGTTTTACCCCCAGAAGCTCGGCCCGCAGCTTCTTTTTCATTTCCATCCAGTCATCCAGTGTCATCTGCACATATTCCATGTTTTCCCTCCCTGTTTACGCTATTGCTACTTCTTTTACTTCTATCGTTGTTACAGTTTCTCTTTTTAGTCTTGTTACATAATCATCCAGCCATTTCTGCATATTGTTTGCATTCGGTTTCCGGTCATATAATCCATACCACTGCACGATTCTTTCGCCGTCTATCTCCACCGTAATGTATGGTGTTTCCGGATCACCCTTATGTCTTAGCATTAGGATATATGTAGTACCGTCATTATGCTTTTGCAGGTAGTTGTTTCCACCCACGCAGTGATGAAGGATTTTTCCTTCCATTACGATTTCCTCTGCCGATCTTGCCGGCCGAATAATATAGTTGTCGTCTTCATAGAAATACCTCTTTCGGAGCCTTTTGTAGTTATGTTGGATATTCTGGAATCTCTCTCTTACCTCTTGAATGCGCTTGTCTAACTCTTCTTTGCTTTTCTCTATCACCATTTTGGCATGGGCTTCTCCCAAGCTCTTCGGCTTCTGATATACCGTGTTATTGAGGTCGTATCCCAGATCCTGCCTCATATTTAGATAATCCACATAGGTTATTGCGGCCTCTCTGATTCGATCTATGACATGACTGCATTCAGTTCCATATTCACATCCTGCATATTTCTCTATCCGGTTCAGGAGCTGCTGGAGACTCATGTACTTTGTTGCCAGTTCTACTTCGTCTCTTCCGAGTTTCGTCTGAGCCAGATGCTCCAGCTGATCTGCCGTCCAAGTCTGCTGCAGGTGCTTCTCCATCTGCATTGCCTCTAATAGATCGATATTCCCTTTTTTGACCATTAACTGTTTTACTCTCTCTTTTCGGATTCCCAGGAATTCATCCGACCGATTTGCATTTTTATTTACCGTAATCCCATGCCGGCGTTCGAGCAACTGCTCCACCACTCCGATCAGTCCCATCTTGACCAGCATTTCGATCTGTGGGGTTTTCAGGTAACATTCGAAGTATTCCATCGGATTTACCTCTTTTACTTCGCTTTCATACTCCTGCAGGGCGCTATACCGGAATATAGTCCCTTCCATCTCCCTGTAGGTCTCCGGCATGATTGGAGCTTTAGAAATGTTGATATTTGCAATGCCATACAGATTGCAGTCATCCCAGAAATCTTTCCCATTGAAATTATCATGTTTGTGATAGTCGATCTGCATGTTCTTTCCTGGTTCAAAATAAGCCCTTGCAACCTCCACACCGCTGAGTTCTTCACTGGCGTTGCACATCTCTGTCCCTTTTTCCGTACATATTAACCCCAGATTCCACGCTTTGCTGACCTCGATATATCGCAGGACCATTCCTGCCTCTTTGTACTTCTGTCCCAGAAATACGTGAATTGTGTCCTTATGTCCGCCCTTTACCTTTCCCTGGCATTTATACTCTCCACGTGTCCCACACATCGGACACTCCCCGGAATGTCCCTCTCTTGGTTCTACTCCGTTTTTCCACCTGACATCTGACACGCCTCCGCACTTGCTGCAGGCAATCTTCGCCCGGTATCCATATTTTTTGTAATACAGATAATGGCGGTTATTGAAGTATACTGTGTCTGCCCAGTCCAGAATTCTCTCCTGTGGAAGTTCCTGTGTATGGGTCATCCTGTCATTAAGAGCCTGCTGCCGGCGCTGATACTTTCTTTCTTCAGTCTTTCTTCTGGCCGATATTGCAATATCATCCTGGTATTTGTAAACATACTCCCACCAACGCGCCTCATTCCAGATTTCACATTTGCAGAACTTTTTTACTCGTTCCAAATCTCCGCTGCTTTGGAGGATGTTTTCCTGTTCTTTCTGCTGCCAGGTACCCACATGCTCCTTGCTGGCATACCATACCAGCCTTTCTCTGTAGCTGTATTTGTCTGTCTCAATTTTCTGTCTTGTCCATTCTCCGGTTTTGGGGAAGTATGTTCCGAAATCCCTTTTTGTGAGTACGATCCGTACCACAGGGATGTCTATTTCCGTCTTGCTATTGCGATAAATTTCCAGGAACAAATGCTTTTCGTGGGATACGATTTTGACGGCCGTTACTCCAATATATTTCGCATCTTTCTTTCTGCTTGCTTTCCGCAGTTTCAAATATGGGATTTTTTCAATGGCTTTCTTTTTCATTCGTTCTACCTACTTCCCCATGTAGTAATCCCGGATAATTTTCTTTGCCCTTCCCATCCCTGGGATCCCCAGTGTCACTTTGCCAGATGTAACACCTGCTGCCTTTAAGATATCCTGGTCTACCGTGTTCTGGTTTTTGAAGGACCAGGAAAGCAACACTGCAATACAGCCTTTTAAGCTCCGTCCCCTCTTCCGTACTTTGAATGCCAGGATTTCATCTTCCAAGCACTGCCCCTTTAGGTATTCCACCCAATCCTCCATAATTTCTTTCGGTTTCAGTTCTGCTGCCTCGATCTCAATCTTTCCTATGGCCGCCGTCACAGCGTCGCATAGCATTGGCAGATCTCCCTGCAGATACATTTCTACCAGTTCCTCCTGGATTCCGTTTTCTTTGGCCATGGCTTTTAAGCTGTCAATGTCGCCCTCGTTAAATAGGTTTTCTGCCAGTTCATTAATCTCCTTGAAGGAGTCAAATTCTCCAAATTTCTCGAACATCTCTATCTCTCCTTTTCCTTAAGCATTTCTTTGAGTCTATTGATGTAAGCATTGTGTTTACTAAAGCGGAAGGCGATTATATGCCTGTCCACGTATTCTAGGAACTGCTGCCAGAGTTCCTTGTTTTTTACCTCTCCTCCGGTGGGTTTCTTCCACTCAGACCGCCTCCACGATTCGGGACTGCCACGCTCTGCTATGTTCTTGATATAGATGCAGTCGGTATAGATGGTCACGGAGCACGCCGCGTTTAGTATTTCCAAGGCTTTCACTATTGCGAGGAGGACAGATCTGTAATATGTCGTATTGTCTTCTCTGCCCACGATTTCCCGGGTTACCGGACCTTTGCTGGTCTGGCATTCCACAATGGCAGCGTAGCTCCCGCTTCGAATCCCGGGACCACAGAGGCTTGTCTTTACATAGATTTTTACTTCAAACTGCTTCATATCAAATCCTCCTGTTAATCCTGATCATTGTGTAGCACCTATATCGATGACCCGTAATCGGATTCACTCCTTCATGAAAAGAGTTCTTGTCAATGTAGTATCCTTTCCAGGCTACCGGCTCTTTCCATTTCTCTCCCCACATAATCTTCACCTTCGGTTCAGGCACAGGCAAGTTCTTGGACGTTGAATAACTGGATTCCCGCAGGCGTGGGTCTGTTTTCGGGGTCTTGGTGATGTATGCTGCCAACTCTGCGAACTCTCCCTTCCCATACAGCAACTGATTATGGACTCTCCCCTTTCCCCAGGCTTCGGTTAAAATGATGTCCGTATCCGGGATACGGTTAATGACCAGATGGATATGCCATGCATTTCTCGTGCCGCATTCAATATTCCGTATCCATTTCAATCCATATCCTCTTTTCCGATATTCCGATCGGACCCTTGTATAAAACTTTTTGAAATCTGCTTTCGCCTCTTCCATGGAGACCGGGCGCTTATCTTTCTCATAGGTCAAGACTGTAAAATAATCATGGATGTCAAAATTATTCCGCAGTTTCCATCTTGCCAGCTTCTCCTTGTTGTATTGGTTCCTCTTCTCGATCTGCTCCGGTGTTGCCTTCACTTTTTTCATCCGCTTTTCCCCTGGAGCACCATACCTTCCGTTGTGAAACTCTTCTATCTCGATTGCATTCTTGAACTTGATTACCTTTCTCTTTCTTGCCATACCATTCCGTCCTATGTTCTATCTTTAATATTCTTATCGAGTTGAAAAGAGGGCGGTAAGCCCTGTTTTTTATTGACTTTCCGCCCCATGAATGGTATATTATGTATAGGTTATTTATCCATGTGGCGGAAGTCACTGGCACATCTATTTGCGGTAGATGTGCTATTTTTTTATTCTTCTTTTTAAATGCTTTTCAAGTTGATCCGTGATCGTCCATACCAACAGGCCGATCGCCGCCCAGGTTAATCCATTTCGGATCTGGGGTGCCCGCACTGACAGCTCCGTCATTACCGGTTCCATCGTGGAGATTACGACCAGGGCCGTGTAGACAATGCTTAAGAGCAGTTCGACTTCTGCAACGTCCCGGATCCATCGCAGGATTCGCCGGCGGCGCAGTGTTATGTAATGATGTACTCGCTGCCCCTTCTTTTTCCTTCTTCGTAAGCATGTTTTAGCACCTCTGTGTCTGTGCCTCTGAAGCTCTCCCTCTCGTCTGTCTGGATATACCTTATGATCCATGGTGCATCCCTCCCATCCTCAAATATCATTCCTTCCATGTCTTCCAGTGCCGGGTGCAGAACCTGATCGTAATGGTCCCTGCGGCATGTGATACGCATGGTGGCTTGTCCTAAGAAATATTCTATGTAGGACACTACGTGATGACTTTCCTGATCAGTACCGACACTGGAATATTCCAGCCAGTAAGCCCAGGCTCTGTGAGCCTTCTGAAACTCCGTGTTTTCTATATCCGGCAGTTTATAAGGGCTGTATTTTTTTACAAGCTCATAGAGCTGTTCTTTACTTAGTTTTATATACTGCACTGCTTGTCCTCCGTTTGCTTGGGTTACTCTGCTCTATTTGTGCAGCTAAGTCCATAATTTCCTTGTGCCGTTGCACCATTTTCAGGTGGCTTATATCCTGCTCCCTGTGTACGGCCGCTAGTGCGCGTGCAGCCTCCATCTGTGTCTGTGTCATTCTCGTTCTCTCCCTTCCACACATATCCAGTTAGATCATAAAGCTTCTTAGGACTAATATAGGTATTTCTGTATGATCGCTTTCCCCTTTTCTTTCGTGCTTTATAAATAACTCCTAAATCCAGTGTGCCGTCTTCCATTTTATTTCGGATTGTGTCCGGCTTCATTCCCAACACTTTAGATGCCACTTTCACCGGTACGTTTCCTATGCCAAATACTGGATAAACATCTTCCATTCATGATCACCTCCCTCTTTTCTACTACTGTTTTAAATTAAACTTTTGTTGTATTTCCATACCCTTCTTGTTATTGATTTTCCAGTTTCTCCCACCTATAATGTACTTACAGGCTATTGCAGTAGCCAAGTACGAAAGAAAGCAATCCCCTATGAATAACATTCAAAAATATGCTATCGAATTGAGCAAAGACATTGTTATTGCAAAGTTAAGTTCATCCGCCCCAAACCATTCCAATGAAGTTTCAGGGAAAGCTATCGGTGAAATGTTTGAAGCTGTTTACAACAAAGTCTACGAAATTTGCTCAAAAGAAGAATCTAAATAAGTGGCTATATCATGCATTGTTTTACTGATCTGGGCAAGACACGCATCATCACACGTTTTAGACCGCTCCGCTAATAGCTCCAACTGTTGGCGGAGTATTTCTTTTTCTGTTTTCAGCACCTATACCACCTCCTTCTCTTCTTTAAATAAGTAATCGCCTTTACCCACCAACACTTTTATAATTTAATTACCGGATGCCACCGGAATAATTACAGAAAGGGGGATTTATATAGACAAATTTATAGTCTATACTGGTTACTGTCCTACCCAAGGCAAAGACGAAAATATTACAGTACAATACAGTCATGTATCCGGTTCAAAGTACATAAAAACAGGTGCTAGTTGTCCGTTTGCTTCATTCGTTCATAACAAATGTGATCTTATGAAAGAATGTCCTATACGCAAATCAGCTCCATCAGGAATTTTTTAGTAACGATACAAATAATACTCCTTTACCACACAGGTTATCTTTTGACTTGTTTTTCCCTTTTCTTCTCCAACCTGAAAAGTCATAGGCTGGAGTGAAGCCTGTGTGGTATTTTCCGCAAAATGCGCAATACCAAAACATTTCTTACACCATCCCTCCCTTATTATTGATTTCTAAATTTTTACCACTTATAATATACTTACAGGCTGTAGCGAGCCGAATAAAAAAGAAAGGAGTATACTGCCATGAAACTTAATCCAGATTGTATTAGAGATATTTTACTGACAGTGGAATCACTCCCAAATATGAATAACTATTACCGTTTTGACTCAAAATCTATCCCTGTACTTTTTCCTGATTACTCAATCGAAGAAGTTCAATACCACATAAGGCAGTGCGACTTGAATGATTTCTTATATAATGTATCTAGTTTCCAAAATGGTGATTATATCGTTCATGATTTGACACCACTTGGACATGAATTCTTAGCCAATATTCGTAACGACACCTTTTTCCAAAAAGTAAAGGATATTGGGAAAGACCTCGGCTTGAGTTCTTTAAAGGATATTGCGCAAATAGCCGCATCGTGCGCTACCATCCTAATAAAAAATCGCTTCAATCTTCCTTAATACAGAGTGATTTTTTTATAACTTTTATGCGGTATTTTTCCAGCGTCACTTTATCAGGTAAGTCATAACCTGATTCAGCATAATAGAGAAGTACCGCAAGAAAATTTTGCTTCCAAAGCCACGCCTTGACTGCAATTATTACAGATAAAAACACAATTAATATTGCTATCATCTTTCACACCTCCTCCTTCTCTTTATCTTGATTTCCCATTTTTCCCCATTTATAATGTACTTGCAGGCTATTATAGCGGCCAAGCACGAAAGAAAGGAGAACTGTATGAAATCATTCAACGAATTTTATCAATCTACTATCTCTGAAATGGACAAATCTATTCACGACATCATTATTGACGAATTTCCGAGTGGAGAAAAAATTTCTCCTCAAGAGTTCGGTGGTAAAATTTTATCTGCAAATTACCAAATACTCTTGAAGCCTTGCGTCTCTATCATGAATGGCTGTCCGAACAATTTTAGCCATTTCTTTTCCATCAACATCAGCAGTAACTGTAACTTTGGACTCCTTGCTACTCCGAATAGCTTGGAGTTCTTTTCTTATCAGTACGAGCTCATGATAGATTTTTCTCAGCACCCTCAGACCTCCTCCTTTTCTTCTGCTTCAAATAGGTAATCTAACGTTTTGTCTGGGAATGCCTTCTTTTTAATTTCAACGCATTCTCTTAACGAAAGATTACTTTTACCGTTCAATTTGAATGACAATGTTGTTGGAGTTATCCCTAATATTTCTGCCATTTTTGTTTTCGTTAATTTTGATCTAGCCATTTCAGCCTCTAAGTTTGGAAACACTTTATCACTCCTTTTCTCGATTTATCGTGATCTTTATTATATTATATACGAATTTTCGAGATTGTCAATATATTTTCTCGATTTTTCGTATATTTATCTATTTTATTTTTATTATCTTATTGATTTTTCGAGATAATAGTGTTATTATTTGCCTATAGCCCTTAGAAAGGAGAACATCTTTATGGATGAACTTGAATCCCAATTAAAGGAAATGATTATTGACAATTATGGCAGTTTAAAAAAATTCACAGAAACTATTAATATGCCTTGGACTACGCTAGATAGTATTCTTAAAAGAGGTGTATCCAATTCAAATATTACAAATGTCTTAAAAATAACGCGTGAATTGGGCATTGATGCTGAAAAACTAGTTGATGGTAAAATAATAGAAAGCTCTTATGAGCCAACTACTATTGCTGCACACTTAAATACAGATACCCTAACTCAAGATGAATTAGACGATGTAGCAAGTTATATTGAATTTATAAAAGCCAAAAGATCTAAGTAACCTTCTGTTATCCATCTTATGCATTAATACAATTAATAACAGGAGTTGATTGAATGAATAAATATGAAAAATTGTTGGAAGAAGCCACAAAACCGCCCTGCGCCACCAGAAACAACTTACCCAAAGTATATCCAAGAAAGTCAGGTGATCAGATGGAATTAAACATTGAAGAACTGCGTAAAATATGCAGCATAGAGAATCTCCAAATTACCCTGCATGCTGCCAAACGTTTAGAGCAGCGTGGAATAACTACAAAAGATATTTTGGCGTGTATACTGAATGGGAAGATCATAGAGCAATACCCAACTGACTATCCATTTCCAAGCTGCCTTATACTTGGGATATCCGCCAGAAATCAGTACCTGCATGTAGTTGTCGGAAGTAACCTGGAAACCTTGTGGATTATAACAGCATACTATCCGGATTTAGAAAAATGGAAAGATGATTTCCAAACAAGAAAGGGGAATAAATTATGATGTGCTTTTCATGTAAAGGAACTGTAGAGAACAGTATCACCTCATATATGACAGAGTATAATGGATGCTATATCATTATTAAGAATGTTCCGTGTACTAAATGTACCCAGTGTGGTGAAGAGTATTTGAACGGAGTCACTCTTCAGAAGATTGAGACGATCCTGGAAAAGTTAAAGGACGCCCTCACTGAAATTGCCGTTGTGGATTATAATAAAGCAGCATAGATGATAATAAAAACCGCCCCTGCGCCAACAGGAACGGCTTTTGATACATCCGAAGATGCATCATATTCGAACAAATATATTGTATCATCTTCGGAGCAGCCATGCAATCGGAACATATTTTCGATGGCTGTTATTTTTATACACTTTTTTAGGAGAGGATGATAAGAAATGACAAGATACAAGAAGCGGAAAGATGGAAGGTATCATACCACCATCGCAACAGGCATGTTTAACGAGGAGGGCAAAGAAATCCGGATCCCGGTCTACGGGTATTCTATCTCCGAATTCGAAGCAAACAAAGATGCTGTTAAAGCCCAGGTTTTGACAGATACATATGCCTATGATAAAGGGACCACATTCAGTGAATACAAATGGCACTGGTTTAAAACCTATATCGAAGACACGGATAAATCCCATAATCGAAAACAAGCCTACAGAAATGCCGTTAAAAACCATACCGGTACACTGGATCCCATCGCTTTAGGTGAAATCAAGAAGTCCCAGGTACAGGAAGGATATAACAAACTGAACGGCAGTCCCGATCTGCAGCATGAGTATAAGTTAGTTGTGAACCAGATCTTCGAATGTGCCATAGAAGACGGCCTGATCTCCAAGAATCCTGCGAAAAACCTTTCGATCTCTAAACGGAAGAAGAAAAAGAAAAGGGCCTTAACCAGGATTGAGCGCGAAGCCCTCAAGACCGCAGACTTTACGCTGCAAGAACGCTGCTTCGTTGAGCTCCTTCATTATGCTGGACTCCGCAGGCAGGAGATCCTGGCCCTTACTAAACCGGACATTAACTTCTATGATGATACGATCTGCATAAATAAGGCGATTGAATTCATCGGGGAACGCCCCAACATGAAAGAGACTAAGAGTGAGGATGGAGAACGTTTCATTGATATCCTGGCACCGCTCAGACCCATATTAAAGGAATATACCCAACAACTCAATACGCTTCTCCTGTTTCCAAATTCAAGTGGGACCGTTATGTCTAAAACTCAGTATAGGCGCTTCTTCGAAAAAATAAAGCTGAAGATCAACACTGCTGCCGGAGGAAAGCACCACTATGAAAAGGACTCGAAAGGAAGATACAAGCTCGCATATGATATAGATATGTGTCAGGGGCTCTCAGCACACGTTTTTAGGCACGAATACGCTACCATCCTATATTATTCCGGGATAGACATTTTGGAGGCTATACGGCTGTTTGGACACGCCGACTCGAAGACCATGACAGACATCTATACTGAACTGAGAAAAGAAGAGTCCTGTTCAAAAGAGAAATTGAATAAATACCTGGAAGAAAAATACACCATGAGTAACTGACGCAAACGCCCACTTTTCAAAAGACAAATTTCATGAACTTTTAGTCAAAATTTAGTCAAATAGAAATTTTTAACGAAAGAATGGCTTAAAATGGGCGTTTGCGGCACTCTCCCCTAACACTCGTAATGAAGGGGTCGTCGGTTCAAGTCCGATTTCCAGCTTGATGAATAAAGTGCCGCAATCCCAGTGTTTTCAAGGGGTTGCGGCACTTTTAACCATATTTAAGGCCCGGATCCAACATGGAACCGGGCCGTTTCTATTTTCTTCCTACCAGATCATCTATTGTGGTGTCTAATCTATTTGCTAATTGAATTAGGATATTTATATCTGGCTCACGCTTTTCATTTTCATAGTTTGTCAAAGCCTGTCTGGTCACGCAAATGCTTTTTGCCAGCATCGCTTGAGTCCAGCCGTGCTGCTCTCTTAAGTTTCGTATATTCTTTCCTATCATAGTATCTGCTCCTTCTAAATATTTCATTTCAAGAGAATACTACTTTTTATGTACACTGTAAAGTATGTCTAACCGTTCCTTAGCAGATCCTTAACCGATCTAAAGAACTTATCCAGGATAGATTACATTCGGATTTGCAAGGTGCTGGTGTTGGAGATGGCTTGCCTACAGCTCCCCGAATCTCTAATGGGAAATCGCGGTAGCATTCGTTCATATCTACACTTCCTGCGATCCACAGCTCCTGCCTGTGTTCCCGGCTCCGCCAGATCAAGATAGATTGGATTTAGATATACGCAGTGTGTTGGAAAAGCGCAGTCTACAGTCTGAATCGCTGAAGTCTCACGACCAATGTCATTAAGCTAAGGCATTAGAGGCATAGCAGAAAAAACACAGAGTATGAGTTTAAGTCGTGCCCTGTGTTTTTTTGTAATATTTTAA
>NZ_JBZUUL010000020.1:0-149977 GCF_058819085.1 Faecalicatena sp.
ACGATATTTAGTTGTCAATTTTCGGGGGGAATCTCATTTATTGAGATTCCGAGAAGTTATTATATTCTTTCTATAACCGTACGGAAATACCTTCTTTTTGAAGGTATTCTTTCACTTCCCGGATCTCCAGTTCTTTATAGTGGAACAAAGAGGCCGCAAGTGCCGCATCCGCTTTTCCTGTTGTCAGGGCATCCTTGAAATGTTCCAGCTTCCCTGCTCCGCCGGATGCGATTACGGGAATTGAAACATGCTCTGCTATTGTGCGGGTCAGTTCCAGATCATAGCCTGCCTTCGTACCATCGCAGTCCATACTGGTGAGCAGGATCTCTCCCGCCCCAAGGCTTTCCACTTTTTTCGCCCATTCAACGGCATCGATGCCTGCGTCAATGCGGCCGCCGTTCTTATAGATATTCCATCCGCTGCCATCTTCCCGCTTTTTTGCATCGATCGCCACAACAACACACTGGCTTCCGAATTTTTCTGCGGCATCATGGATCAGCCGGGGTGTATTAATTGCAGAGGAGTTGATAGAAATCTTATCCGCCCCTTCTCGTAATAGAGCCCGGAAATCCTCGACCGTACGGATTCCGCCTCCCACCGTGAAAGGAATGAAGACACACTGTGCCACTCTGCGCACCATATCCACAACCGTCTCTCTTGCATCAGAGGATGCCGTGATATCCAAAAAGACCAGTTCATCCGCCCCTGCCTTATCATATGCCTTGGCAATCTCGACCGGATCCCCCGCGTCCCTAAGATCCACAAAATTCACGCCTTTTACGACCCTGCCCGCATTCACATCCAAACATGGGATAATTCTTTTTGTAAACATCTCATTCCCTCCTATGTAAGTTCCACAAAATTCTTCAATATCTTCAAGCCTGCTTCACTGCTCTTCTCCGGATGGAACTGGCAGGCAAATATATTCCCGGACTCCACGGATGCATGGATATGAGTACTGTATTCTGTAGATGCCTTTACAATGCTCTCATCTTTCGCTTTCAGATAATAGGAATGCACGAAATAAACATAAGACTGCTCCTGCACGCCCTCAAACAGCCTTCCTCCCTGTTCCAGGTGAAGTGAGTTCCAACCCATATGAGGGATTTTAAGCCCCTCCTTATCTGGAATCCTGAGGATCTCACCCTTCAAAAGCCCCAGGCCTTCTACACCCGGCGTCTCATCACTCCTCTCAAATAAAAGCTGCAGCCCCAGACAGATTCCCAAAAATGGAGTCCCCTTTGCTGCCACCTCATGAATGACACGGTCAAGCCCCGTCCTTCTTAAATTTGCCATCGCATCACCGAACGCACCGACTCCCGGAAGGATGACTTTGTCTGCACTTAAGATCACTTCTCTATCCCCGGTGATCACGACTTCCTGCCCCAGAGATAAAAGTGCTTTTTCCACACTCCTGATGTTACCTGCATCATAATCAATAATCGCTATCATCTGTTAACCCTCATTTCTCTCTTCCTCTGCCGGGCAGTTTTCTCCCGTCCCAGCGTCTAATTCAAACCAGAATTCAACTCCATTCTCAAAGTTTCGGACTCCGTATTCCTGTTGAAAGGACTCCATGATGGCCTTCACGATGGAAAGCCCGATCCCATTCCCTCCGTATTCCCGGGTATGAGCCTTATCTACCTTATAGAACTTGTCCCATAGTTTTGCAAGATCCTCTTCCGGGATTGGCTTCCCGCTGTTGAACACGGTAATCCTGACCCTGTCTTCCCTGGAAATGACCCTGATCTCGATCCGTTTTTCATTCTCCACGTGATGGATCGCATTGGTGATGTAATTGCGCAGAACCTGCTCAGTCTTAAATTCGTCAGCCCAGACACAGACGCTCTCGTCCGCGATGAAATCCACCGTAGCGCCCGCCTGCTGGATCAGGATCTCGCAGCTTGAGAGCACTCCGCGTATCAGACTTACAATATCAAACCTCTCGAATTCCGTGTCATCATCTCCGAATTCCAGCTGATTTAAAATCAGCAGGTTCTTCACCATCCGGTTCATCTTTCCCGCCTCATCCATAATGACATCGCAGTAGAATTCACGGCTTTCCGGGTCGTCACTGACTCCCTCTTTCAGTCCTTCTGCATAGCCTTGTATCAATGCGATCGGTGTCTTTAATTCGTGGGAGACATTTCCCAGGAATTCATTGCGCATATTCTCTATTTTTTCTTTCTGCTCGATATCCTTTTGAAGACGGTTATTCGCACTCTTTAGTTCAGAAACTGTCTTTTCCAGACGCCGGGACATAATATTAAAGTTTCTGCCCAGCACTCCTATTTCATTATCCCCGCCGCTTGTATACTTAGCGTCAAAATCCAGATCAGCCATCCTCTGTGACAGCACTGCCAGCTCTTTGATCGGATCCGTGATCTTTCTCGAGAAAAACCAGACCAGAAGCCCTCCCAGCAGGATCGCAATCCCGCCCATATACACTAAAAATTTATTCGCCAGGTCTGCACTTTCACGGATACTCTCAAGCGGGCTCCTGATCACGAAGATGCACCCATCGGACATCTTCCCCCACATCTCCAGATATTCCGTGCTATTCATAAAATCCTTTGTCTTATAGATCTTATAGGAATCTGTACTTTTCAACAGCTTTCCTTTATCCTGGTTTTTGTCAAAAATATATGCAAAAAGTTTCAGATAAAGCGGATTGCCTGCATCCGGCTCCGTTGAAAAAATGAAATTCCCGTCCGGCTGTATTACGATCGCAGACAAGTTGCCTTTTTCTGTCTGGCGCATCAGCTTACTGGTCACCGATTCCTCTTTGAGATCGCCGTTCTGAAGTGCGGTATCGATGGAACTGTACATATCCAGCAGGTCAGCCTGCTTATGCACAATATAGTATTCTTCCAAAAAACCAGTATTGGCCGCAAACATCAATACAAGAATGAAGATGATCAGACCGACAAAAACAATCACCATCTGCCGTCTTATGGAATATTTCATGCTTCCACCTCGAATTTATATCCCATCCCCCAGATCGTCTTGATATACTCGCCCTTGTCCCCAAGCTTGCTGCGCAGCTTCTTGACATGAGTATCAATGGTACGTGCATCCCCAAAATAGTCATAATTCCATACGTTATTCAGAATCTTCTCTCTCGAAAGTGCGATTCCCTGGTTCTCCACGAAATAAGAGAGAAGTTCAAATTCTTTATAACTGAGATCAATCGTCTTATCGTCGATCTTTACGATATGCGCTGCCTTATCGATCAGGATGCCTCCTGCATCCATCACATCCGATGCCTCCATCCCCTGAGTCCTGCGCAGGATTGCCTCGACTCTGGCCACCAGTATCTTCGGGCTGAACGGCTTGGAAATATACTCATCCACGCCCAGCTCAAATCCCTGCAGTTCATCCCTCTCCTCTGCACGCGCAGTAAGCATGATGATCGGCACCTTAGAGTGTTCTCTCACCTCCCGGCACACCTGCCAGCCATCCATCTTGGGCATCATCACATCCAGGATGATGAGGGCAATGTCCTTATCTGCATAAAAACTATCCATGGCCTCCATGCCGTCCCCGGCTTCCAGTACTGTGTATCCTTCTCTTGTAAGAAAATCCTTCACAAGCTTGCGCATCCTGCTCTCATCATCTACAATTAAAATTTTAGCTTTCTCCATTCCAATCGTCTCCTATCCGCATGATTACTCTGATCTATATGATTACTCTGATCTATTTTTTGTATCATATCAGGTAAATATGGCAAAACTGTGAAATTCCGCGGCTTTGAGCACTTTATTCCACACTTTTCAGGGATTCCACCATATTGATCCTCTTTAGCTTGAAGTACATAACTGCATTTACAAAGAAAGAAAATCCCATTGTGATCAAAAAACTGTAGATAAAGCTGCTGAGGTCGATATTTCTACCGAACATTACAGAATCGATCTCTACCGTCACAATGACAAACTGGTGCAGTATCCTGCCCAGAAGCATTCCAAACAAGGCCCCTATCACGGTCAGGATGATGTTTTCACGGTACACATATGCGGAAACTTCATTGTCATAAAATCCCAATACCTTCAGTGTAGCCAGTTCCCTCTGCCTCTCTGTAATGTTGATGTTGTTCAGATTGTAGAGTACAACAAACGCAAGCATTCCTGCAGAGATCACCAGTACAACCAGTACGATGTTCAGGCTTCCCAGCATATCATCTAACTGCTCCACAAGTGTATTGGTATAGCTGACGCTTAAGGCCCCCTTCGTTTCCAGGACAGACTCTCCAACCTTTTCCAGCTGGTTAGTTTCCCCGTCCTTCATCTTATAGTATACCGAATTATATTCCGGCGTCCTGCCATACAGCTCTTCATACAGGCCTGGTGTCATATAGAGATAATGGCCCATGTAATTCTCACAGATGCTCTCGATCCTGACCTTGATCTCTCCCTTTTCATCATCTTTGATCGTAATGGTATCACCGGCCTTTACATCCAGTGTTTTGGCCATCTTCTCTGTCAGGATCGCACCTTTATCGGTCAATTTATAGGTTTCTTTTGTTATGCGGTCCTTAAATACGATAAATTCGTAAATCCCTTTGACATCCTTCGGAACATCCAGAAACACATCCTTTTTCATCTTCCCGTTGCTGACCTCTACCTGCTGGAGAAGATTTACTGCGGTACTTTCCACCCGTTTATCGAAAGAAAGCCTGTCATAGGATTCCTGTTTCTGCTCTGCCGATGCATCCTCATCCAGAATGACATTCCCATCATAAAGCTGGATATCATTGTATTGGAACACCCCAATATCAAAGATCGAATCCTTTAGCCCGAAGCCGACAAGCAGAAGGGCCATGCATCCTCCGATTCCAAATACCGTCATGAAAAAACGTTTCTTATAGCGCACCAGATTTCTCACAGTTGCCTTCCAGATAAAGCTTAACCGGCGCCAGATAAACGGGATACGCTCCAGAAAAACCCTTTTTCCCTGCTTTGGTGCAGGCGGACGCATCAGCTCTGCTGCCTGCTCCCGCAGCTCCCGGAAACAGGAGAAAATCGTAGCAAGCAGTGTGCATGCCAGCGCCGCAAGTGAGGCTGTCAGTCCGTAAAATAGATTATACGGTATCCTCACCGTATGCATATGCTGATACATGATCCCATAGGCAGTCACGATAATGTAGGGCAGAATCTTCTCTCCGATCAGAACTCCCACCACACTTCCGCTGACAGTCGCAAGACAGGCATATCCTAAATACTTGCCTGCGATCGAATGTCTTTCATATCCAAGTGCCTTGAGGGTTCCGATCAGTGTCCTCTGCTCCTCCACCATGCGTGTCATCGTCGTCAGGCTAATCAGCGCTGCGACTAAGAAAAACAATACCGGAAAGACTTCCCCGATCGCTTTCATACGGTCTGCATTATCCCCATAACCTGTATATTCAGTCAGTGTGCTCCTGTCATCGATGTACCATTTTGCATGTTCTATCTTGCTGATGTCATACTCAGCATCCTTAATCTTCTTTTCTCCGTCAGCGATCTTTGTATCTGCCTCTTTCTTGGCATCTTCATATTCCTTTTGGGCATCATTGAGTTCCTGCTCTTTCGAAGAGATCTCACTCTGGGCATTGTCAAGATCATTCTGGCCCTGTTCTGCCTGAGCCCATCCGTCATTGATCTGCTGCTGTCCTGCATCCAGCTGTGCCCTGGCCTCCTCGATCTGGGCACGGGCCGCCTCGATCTGCTGTTCCCCTGCAGTGATCGCCTCCCCCAGAGCCTGCAAAGTACCAAGCGTCTGTGGATCAGTCATCCCGCTTGCAGATAAAGCACTGTACTGCTCTTTTGCCTGATTGATCTCTCCGATCTTTCCATTCAGTGTATCGATTTGGGCATTCAGCTCATCATACCCCTGGTCAACTTCCGCCTGCTTTTCATTCAGCTGATTCCTGGAGTCCTCTAACCTGGCATACCCGTCTGATATCTCAGCCTTGGCATCCTCAAGCTTTTTCCTTCCGTCATCCAGCTTTGCCTTCGCGTCGTCAAGTTTCTTTCCGGCCTCCTCTTTGGCATCTTCAAGTTCCTTCTTTGCATCATTCAGCTTACCGTTGGCCTCGTCCACGATCTCCTGATACCTGGCATTTTCCCGGTCCTTTCGGATCTTCTCCACTTCCCCGATCACATCTTCGACCCGGTCATCATATTCCTTGGTAAATGCCGTCAGCTTCTTTGCACCGTCTACAGACGCATACAGCTCTGTATACACATCCATATCAAAGCTGCTCTTAGGGACACTGATAAATCCACTGACCGTACCGGTTCCTATCGTACTGCTGCCCCTGTGGAAAGAGATGTAGCACGGGCTGCTGGCCGTTCCTACGATGGTATAGGTATCGGTCTTCAAGGTATCCCTGATATCCTCATCTGTTCCTGATGTGAATGTGATCTTGTCCCCGATCTTGTATTCACTGGAAACCATGAAATCCACATCCACAAGACACTCCTTTGAATTCTCCGGAAGCCGCCCCTCCTCCACTGTCACCTCATTCATGGAGGGAAGCAGTGACATGATATGTACGACCTTTTTACTGTCATAAACCGAGCATAAGGCATCCACAGAATATCCTGGCTCCACCTTCCTGATGCCGTCCACCTTTTCGACTGCCTTCACATCATCTTTTGTCAGTCCCAATGTACTGACTACCTTGATGTCCATCAGATTCTTTTCATCAAAATATGCATCCCCTGAAAGCCGCATATCCGGTTCCGCAGAACGGATTCCCGAAAAGAATGCGACTCCGATCGCAACGATGAAAAAAATAGAAAGAAAACGCCCCAGACTGCGGCGTATTTCCATATAAAAATCTTTTCTCAGCGCCTTTTTACTCATATCCCTGCCCTACCATTCTATTTCGTCAATTGAAACCGGATGTTCATTGACTTCCATATTGGATACCTTTCCGTTCTTGATCCTGATCAATCTGTCTGCCATAGGTGCAAGAGCTGAGTTATGAGTGATGATGATAACTGTCATGCCGCGTTCCCGGCACATGTCCTGGAGCAGCTTAAGAATCGACTTTCCTGTATTATAATCCAAAGCCCCGGTCGGCTCATCACAGAGCAGAAGCTTTGGATTCTTGGCGAGCGCACGGGCAATGGAAACTCTCTGCTGCTCCCCGCCGGAGAGCTGTGCCGGGAAATTATCCAGACGGTCACCAAGCCCTACTTCCTCCAATACCTCCCTGGCATCCAGCGGATCCTTACAGATCTGCAGTGCAAGCTCTACGTTCTCCAGCGCCGTCAGATTCGGGACCAGATTGTAAAACTGAAATACAAAACCGATATCATTCCTCCGGTAGCCCGTCAGCTGCCGTGCATTAAAACCAGTGATGTCCGCGCCATCGACAGTAATCCTGCCGCCTGTCGCAGTATCCATCCCCCCCAGAATATTCAATACTGTGGTCTTCCCCGCGCCGCTGGGGCCCACTATGACCACCAATTCCCCCTTCTTGATTGCAAAGTTGATCCCGTCAACGGCCCGGATCTCAACTTCTCCCATTTTATAAATCTTTGTGATCTCTTCTAGCTTCACAAAATCTTCCATACTGCATCTCCTCGTCCGTCTTAAAATTCTGTCCCATATTTATGTTCTGTCCGTAAACTCCCGGTTCGCTTTCACAGCCTTCCTAAATAAAAGTAATCCTGCCAGGAACATAACAGACAATGCGCTGACTCCGATATTCACGTTTCCAGTGAGCTGGCTCAATACAGACACAAATGCTGTACCGAATATGGATGCCCCTTTCCCGCAGATATCGTAGATTCCAAAGTATTCGCCTGACTTTTCCGCTGGGATGATCTTTGCAAAATAGGAACGTGATAATGCCTGGATCGTCCCCTGGAACATTCCTACAAGCACTGCCAGTATCCAGAAATCAAGCTGGGTATCCAGCCCGTATGCATAGAGCGCGATCCCTAAGTATGCCGCGATACAGACCGTGATGATCGTAGTTGAAGATATTTTCTTCGCCAGCCTGCTGAAAATAAGAACGCATGGGAATGCCACAATCTGTGTCAATAACAGCGCCAGCAGAAGCCCTGTACTGTCCAGTCCCAAAGCCTGCCCATAAGCCGTAGCCATGTCAATGACTGTATATACTCCATCTATATAGAAGAAAAAGGCAAGAAGGAAAATCAAAATATGCTTCTCCTTCGCAATATCACGGAACGTATGCCCAAGACGTACAAAGCTGCTCTTTACCACATTTCCCGTTGTCTCAACAAAATACTTCTGTTTGTAAGAGGTAAGCAGCGGAACTGCCGATAAAAGCCACCAGATTCCCGTGATCAAAAATGCGATCACCATAGAAGCCTGCATTCCCAATCCCAGCTTTCCTCCTCCAAGCACCACGGCGAGACTTGCTATAAAAGGAATACAGCTTCCGATATATCCCCATGCAAATCCCTGGGATGAAACGGTATCCATCCTCTTTGGTTCTGTCACATCCGTCAGCATAGCATCATAGAAGATAAGGCTGGAGGAATACCCGGTCTTAGCCAGGATAAAAATTCCCAAAAACCAGATCCAGGAGGATAAAAATCCCAACACGACGCAGCCGATGACACCTATACCCAGGAAAATAGAAAAGATGACCTTCTTATAGTTTCTTGTATCCGCAACGGCCCCCAGGATCGGCCCCAAGATCGCAACCAGCAGGGTACAGACCGAGGTTGCATACCCCCAGTATGCCAGATAGTTCACGGAAGATATCCCCGCCTGGTCCGCCAGATGATTAAAGTAAATCGGAAATATCGTGGCAACCAACATTGTGAACGCAGAATTTCCCACGTCATACAAAACCCATTTCTTCTCCAAAGCTGTTAATTTAAATTTCATAAGATTCCCCCTCTGATCACTCTATCCTGAAAATTTGTCAATAACCTCCGGCGGGCACTGTGCACCGCCTCAGGAAATGGCACTAAAAAAATTCTACAACGGCAGCTTCTCCCAGTTTTCTCCTGCCCCAAATGTCTCATGGAACCGCATCGGAAGTTCTGCTTTCTGAAACAGCGCTTTCTGATACTGAATGATCAGGCTTGCTGCCAGAGGCACTGCCCCCGCATAAAGCTTTTTCAATAACAGACAGTACTTCTCACATTCCGGATTTGGTTCCTCACTCATCACCATTCCATGCTTAGAGTCATAACACCCTGCAGCCTTCATTGCCATAAAAAGCACCTTCCTTCTGGCTTTCGTCGGCGCCATCATAAGCTTATGATACAGGATCATGGAGCTTAAGGATCTCTTCATTGTCTCCGGCGTTATGTCCTCAAAAAAGGGCGCGATGATCTTTGCATTCTCCATGTCAGCATGAATATGCTTCGTCCCCAGATAAGTCAGGGGATTGATATGATCCTCTGTCAAAAGGTACCGGTCAAATTCCATCTCGATCTCTGAATGGCTGATCCCGCTCACCTGTATCATCTTCTCAATGTACTTATGGCACTCACTGTCCAGCGCAAAGTGACAGATAAATCCATACATATATGCTCTGGCCGCCGCCGGATTCTCTGATTTCTCGATCACTTCTGCCGCATTTCTGAAAAACTCATCCGCCATCTTATCGTGGAGCGCATACCCCTGCGCATTCACCGGATTGGATGAAAGTGCTTTATAATAAAACAGAATATCCGGACCATGCAGTCCTATATCAAACAAGGCCCTGTTATTCTCGACGGATGTCTCGAGCGGTCTGGGCAGAGTACTGATCACATCTTTTCCGAATCTGTAATGTGCATATGTAGTTGGCATTGTTCATAACCTCTTTTCCTCTTATTTTTTATGTTCCCCCTCTTATGAAATATATTATCACAGAAATCACGTAAAGAAACCAGTCTATAATATAAAAATTTAAGTAAATTTTGAAATAAATGTAAACTTTTCTGATTGCCTTGACTTTACACTCTCTTTTATATAGAATAGATATGCAGTAACAATCAAGGGCTTGTACTGGTTTCGACAGGGATCTTGAAGATGGAGAAGCTATCCGCAGGCTGATGCGTCAAATCGCAAAATTAAAATTAAACGCTAACGATAATTTCGAATTAGCTGCAGCCTAAATGCTGCATGTCAGCCTTAGGGTACCCGTACCTTAAGGATCTGGCACCGACTATACGGGAAACGATACTGGCAAAGCTTTGAGCCAGTAGGCGTATCATGAAGCTACTGAAACCGTAAGGGTGTTAGTTCCCGTACGGCTTGAGGGAATGAAAAAGAACTAACTATGATAGTAGAAGTACATGGGATAGGTTTTTGGACGCGGGTTCGATTCCCGCCAGGTCCACTACTAAAAAAATGGGGAAATGCCTGTAGATTAGGTATTTCCCCATTTGTATATTGTACAGAATTTTAGGCACGCTTGAGTCCAGATCACACCGGCACCCGGTTTCCTTCTTCTAATCCTCCACCTCTGTGTGATCCAGACCTTTATGAAGTATATCCAGCACGGTCCTTAGATCCCCTGCCTCCATCTGTCCCGGCGCAGAAGCTTTTCCAGCTGCCCCGAAGGTCAGCGCAGATCCAAACACCTCTCCACACAGGCGGCTGATCATTCCGTCAGAGGCCATGGACATAGTGATGATCGGCCGGTCTGCATATTCAGAGGACATTTCCTCTGTTGCCGCAAGTAGTGTCAGAACATCCTTTTTACACCGGGGCATCACAGCGATCTTCGGGATATCCGCGCCAAGCTGCTGCATCCTTATAAGCCGGGAAACAATTTCCTCCCGGCTGGGTGTTTTCTGGAAATCATGGCTGGACATGACTACCCCCACTGCATGTTCATGGGCCCTTTCGACTATTTTTCTGACAGCCTCATCCCCGGTAAACAGCTCCACATCCACAAGGTCTATGCAGCCCGTTTCTATTGCTGCCTGATTCAGGTTCACATAGTCTTCTGCCTGAGCCGCCTTCTCCCCACCCTCGTTTAAGGTACGGAAGGTAAACAAAAGCGGGATCTCCTCCAGTATTTTACGGAGCTGCAGTAAGGTCTCCCGGATCTTCTCCCCATTCCAGACCTCTTCAAACCAATCCACACGCCATTCCACTACATCCGCGTCCAGCTTTTTGATCTCCCGGGCTGCTTTTAGTACCTCTTCCTGTGTGATCCCTACAATGGGAATACAGATCTTCGGGACTCCTGAACCAATTTCTATATTTCTTACTTTAACTGTATTCATAAAAAAAACTCCTTTTATCCACAATTTCATTCCTGCTTCACGATCTTATCCACATCTTCCATCACTTTTATCCCCTTTGACAAAAGAATGATCCCCGCATTATATCAGGTGTGTACTCTCCAGCTTTTCCGTAAACGCGTCATTCAGCCTGATGACCGGTGTCCGAAGTACTAATCCCAGGAACAAGGAAGCCGCCAGGAAAATTCCAAGCACACCAAGCTCTTTCCAGTAAGTCAGGCCATACATGCCGCCGATACACTCCCGCATGGCTGCCATGCTGTGGGTAAATGGCAAAAGTGGATACACCCTTCTGAAAAATTCCGGTGCCACCTCAATCGGGAAGGTACCGCCTGAACCGGCTACCTGCATGACCAGAAGCACGACACAGACTGCCTTGCCTATATCCCCAAATGAAACGGTCAGAGTATAAATGATATTCACATAGACGATACTGGTCACCCATCCTGCCAGAAGGAATAAAAACGGGTGGATACACTGAATCTCCAGATAGTATAGGTCTCCTAAGCAGATCAGTCCACTCTGCATCAGTCCGATGATCAAAAACAGAAGATACCGGCCAAGATACTGCTGATGGTTTTTCACCTTCTTCATCCCCTCAAGAGAGGCCGGGGAAACATTCACCTTCAACATGGCAACCAATACAATGCCGCCCACCCAGATCGCCAGTACCGAATAAAAAGGAGCCATGGATGAGCCATAGTTTTTAACCGGATATAATTTTTCCGCTGCCAGATATACCGGGGAGGCCAAAAAAGCGGTCATACTTTCTTTGTCTCCTCCAATGATATTTTCCAGGGTCTTAAAATCTCCGTCTGCCTGCACCTTTTTCAGCTGTTCTATGGTCGTGGAAAGCCTTGCTGCCGCTTTGTCAAGCAGTGTGCCGGATGTCTTTAGAGTTTCGGTGACCTGGGACAGATCAGACGATGCCGAGCCAGATAACTGGTAAACTCCATCGGCGCTTTGATCCAGCTGTCCTAAAAGCCCTGAGATACTGCTTCTCGTATCACTTAGAGAACCAGACAGCTCCTTTAGACTGCTTTTCACATTCTGCTCATACTCCTCCTTTACCGCCGCAATACTCTGAGCATTCTTATCCAAAAGCTGGTCTAAGTCCTCCATGGAAACAGAAGCACCGCCCTCCTGGTTCCTGACCGATGCGGCCGCCTTTTCTAAACGTTCCTTGAGTGTGGTCTGGACCGCAATGGATTCGTTCAGCTTACCGGTGATCCTTCCGGTAACCGGAGCAATGTCCGGGTGCTCTTCACCGATCTGGGACAGGATAGGAGACAGCGTATCACTTAATGTCTGATAAGCATCTGCCATTGCTCCCGCTTTCTCTGCAAGGCCATCCAGCGTATCTGCCGCCCCTTGTGTATCTGCTGAAAGCGAAGACAGTGTATCCCGGATCGTTTGGGCAATCTGCTCGTAGTAACTGCCACTCTCTGACAGGGCCTCATTGATACCGTCTGTTGCCCCCGCAATAGCCCCCTGCATATCAGAAAATGTGGTCTTGGTCTTTTCCAGTGCCTCCATGCTGTCATCGGAATGTTCCTCTGACTGTTTTAGAAATGCAGAGGTCGTATCCAGCATCTTCTGCGTAGATTCTGTGAGAGACGCAAACGCCTGGATCGTACCGGATGCCGCATTTAATTCCGAGTAGTTCTTTTCCAGATTTGTAATCAGGGTCGCAGCAATGGAGGAAGCCCCCTTTACGTCTGCTGTAGCAGCGACTGCCTGCATCGCGGAAAGTGCAGTATCGGAAATCGTTTCGATAAAGACCTCCTTTACCTGCGTCTGGATGGCACTTGCCCCTTTATCCGTCACCTTGGGCGCAATCGCATTTTCCTTTGCGTTAGAATAATAAGTAATCTTTGGATTTGTTACATTTTTTGAAAAGAGGCTCATCATATTTTTGCTAAAATCCGCCGGGATGACGATCGCAGCATAATACTTTCCCGACTTCACCCCGTCCAGTGCCTTCTTTTGATTTGTAAAGGTCCAGTCCAGCTGATCGTTCTCCCTTAATGCAGACAGAACGTTATCTCCAAGATTCAAGGTGACCGGGACCAGCTCCCCTTCATATCCTTTGTCAACACTGGCCACCGCAACCTTTAAATTTTTCGTGTTCCCATATGGATCCCAGCTTGCCGCAATATTAAACCATGCATAAAGAGCAGGGACTACCGTGATACCAAGAATGACGATCCAGGCAATGACATTTTTGCGGATCCTGAGCACATCTCTTTTGAAGATATTCCATATATTTTTCATTCGTCCTCCCTCCCTTTCATGGCATTTAATAGCTCTTCCTGTGTCAACTCCCCGACCTCAATCTGCCGTCTGAGCCGTTCATGAATATATTCCAGGCAGATCAGATATACGGCGATCACGATCAGAGAGACGATCCACAGCACCAGAAATACAATTTTGGACTCGATGCTGAACATCAATACCAGGAAGATCAAAGGCAGGATCAGCATGGCCGCAAATCCGGTCCTGATCTGTTTCTGATATCCTGCCTCAAAAGCGGCGGCCTTCGAAACCAGCTCTTCTCTCAAGGTCTTATCTCCCATCAAAGCTTTCACGACCAGTGTAAGCTGAGTTCTTTCCCGTTTCTGCGCCTGCGTCTCCCCCAGCATCAGATCCGTCTCGGCAAGCTTCTTGTCAAACAGATAATTCAGATTCAGCAGCAGCACGCGCAGTCCCAGTCCGATGAGGAGTGCGATGGGAAGGTAAATGGCAAGGCTTAAAAGATTTTTCCAATACTCATACCCGTACATCCCTGCGATCGCCTCCCGCATAGCATTGATCCCATATGTAAAGGGCAGCAGCGGATGAAGCCTCTGGAAAAAGGCCGGTGTCATCTCGATCGGATATGTTCCGGCTGATCCCGGGATCTGCAGGATCACGAGCACCACGCACAAGGCTTTTCCAATATGCTTAAAGGTGATCGCAAGTGCATAGATCAGATTCACATAGATCAAGGAACAGAACATCCCCGCCAAAACAAAGGCGGCAGGATGAATACATTGTACCTTTAAAAGCCACAGATCCCCGAGACAGACGATCAGCCCCTGGATCAGTCCCAGCACCATAAAGAGCATCCAGCGTCCAAAATACGCACTTGCAGCGGAAAATCCACGCACCTTCTCATCCCGGTCCACCTCCAGCTTTAGGATAGAGATCAGGACGATCCCTCCCACCCAGAGTGCCAGATTCGTATAAAACGGTGTCATAGAAGAGCCATAATTTTTTACACTATATAGTGTCTCACTCTCGATCGTGACCGGAGATGCCATGAAATCTGCGATCGAATCTGCATCCAGCCCCTCCAGAGAGACAAATTTCTGATAGGCCTCACTACTCTGCAGGGCCGAAAGGTCTGTCGTAATCTGGGTCAGACGTCCGCTAAGCGCGGACACTGCCTCCCCTGTACTGCCCAGTATGCTAACGCTGTCATCCAGACTTTCCTCCAGCTGGTCCAGTATATCCTTCATCTGTTCCGCAGATGCCGATACCCCGGATAACGTCGCTGACAAACTGCCGCTTAAGGAGGAAAAGGTATCCAGTGACTGATTCAGCTGTGTAAGCAGGGTCTGATCAAATGTATTCTGGTATCCCCTGATCGATTCACGGCTCTGGGATATCAATGTTTCCAGTTGTTTTTTTGCATCCTCTGCCACAGATAACGCATTTTCCACACTCGCATTTCCATCCTGTAAGGAAGACAGGAAATCCTGATACTGCCCGTTTTGCGCCTCCAGCTCTGCGACAGCCTGATCTACATCGGCAGTGATCCCTTCCAGGGTACCGTCTGGAAGCCTGCTTTGGATATCCGCACTGAATTCCTTAAGCTCTTCCAGGATCCTGCTGTTTATGTCCACAAGGCTCTCCACAGAATCAATCCCGTTCCCAATCACACCATCGATCGTCTCTGCCTGTGTCTTCAGACTCTCAAGCTTATCAGATGCAGAACCATAAATACTGTTCAGCCTGTTTTCCCCATCTGAGAGATTCTGTGAAAACACAGAGGAAAACGCCCCGATCGAGCCCCTTGTGTTCTCCAGGAGAGAGTTTGTATCATCAAACGCTTCTGAACCTGAGACGGCCGCAGATCTCACACTTTCCAATGTCCGAAGGGAGTCCTGGATCAGTGCCGGGCTGTTCCCTGCTGTATCCCGGAAACTTTTCAACACCTTCTGGTATTGGTCCAGATTCTCCTGAACCTCCATAAGCATCGACATCACATCGGAATTCATGCTGCTCATCCTGCCCGAGACCTTTGTCACAGATGACTGGATCAGCTTGGATATGGTTTCTGCTGCCACAGATGAAAAGGTATCGTTGATCTCCTGCTGTACAGTTCCTGCACCGGTATCTGTAATCTTCGGGGCGATCGCATTCTTCTTTTCATTAATATAATAGGAAAGCTCGGCCTTCCTCGGCCGGCCCGAAATGATACTTATCAGAGAACTGCTGAAATCCTCCGGTATCACGATCGCCGCATAGTACTCGCCTGAGCGTACGCCTTCCACTGCCCTGTTCTCATCCACAAAGGTCCATCCAAGCTGGTCATTTTCTTTTAGATTCTTTACAATACTCTCTCCTGCGTTTAGGGAAAGCAGATCGTTTTGAGAGCCCTCATCATTATTGGCAACAGCGACCCTGATCCCCTGAGTATTACTGTAAGGATCCATGTTCGCCGCGATATTGAACCATGCATACAAAGAAGGCAGGACACAAACGCCTGCCATCACGATCAGCGCGACTTTATTACGGAAAAGCCGCTGTATATCTCTCTTAAAAATCCGGAACGATTTCTTCATGTATAAAACCTCCTGTTTTTGGACAAGGCACTGCTGCTTTACAACAATACATTAACTAGAGTATACCAAAAATAACACAGGAAATCTATCATCAAAAATGACGAATGGTCAGAAATTTTATCCTATTTTTTGTGCAGGCAGCTGACATCATCTTTTTATGCCAGGCCGTCTGCACAAGAAACCTGTTCCTTAAGCAGGATCATCCCAGATTACGCACCTTGAACTCTCTCTGGGCTTCCCGCTTCTGATCCTTCTTTGCAATATCATCCCGCTTATCGTACAGCTTTTTCCCCTTTGCCAGCCCGATCTCCACCTTTACCAGGCTGCCGCTGAAATAAACACGCAGCGGGACCAGCGTGTTCCCCTTCTCCTTCATCTTACCAAACAGCTTGTTGATCTCATTCTTATGGAGAAGCAGCTTCCTCACGCGCAGCGGGTCTTTATTGAAGATATTCCCCTTTTCATAGGGGCTGATATGCATCCCGTAGATGAACATCTCTCCGTTTTCAACCCTTATGAAGGCTTCCTTGATACTGCACTGCCCCATCCGAAGTGACTTCACCTCTGTCCCATGCAGAACGATGCCCGTCTCGTATTTCTCCAGTATAAAATAATCATGGTATGCTTTTTTGTTGTTGGCAATCAGCTTGCCCTCTGTCTTAGCCATCGCATTTCCCTCGCTCAAACATCTTTGTTTTACATAAATGATTCCTGCTCTTCTTCCTCTTCGCAGAATTCAAAGTCTATAGTCCTTGAAAGCCTGTCTACATCCAGTACACGGACCCTGACTTTTTGTCCCAGTTTGTAGACCTTCCTTGTGTGCTCTCCCACAAGCTCATACTGATCCTCCCGGTAATCATAGTGGTCATCCGTCATATTCATGACATGCACAAGTCCCTCTATCGTATTTTCCAGCTCCACATATGCGCCCCACTTGGTCAGACCTGAGATGACACCTTCGAAGGTTTCCCCGATCCGTGCCTGCATATATTCCACCTTTTTCAGCTTGATGGTCTCGCGCTCGGCCTCCTCTGCGCGTCTCTCGGTCTCGCTGGCCTGCATCGCAACCTGAGGAAGAATCTTCTCATAATGATCGATCCTCTCCTCATTCATCCTTCCCCTGAGATTCTCTTTGATGATCCGGTGGATCTGCAGGTCAGGATAACGGCGGATCGGTGACGTAAAATGAGTGTAATACTTCGCAGCCAGCCCGAAATGCCCTGTATTTTCCGGTGTATACCTGGCCTGCTTCATGGAACGCAGCGCCAGCCGGCTGATCAGAGCCTCCTGGGGAGTGCCTTCCACCCTGCCGAGCAGCTTTTGTACCTCTTTGGGCTTCACTTCACTGTTTCCCACATGGATATGATAGCCAAAGTTATTGATAAATGTACTCAGCTTCTTGATCTTTTCCTCATCCGGCTGTTCATGGGTACGATACAAAAACGGCAGCTCTCTCCAAAAATATTCCTCCGCCACTGTCTCGTTTGCCATCAGCATGAAATCCTCAATGATCTTTGTCGCCGTATTCCTGTCATAAGGCTTAATGTCCACAGGCTTCCCGTTTTCATCCAAAACCATCTTTGTCTCCGGAAAATCAAAATCTATAGAGCCCCGTTTTCTCCGTTTTTCTCTTAAAATAGAAGAAAGCTCTTCCATCAGAAGAAACATCGGGACCAGCTCCCTGTACTTCCCGCTCTCAGGCTTTAAGCCCTCACATTCCGTGTCTTTTGCTGTTTCTTCCAAGGCTTCTTTTGAGGAAGACTCTTGATCTTCTTCCAAGTCCTGCCCGGCATGCTGCTCCTTTAGGATCTTGGCAACACTGGTATAGCTCATACGCTCATCCACTTTGATCACCGTCTCCGCGATCACATGATCGACCACTTCTCCCTTGGGGCTGATTGTCATAATACAGCTCAATGCCAAACGGTCCTCCCCTGCGTTCAGAGAACAGATCCCATTGGACAGCTTATGAGGCAGCATGGGGATCACACGGTCTGCCAGGTACACACTTGTTCCTCGCTTTAATGCTTCACGGTCCAACGCACTCTTCTCCTGTACATAGTTCGTCACATCGGCGATGTGCACTCCCAGCTTATAATTACCGTCCTCCTTTGTCAGGGACACGGCATCATCCAGATCCTTTGCATCTTCCCCGTCGATCGTCACCATCTGCCAGTCACGCAGATCCATTCTGCCTTCCATGTCGGCCTTCGTAACATCCTTTCCGACGCGCTCGGCCTGGTTCATCACACGTTCCGGGAACTCAACAGGAAGATCATATCCTTTTACAATGGACATGATATCCGTTCCCGGATCGTTCACGTGTCCGATGATCTCCACTACCTTCCCTTCTGGCTTTAGATCCTGTCCGCCATAGGATAATAGCTCAACGACCACCTTATGCCCGTTCATAGCTCCTCTTTCTTTTCCCTCGGGGATATAGATATCCTGCAGAAACCTCTGGTTATCCGGCCGGACAAATCCGAAGCTTTTACACTTCTCATACAGTCCGACTACTTTTGTCGTCCCATGGGAAAGGATACGCACGATCTTACCTTCCCTGCGTTTTCCTTCGGGTGCTTTCGTGATAACAAATTCCACCTGATCTCCCTGGAATGCACCATTGATATTCTCCTCGGAGATAAAGATATCCTCTTCTTCTCCTTCCTGGATAACGAATCCGAATCCTCTTGCATTGGCCTGAAAAACGCCCGTCAGACGCTTTGCCTGTCCCTTTGCATACTTGCCTTTCTTAGAAGCATAGATCTTCCCCTCTGCCTCCAGAGCATCCAGAACCTCTTTCAGCTCTCCTCGCTGTTCCCTCGGGATCTGGAGTACAATCGCGATCTCCTTGATCTTCATGGGGACATAGAAATCATCACATATAAAATCATAAATGACCTTTTTTCTCTTTTCAAATGTCTGGTCCATATACTCACCTTCTTTCTTATACTGATATCCTAACCGGAATCAAAATATTAAATACTCTCTTTGGATGATCTTCCTTTTTTATTTTATAAAGAAAAAACACTCTATATCCGTATAGAGTGTTCGTCATCTTATCTTCTTAGTTAAATACACCCAAGTTCAAAACCAGTGCCAAAACTATAAATAAAATAGCAAGGAACTTCGTTGACTTCACAAGGGCACCTTCCATGGAACGTCCTTTGTTCTGTCCCCAGTATGAATCAGCTGCGCCGCTGATCGTTCCAAGTCCTGCTGACTTCCCTTCCTGGAGAAGGATAATTGCTGACAGTGCAATACAATCTATAACAAATATAATCGTTAATACAATCTTCAAAATATCCATTAATCTACACCTCCTGCGGATAAACCACGATTATCTTACCACAGATAGGCAGGATTTGCAATAACTTTTCCAAGTTTTTCATGAAGCCAGCCGATTCTGTTTCTACAAAAAACCGCTCACCTTTCACTGGGCAAGCGGTCCTGATTTCAAGGAAGATCATCTCCCCAGTTCTTCCTCAATCCGGAGAAGCTGGTTATATTTCGCCACCCGTTCCGTCCGGCAGGGTGCCCCGGTCTTGATCTGGCCTGTATTAAATGCCACTGCGATGTCTGCAATGGTGGTATCCTCTGTTTCTCCTGAACGATGGGAGATGATCGCATTGTAGCCTGCCTTCTGTGCCATATCGATGGCCTCTATCGCCTCTGTAAGAGTTCCGATCTGATTCACCTTTACCAGGATCGCATTGGCTACATTCTGGTCGATCCCCTTTTTCAGGCGTTCCACATTCGTGACAAACAAATCATCCCCCACCAGCTGGATCTCATTGCCCAGCCTGGTCGTCAACAACTCCCAGCCATCCCAGTCTTCCTCATCCAAAGGGTCTTCTATGGAATAGATCGGGAATTCCAGTGACAGATCCTCATAATATTCAATCAATTCCTCGGCGGAACGTACGATCTTCTGTCCCTGCATCCTGCTTTCCCCCGGGAATTCATATTTCTTATAATCCTTGTTATAGAGCTCGGAAGCCGCAATATCCAGAGCGATCGCGATATCCTCCCCCATCTTATAGCCGGCACGCTCCACCGCGTCTCTGATGAATTTTAAGGCTTCCCTGGCATCCGGCAGATCTGGTGCAAAGCCGCCCTCATCTCCCACTGCCGTATTCAGTCCATTTTCTTTCAGCAGTTTTTTTAATGCCTGGTAGATTTCGGCGCACATGCGCAGTCCCTCTTTAAAACAGCATGCGCCTACAGGCATGATCATAAATTCCTGGATATCCAGTGTATTATCTGCATGGGCTCCTCCGTTTAAAATATTCATCATGGGAGTAGGCAGCTTATGCGCATTGATCCCTCCCAGATAACGGTACAGCGGAACCTTAAGTGCACCTGCGGCTGCTTTAGCCGCTGCTATGGACACCCCCAGCAGGGCGTTGGCACCAAGGTTTTTCTTATTCCTGCTTCCGTCAGTCTTGATCAGCACATTGTCCAGGCCGGCCTGGTCAAATACATTCATTCCGATCACGGCCCTTGCAATCTGGTCATTCACATGCTCCACCGCCCGTTCCACGCCTTTCCCACCATAACGTTCCTCATTGTCGCGCAGCTCCACGGCTTCATATTTTCCTGTGGATGCCCCTGACGGCACTGCAAACCGGCCTACGGTCTCCTCGCCGGCCAGTACCTCCACTTCTATCGTAGGATTCCCTCTGGAATCAATGATTTCTCTTGCGTATACATCCCGAATCGGTAAATACTGATACATAGATTTACTACCTCCTTTTGGGATTTTAGTATTTCCAATTATCTTATCTTAATGCGTTGACTTTTGATATTCCCGGCGTTACAATTCGATATGTTACAGAGACTGTCAATTTCAAAATTATGTATGATTGGGGAATACACAAATGAAAGGAAAAATGAAACATTTTCTCTTGTTAACAGGCAGCACGCTTATCATGGCTGTGGGGACCTATTTTTTTAAGTTTACAAACAACTTTACCTTCGGAGGTATTACAGGCCTCGCTGTATTGATTGCAAAATCAGGGTTCATGTCAGCCAGCGACTTTACTTTTGTCATGAATATGATCCTGCTGGTCATCGGCTTTATCGTACTGGGGAAAAAATTTGCCGCCAAGACCGCATACTGCAGTATCCTGCTTTCTGTGGCGCTCTCCGTCATGGAACGGATCTGGCCCATGACACATCCGCTCACAGACCAGCCCATGCTGGAGCTGTGCTTTGCGATCGCACTGCCTTCACTCGGCTCCGCGGTCCTGTTCAATATCGGTTCCTCAAGTGGTGGTACGGATATCATTGCCATGATCTTAAAAAAATATTCCAGCTTTGACATCGGACGTGCCCTGCTTGTTACGGATGTGCTGATTACCATCGCCGGATGCTTTATGTTCGACATCGAAACCGGACTTTACTCCTTCCTCGGCCTGGCGATTCGCTCCTTTATGATCGATACCTTTATCGAAAGCTTTAACCTTTCCAAATATTTCAACGTGGTATGTGACGAGCCGGAAGCGATCTGTGATTTTATCGTAAATACCCTGCACCGGAGTGCAACCGTATGCCTGGCCCAGGGAGCATTTTCAGGGAAAGACAAGTATATCGTTTTTACAGCGCTAAACCGCCCTCAGGCGATTAAGCTGCGTAACTTTATTAAAGAGAATCAGCCGGAAGCATTTATCCTGATCTCGAATACGAGTGAGATCATCGGAAAAGGTTTCCATAGTATATAACAGATAAGGAGCATTTAAATGAAACATCTTGTAATCGCAGAAAAACCATCCGTGGCAAGGGACATTGCCCGTGTCCTTGGCTGTACGAAAAAGACCAATACTTATATAGAAGGAACAGATTATATCGTTACCTGGGCACTGGGACATCTTGTCACACTTGCAGACCCGGAACAATACGGCGGGCAGTATAAAACCTGGAATATGGATACACTTCCCATGCTGCCAAAGGACTGGAAGCTGGTCGTGATCAAGCAGACCACAAGACAGTACAATGCCATCAAGGAACTGATCTACAGAAAGGATGTCTCCGACATTATTATCGCCACCGATGCCGGACGTGAAGGCGAGCTGGTAGCACGCTGGATCCTTGACAAGGCCGGGAACAAGAAGCCCATCCTAAGGCTTTGGATCTCTTCTGTCACAGATAAGGCCATCCGGGAAGGCTTTGCGGATCTAAAACCGGGTAAGGCATATTACAATCTTTACAGAGCCGCCGTCGCCCGTGCCCAGTCAGACTGGGTCGTAGGAATCAACGCGACCCGCGCACTCACCTGCAAGTATAATGCCCAGTTGTCCTGCGGCCGGGTGCAGACTCCAACCCTGGCTATGATCGCAGCCCGTGAGGAAGAGATTCGAAGCTTCCGGCCGAAACCATTTTACGGCATGAAAGCTGCGGCAGGGGGGATCACCTTCACCTGGACAGACGGAAAAGCCGGTTCAAACCGCACATTCGACCATGAAAGGATTCAGAAGCTTTATAAGCAGTTAAGTGGACCGCTTGAGATTACGGAAGTGAACAAGAAGTTAAAGAAATCCTTCTCCCCTGCACTTTATGATCTGACCACACTGCAGAGGGAGGCCAACCAGCGTTTTGGCTTTTCTGCTAAGGAAACCTTAAATATCATGCAGCGGCTGTACGAAAATCATAAAGTACTGACCTATCCCCGCACAGATTCCCGCTATCTGACCTCAGACATGACAGGAACCTTAAAGGAACGCCTGAAAGCCTGTGCGGTGGGACCTTACAGCAGGCTCGCAGGGAAGCTTTCCATGCAGACGATAAAAGCCAGTAAAGCCTTTGTAGATAATGCAAAGGTTTCCGACCACCATGCGATCATTCCCACAGAACAATTTGTACAGCTCTCCCATATGAGCAATGAGGAACGAAAGATCTATGATATGGTGGTGCGCCGTTTTCTCGCGGTTTTGTCACCTGCATGTGAATATGAGGAGACCTTTATTAAGGGACAAATCGGCTCCGAACTCTTTACCGCAAAAGGGAATATCATAAAGCACTCTGGCTGGCGGGAGATATATGAAGCCGGCTATGAGGATCTCGATGAGGAGGATGCAGATGATTCCCTGATCAAACAGACACTGCCAGAGGTAGAAAAGGGCCAGAAGCTTGATGTCTTAAGCCTTAATATTACCGAAGGAAAGACCAAGCCGCCCGCATATTTTACAGAAGGTACTCTGATCGCCGCCATGGAGAATCCCGTAAAATACATGCAGACCAAAGACAAGACACGCATCCGCACCCTCGGTGAGACAGGCGGTCTGGGAACCGTTGCAACGCGGGCCGATATCATCGAAAAATTGTTCAACAGCTTTCTGATGGAAAAGAAGGGGAATGAGATCCATATCACTTCAAAAGGGAAGCAGCTCCTCGGGCTTGTCCCGCAAGACCTGAAAAGCCCGGAACTGACTGCCGATTGGGAACTCCGCCTTCAGGCTATCGCAAAAGGGAAGGAATCTGATCAGGATTTCATGACTGAGATCGAAGCTTACACCAAATCACTCATTCAGGAGATCAAAACTGCAGACGGACGCTTCCGGCACGACAACTTAACCCGTACCAAATGCCCGGAATGCGGTAAATATATGCTGGAGGTAAACGGAAAGCATGGAAAAATGCTTGTCTGCCAGGACCGCGAATGCGGGTACCGGGAAACTATCTCCCGCCGCACCAATGCACGATGCCCTGTCTGTCATAAGAAAATGGAATTAGTAGGAAAAGGAGACGGTCAGCGCTTTATCTGCTCCTGCGGTCATAAAGAAAAGCTCAGTTCTTTCCAGGAGAGACGCAGTAAGGAAGGCAGGGGCGCAAGTAAAAAGGATGTCAACAGCTACCTTAAAAAGCAGGCCAAAGAAGTAAAAGAGCCGATCAATAATGCATTCGCAGATGCGTTCTCCAAGCTGGATCTCAAGATCTAAGGTTTTGGGGCAGTGCCTTTCTTCTATATTATAGACAAAATTAAATGCGAAAAAGATCAGGGGATTCTGTCAATGAGAACAGATTCCCCTGATCTTTGTAATTTTTAATATTTATTAATGAAAGAAATGGTCTCCGATCTGAATGCCCCAGTCTCCGTTTCCAAAGTAAAGGCAGTCTCCCACAGGGTTCGCCCCTGCAAGCGCATCTGCTGCCGCCTGCATCGCTGTATCCGTATAGCCGCCGCTGGCAAGCACGCTGTCCAGCCACCCTGTCATAGCAGGGCCAAACTGGCCTGACTGATAGATGACCTCGGAAATACTGTTTGGATACACACCGCTTCTGACACGGTTCATGATGACCGCTCCTACAGCCACCTGCCCCTCGTAAGGCTGATTACCTGCCTCACAGAAGATGATAGATGCGAGAAGCTCCTGCTCTCCCGGTGCCGCCTGGCTTACTGCTTCCGCGGCCGCTGCCTGGGCAGCCTCTTCCTCGGCAGCTCTTTGTGCTTCTTCTGCTGCCCTCTGTGCTTCCTCTGCCGCCAGTCTTGCCTCCTCTGCCAGCCTTTCCTGTTCCTTTTTTATCCTGAGCTGCTCTGCATCATATGCAGCTTTTGCACCTACTGCAGCCTCTTTTGTCTTCTTAAGCTCTGATTCCGTGATCTTCCCAACTGCTTCTGTACTCTCCCCTTTATCTACAGTAGTAATTGTGTATGCCTCTGGCATAGAAGATGCCGCCTGTGTAGTAAAGCCTGCTGAAAACATCGTACATACGGTGACCGCAGACAATACCGATATAAATTTTTTCCCTTGTAACATATACTTACCCTCCTGATTTGTTGCAATATCTTTACTTCTTTGTAATAAGCTTGTAATAAAATATATGCTTATCTTTTCGTAAATATTACAGATATTACAAAATTGTTACAAACGACATTCTACTATAAAAAAACACTCTTGTCAACTTTTTTATTTCTTTTCAATTTCCTGCCTTTATCCTCTTGTATAAAACCGCCATTTTCCCTCATGTATCCAAAAGAAAAAGCCAGTATGACGAGCGCTCCTCATACTGGCCTTTCCGTACACTTTATTCTCTTTTTCACCGGGACTTCCGCCTGTCCATGATCTTATTCCAGCATCCCCATACGCGATACCTTTCCCGGCCTCTCTGCTATTCTAACACGGATAATAGGCCGCTCATATTTCTGATCACCGCATCGGCACCTGCATCCCGGAATCTCTGAGCAGCTTTATTGATACGCTGCTCCTTTTCTTCCCCGGAAAGCCCCTCAAATTCCTCCTGAGTAAGCCCCAGTTCAGAACTTCCTTCGATCACTCCGACCGTAAATACACCTGCATTCTTTCCCTCTTTGATATCGGAAACTGTATCGCCTACCTTCACCACATTGTCTACAGAAGAGATCCCTAATACTTCCATATTTTTAAAGATCATATATGGATAGGGCCGCCCTGCATTTCCCACCGAATTTGGGGAAAACCACGCATCTGGCTCGTATCCTGCCTCTTTCGCTTTCGGAACAACTACAGACATCATCTCATCCGTATACCCGGTCGTGGACCCGATCCTGATCCCCCTCCTGCGAAGCTCTGCCACCGTCTCCAGCACATACGGCTTCGGCTCTGCAAAACGCTCCAGAATTCCCATCAGATTTTCCTCAAAGGAATCATACAGCCTGTCAATGTCTGCTTCCCCCGGTTCACTTTTATACTTTTCTACCCAGAGGTCCCGAATCCTCGGCATAGCAAGCATGGTCTTGATATGGTCCCTCTTTAACATTCCCATCGGCTCTCTGACCTCATCCATAGTTGGCTCTATCCCGGCCTTTTTAAACACTTCCATGAAAGCCTGGACCGGGGCAAAGCACCCATAATCTACTGTTGTTCCTGCCCAGTCAAATATCACTGCTTCAATCTTTCTGCTCATATCCCATTCTCCTTGTACTCATTTCACCACGATCCCGTCTGCCCGGCAGACAGATCCTATGCACTCTCATTAAAATATCATGCTAATTGTATTTTTCCAAAAACTCCGTCAGGATTTCGATCAGCTTTAAGATATCCTCCCGGTAGATCTCTCCGATATTCCCGATACGGAAAGTCTCCGCCTCAGTTACTTTTCCCGGATAAATTGCGTATCCGCGGTCCTTGATATATGTATACATGTCCTGGAACGTAAACTTATGGTTCTCAGGATAAAAGAAGGTCGTAATGATCGGCCCCTGATGCTTGGAATCAATATACGGATGAATTCCTAATTCCGCCATCTTCTCTATCAGAAGCTTGTTATTCTCTGCATATCTCTGATATCTTGCAGGAATGCCGCCTTCCTCCTCCATCTCTTTTAACGCCTGCGCAAATGCAAGGACTACGTGAGTCGGGGAGGTAAATCTCCACTTTCCGTCCTTATTCATCGTCTCCCACTGGTCATACAGATCCAGGGAAAGACTCCTTGCCTTGCCCCTGCTCTCTATCAGCTTTTCTTTATTGGCAATGATAAATGAAAATCCCGGCACTCCCTGGATACACTTGTTTGCGCTGCTTACGATAAAATCGATCCCCCACTCTCCCACAGGGATGTCGACTCCGCCGAAGCTGCTCATGGCATCCACGATCATTGTCCTGTTTCTTTCCTTTACCACCTTCGATACAGACTCGATATCATTCAGAATCCCGGATGTCGTCTCGCTGTGTACCATGGATACATGTGTGATATCCGGGTTTTCATCCAGGATTGCCGCGATCTGTTGTGCATCTGGCACCTTATAATATACCTCGTGGTGGATCATATAAGGAATCCCTGCATGCTTTGCGATGTCCTCCATACGCTCGCCATAAGCCCCGTTTGCAATAATCAGAAGCTTCTCCTGATCGCCGATCACGCTGGTCAGTACAGATTCAACGCCAAAAGTTCCGCTGCCCTGCATCAGCACGACAGTGTAGTCCTCCTCGGAAACATGTGCCAGCTCCAAAAGCTTCCTCCTGATCTCCAAGGTGATCACCTTGTAATCATCATCCCATGTACAGTGATCAAACAGCATCTCTCTTTTTACCGTATCGGTCGTTGTCAATGGTCCCGGGGTCAGTAATTTGTAATTCTTCATGTTGTAGATTCTCCTCTCAATCTTTACTCTGGCCGGCCTTTTTTTTATTCCGGCTTGCAGCTCTCAGACAGTTCCTGATGCTTTTTCAGTAAATCTACTGTCAGCTTCTCAGAAAATACTTTTGGACTGCCTGACATTTTAGAGCTGTCCACGTGCTCTCCTTCATAGAGCGGGATCGGATACACAGAAAGCAGGTCTTCCCTGGCATTCTTGATGATGCACTCTGCCATATCCATCGCTTTCTCATTGCTCTTCTCCCCTTTATCGACGACTGCCAGGGATTCTGTCAGTGTGAAGTTTCCCTCTTTCGGATCGATAAAGTCGATCGGAAGCCCTTTCTCCTTATCAGCCGCCGCCTGCTGCCGTAAGCCAAATCCGATCGCAGCCTCTCCCGCACGCACCAGTTTCAGCGGACCGGAACCAGATTCTTCGATGTGGTCTCCGGCATTCTTATAAATTGCTGCCAAAACTTCCCTGGCACCGTCCTCCCCGTATTCCGAGACAAGTGCCTGGATCAAAAGCCATGCAGTGGATGAAGATGCAATATCCGTTACCGTTATCATATCCTGATATTCGGGTTTTGCCAAGTCCTTTATAGACTCTGGCAGTGTTAAATTTTTCTCCTTTACCAGATTTGTATTTACGATCATCGTGCCCTCCTGGGAGGTGATCGGTGCACAATAAGCCGGTGATTCTTCCAGTGTATTTTTTTCAAAATCCAGATCTTTAAACATATGCTTTACTTCCTGCGCACTCTCCACATAAAACGTGCTCATGGTCACCAGATCTGCCTCGATATCTGCTCCTTCTGCCAGCAGCTTCCCGCCCAGCTCTGACGTACCGAAGGTCTGGAAGATATACTGCCCCTCATAGCCATTGGCATCCAGGGCAGACTTCATAGCCTCCACTGCCTCATCATCTGCATTCGAATAGATCACGACCTGTTCCTTTGATTCTGTATTCCCTCCACATCCTGCTGTGGAAAACATCACTGCCAGGCCTAATACTCCTGCCAGGCCTGCGGCTGCTGCCTTTTTCATACTCTTCATTTTCTTTCTCTCCTTTGTCCGAGATCTCCTGCCTGCCAAAAACTGAAAAACAGCCTTTGCAGCAAGGTTGGTAAATAATATCAACAGTGACAACACAAATACTTCTTGAAATTTGTTATAATACTGCAATTCCTTGATCTTCGTAGTCATTACCATCGTCCTGGCTCCGGCAAGGAACACAACAGCACTTACTGTGACCATCGCATTCACAAAATAGTAGCTGAACACCTCCAGTATAGTAGACATGGCGTTTGGAGTCACTACTCTTAGGATCGTCTTCCCCCAGCTGTCCCCCATCAGCATCGCCGTAGTTTCCCATGAGGCATTCATTTTTTCCAGGGAACTCTTCATCATCAGATACGGAGTGGAAAAAAAGTGGACGATATTGCACACGATCAATATGGTAAACGTGCTCTGCAGCTCTGTTCCAGAGAAACAAAACAAAAATGCCAGGCCAAGCACCATCCCCGGAATGGTATTTGTTACAAGCGCGGTCCCTTCCACAGCTTTTTTGATCCGCTCACTCACCGTACTCCTGGCTGTAATAAGCGCTGCCCCATAGGCTGCCAGCGTACCGCCAAGTGCCGTCAGGCCGGCTACAAGCAGTGAATTCTGATAGACTCCTAAAAGTCCTGCATCATGAAACACAGCCCTGATGTGGTCCATGGAAAAATTCAGGCTGTAAGGCCAGTCCCCGACGAACGGGATCAGGAAGATAACGGCAAAGACCGACAGAACCCCTGCACAGACCAGAAAGCTTATACCGCCAAATACCAGATCTCTTCCTATACTTTTTTTGATCTCTATGGCAGATATCTTATGATATCTGACGTTGTACTTTTCCAATACATGAAGTATGAGGATACTGACTGCTGACGGGATCAGCATCATGACAGCGATCACGCTGCCCCTGTTAAAATCCGGGACACTTCCCAGCATCCGGCTGTATAGCACGCTGGCGGCCACATCGAATTTTCCCCCAACCGAGGCCGGAATCCCAAAGTCCGTGAAACTAAGAAAAAAGGACTGGATCAAGGATGCCGCCAGAGTCCCCGCCAGTGGACGAAGAACCGTCATGCTGAATGTGGACAGCATTCCGTCCCCCATGATCCGCGATACCACCGTAAACTTTTTATCCAGATACCCCATCGTATTATTCAAAAGCATGAATGAAACAGGCAGAGTATAAATCACATATCCCAAAAGCAGCCCGTTGAATCCATAGATCTCGAATAACTGACGTCCCGCCAGCCTTGTGATCAGCCCCTGCTTTCCAAAAGAATAAATGATGGCAAATCCATAGGTCAGCGTGGGCAGAAGCATCGGCAGAAATGCGGTTCCCCGGATCAGAGATTTGATCCATCTATGTACATTTGTGTAATGGATGGTATAGGCCATAAAAAATCCCACTGCTGTTGTCAGGACAGCACTTGTTCCAGCCACCAGAAAGCTGTTTAAAAATGCCCTTTGGAATCCCTTGTCCGTCAGGATGGAGAGGTAAAACTCCATAGTCAGTCCATCCTGCCCCAGGAACGACTTTACAAAAAGCCGCAGCATGGGAAAGATCAGGAACGCCAGAAAGATACAGGACATCAGCACGAAGATGCATTTCATTTCCCTGTTTTTTGATTTCATGTTTTGCATCCCCCTAAGAGACCAGACTTTCTGACGACAGATAAGGCGCATCAGAAACTGCGAACAGAGAATAGATATTCTTCCTTTTAATCTCCAGCTGCCGTAAGATAAACTCTTTTACGAAGCCATTCCCGGGGGTCTGTACAATTTCATCCGGTTTCCCATACTGGGAAATCTGCCCCTGATCGATGATCAGGACATGATCTGACAATGTCAGTGCTTCCTCCGGGTCATGCGTCACAATAATCGTGGTCAGGTGGTATTCCTGTGCAATCTTTTTAATCTTTTCTTTGATCGACTCCTTAATGACTCCATCCAGGGCACTTAGGGGTTCGTCTAAAAGCAGGATCTTTGGCTTCATAACAAGTGTCCTTGCAAGTGCTGTTCTTTGTTTCTGTCCGCCGGAAAGCTGGTCGATCTTCTTATCCAAATGTTCTTCCAGTCCCAAAAGCCTGATCAGTTCCCAAAGCTCCTCTTCTGTGGTGATCCCGGGTTTATTTTTTAATCCATAAACAATATTCTGGTATACGTTCAGATTTGGGAATAATGCATAATCCTGAAACACAATATTAAACCCTCTCTTTTCCATGGGAACATGGGTGATATCTTCTCCCTGGAATAAAATCCTGCCGCTGTCCGCATCAGTTATCCCCAGGATCAGGTTCAAAAGCGTAGTTTTTCCACATCCCGATGGTCCTAATATGGAAACGATCTCTCCTTTATCGATCTCCAGGTTGATATCATTTAAGATCGTGGCCTTATCATATGACTTTTTAATATGCTCTAATTTCAACATCTGTTAACTTCCTTTCGTTTTTCTGCATCTATAACATGCATCCTCTTGGGAACAGTGAAATTATAGCAATAGAGCGTGTGGGAAACAATCAAGAGAAGTTCAAGCTTTCGTTAAACGATCGTTAAGAATGTAAAGAATCTGAAAAAAATCTGGTATGAAGGAGGCACTTTTGCAAAGCCTGGGCCAGTGTTCTGCACTCTGCCTTTACGCTTCACCGAAGTATCCCTCTCATACCAGATTTTGTATCAACGCAAAGAATCTGCTTCCCTGCAATTTTCATAGCCGCTGCCGCAGCCTCCTGATATTTATAACATTTCGTTACTGTTTCTCATGTTCTTGTACTCTGCCACGGAGCGGTCAAAGCCTTTGATATGGCTGTACAGCCATTGGATCACATTTTTGTTCACCTGCTCAACAAATGCTTCTGACGGGCCTTCTTCTTCCTCAAGCATCTCGTAAAGCTCTTTTACGACTCTTCTAAGCTTCTCATGCTCTTCTTTGTGCTTCTCCATACCCGGATACTCGATCTCTGCCTGAAGCTTTTCTTCCTCTGAAAAATGGAATTCTGTATAATCAGCCAGATAATCCAGGGTCTTGATCGCCACAAGCTTATCATTCCCTGTCTCGCAGCTGTCCAGCAGTTTGTTGATCTTCCCGATCAGTTCTTGATGCTGTGAATCAATCATCTCATTACCAGTTACCAAACTTTCATCGAATTCTGCTCTCATATTAATTCCTCCTATACTTCTATCATTGCTAACTTTCGCCAGCCGGACTGCCATATGATCAAACAGCCGGGGCTGTTATCCATAGTATTACATATTTTTGTTTCTACGCCAAGCCTATTCCATCACTTTCCTCGATCGAGATGCAGTATGGGCAATCTCTCATCCGGGGGATGCATAGCGGCATCATCTGCCAGGCTTACTCACGGCGTTTTCCACTGAACTCATGGGCAGTGATCCTGATGACCGAAACGATACTGACAAGACGCTCGTTAAATTCGAAATCCTTTCCTGTCTGACATTTCATCAATACAGTCAATGCCTTTATCTTTTCCTGGGGATCTTCTATGATCTCACCCACCCCTTTTCCGACGATACTGGCATACCGGTAACCATACTGACAGGCAACTCTTCCCTCGATCAGTTCATGTCCGCAGTCCAGTTCAAACCCAACCTTTGGATTTTCTCTCAACAAGTCCAGTTTCTTCCCCTCCAGGGCTGCATGGAGATAAAATATGAGCTGCCCATCCTCATATGTATATCCGAAATTCATAGGAAGGATATAGATCCCATCCTCATCATACATCGCCATATGCATCACCTTGCAGGTATCCAGTACCTCGAGCAGTTCCTCTTTCGTGTCTATCTCGCGGTCTCTTCTTCTCATTCGCGGCATTGTTATAGACCTCCTTTGTTTTATCTGTTCTTATCATAACATACCTGGAAGGTTCTTCAAAGAGGAGTTTTATCCACTCCTTTTCTATAGAATGTTTACTTAGATGCTGCTTTCCACTTGCATCAGGATCGAACAATTACACATATATTTACTTTCGTCTTTTAACCTATCGACAGTTCTGTTTTTTCATGATATAGTAGCGTTGTCAAGATTGGGGACTTGACATGAATTCTCTGCTTAGCAGAGGTCTGCAAAAGAAATTTTATGGTTTGAGTGAGGGTTTATGAGATGAAACAGACAAGTCAAAATGTGAATCAGATCACAGAAGGTGTCATTTGGCGGCAGCTTCTTCTTTTCTTTTTTCCGATCGTATTCGGAACATTTTTTCAACAGTTATACAATACGATAGATACCGTCATTGTTGGACATTTCGTGGGAAAGGAAGCCCTGGCCAGTGTGGGCGGTTCCTCCACGCAGATCATCAACTTAATCGTCGGTTTCTTTACTGGGCTGTCCTCCGGTGCCTCCGTTGTGATCGCCCAATTTTTCGGCGCCCAGGATGAACGATCTGTCCGGCAGAGCTTACATACCGCCTATGCATTTTCCATCGCCGGAAGTATCGTGATCAGCATCATCGGGATCATCCTCGCACCGGCCATGCTTAGGTGGATGCACACTCCCGAAGAGATCATGGCTGATTCCACCTTATATCTTCGGATTTATTTTGCCGGCATCCTATTTGTCTTCATCTATAATATAGGATCCAGTATCTTAAGGGCCGTCGGGGATTCTAAGCATCCTCTTTATTACCTGATATTCTGCTGTTTTATGAATATCATCCTGGATACGGTCTTTGTTGTGGTCTTCCATATGGGAGTTCTTGGGGTCGCACTTGCCACCCTGCTGTCCCAGGCTTTCAGCGCCGCATTAGTGACACGTAAGCTGATGAGCTCCGAGGGGATCCTAAAGCTTTTTATCCGACAGATACGTCTGCACAGATCAGTCCTTAAATCCCAGCTGCGGATCGGAGTGCCTGCCGGTTTCCAATCGGTCATGTACAACATCACAAACGTGATCATACAAGCCGCCCTGAATGGGTTCGGCACCGATACGGCCGCCGCCTGGTCGGTATATGGAAAGCTGGATGCTGTATTCTGGATGGTCAGCAGTGCCTTTGGGATCTCCATTACTACCTTTGTGGGACAGAATTACGGAGCAAGAAAGCTTGACCGGGTAAAGAAAAGCACTCACGTCTGTCTTGGGATCGACTTCATCGTGTCAGGAATCCTGGTTATTTTCCTGATTTTTGCCCGTGTGCTGTTGTTCAGACTATTTACCACCGATACAGAAGTCATACGCATTGGTTCCGAAATGCTCATACTCATCACGCCCTGGTATATCGTATTTCCGTTCATCGAGATCCTGTCCGGCTCTCTTCGGGGAATCGGTGACGTGGTCATTCCTATGATCATTACCATGTGCGGTGTCTGCCTGCTGAGGGTAGTATGGATCATCGGAGCGCTAAAGCTCAAGCCGACCATCCCGGTCATTATCTTTAGTTATCCGATCACCTGGATCTCAACGGCTGTTTTATTTATCTTCTATTATCTGTACAAAATGAAAAAGGTAAAAATCTAAATAGGATCAGGCAGATGCTTTAGTGCATCTGCCTGAATTTTAATGCATACATCGGCCCGAACATGGAGTAGAAGGAATCCACCTCCACAGAATATCGCTCCCCGTCCATCCGGATCTCTGCCACCTTCCCTCTCTTCAAAAATTCCAGCCTTCTTCCGTTTTTCCGGCAGTAATCCTCGATTTCTCTACAGAATGCATCCACACTTCTCGGGCATTCCTGTATATCTACGACCAGACTCCGGCAGTTCTTTCCCCGATTCAGCTCCTTTGCCACCTTTACTAAGAAACAGTAGTCTAAGAGCCAGCATAGGATTATGATCACCAAATTGACCAGGAGCATATACCGTATGACTTGGGGCAGTACAGATCCTGCGATCGCCACCGCACTTGCTATGATCCCGATCGTATAAATGGCAGCACTTCCCTTGAACCAAACTCCTGCCGATCCCTTGCCTCGTCTTGTATACAGCCAGACCAAAAGATTTCCGGCCAAAAGATATCCCACCAGTGCCACTGGGATATAAGGCAAAAAGACTCCAGCCTCTTTTTTGTCTGCAAATATGCTTATATAGATCGCAGAGCTTGCAAATAAAATAAATCCAAATAAACATCCATAAAGCAGCTTTTCCTTTTTCTCATCCAATGTCTGTTTTGTCCTCATAACAATCCCTCCTTGATTTTTGCCCGCAGGCCTTTTAAATACTTTCTGGAAATATAAGTGCTGTCACCATTCTCAAACTCTGCCATCATGATCCCGCCGGATACTGGTTTATAAAACTCCACCTTTGTCATATTCAAAAGAACCGATTTGGATGCCCGCACAAATTCTGGCGGAAGAAGCCCTTCCAGTTCATAAAGACGGCGCCTGGTGTTGTAAATCTCTTCCCTGGTGTGGATATACTGTATCTCCATCAAAGATTCAATATAGTAAATGTCTCTGCATTTTACCTGGCAGATCTTATCCTCCTTGCTGCAGGTCAGAAGCATATGTCTGAAATTCTCCTGCTCGATAAATTCTGCAAGCTGCTTTATACTTTCCGTCTCTTCGTGTACCATCAGCTTTACCGATTCCGGCCGTTCCTTTTCTATTTTTTCTATCTCCACCCGCATGTCATATTCCTCCTACTGCATTTCCTATGGATCACTTCTTCTTTCTTTTTCTTTATCTTATCCAAAATAAAAATAAATGTCTACTCATATCCGCCCAGTGGCTGTTAGGAAAGGGTAAGAGGACGAAAAAGCTATCAACCAGCCTGCAAATAATAGAAAAAAGAGCACCTCCCGGCAGACCGCCCTTTTAAATGAACGCTGTCAGGAAATGCTCTTTTCTTTTTGATGCGATTATAAAACAGCCTTATCTCATTCTGAAGATTGGACTGATTTTTTTATAAATCAAGAATACGATCAAGGATACTAAAACCCCTTTCAACAGGTTAAACGGTCCCACTGCAAAGAATACAAATGTGGAAAGACTTGTAATGTGTGAGTTCACTGCCGTTCCCATCTCTACCAGTGAGTCCAGAGGCATTCCAAATGCTTTTGCATAGGTCGGCAGAAGAATATAGGCATTCAGCAGACAGCCCACAGCTGTCATGAATACAGTCCCTGTAAGCATTCCGATAATTGCCGTTTTTCTTGTTCGGTTTCTCTTATAAATGAGTCCTGCGGGAACACATAAAGCACATCCGATCAGAAAGTTTGCGGCTTCACCTACACCTGCAGTCATTGTCCCATTGATTACCAGATTCAGAAGGATCTTTATCAGCTCGATGACAGCTCCGGCAAGAGGCCCCATCACAAAACATCCGACCAGTACCGGTACCTCACTGAAATCAATCTCATAAAAAGCCGGTGCGAAGGGAAGCGGTATTTCAAATAGCATTAATACGGTGGCGATCGCAGACAGCATACTCACCTGTGCGATCGTACGGATTCCCATTCTGCCTTGTGTTCTTGATACTACATTTGTCTCTGTGCTCATAATTGTTTCTCTCCTTTAATTAAAATGATTTGAATTGAAAAGAAAGAAAATCTTCTGGAAATCATGCTGCCTGCGTATGTAATATCTTCTGCTCAACTTCGCTTCTGGAGTCTTAATTTCACTAAGATCCAAAAAGAAAAAGCCCCGGATATATAAACCCGGGGCTTGAAAATACGCTTATATCATGGCATAAATTTCTTCTCTCATCCAGACTTTACTGTCGGTACTGGAATTGCACCAGTTCAGCCACTGTCATAAACAGCGGGTCGCGGACTATACCGCCGGTTGGGAATTGCACCCGACCCCGAAGAATTTTCTCTATTCTGTAGGTAAGTATAACTCATTATTGAACGTTATGCAAGTTGTTTTTTTGGTGATAATCACCATTGCCTGTAATCATGGCAGATAATTTCTCAATTTTCATAGTCCTGAGGCTTAATATAGCTTATATTTTCTATCTCGTCAATCATCCCGGTACAGATGGATTTACCCGGAATTTCAATATTAACAAGCATCCCGTTCATCCGTAGATTAACAGGCAGGCATTCTTCCTTCCTGTTAAGCAATATCACAATTACCATGCCCTCTGGATTCCTGTATGCCGTTATATCCAATGCATCGGTATATCTGCTGACACCAATGCGCCTCGCGCCTCGCTGGATATAGTGTGAAAAATGATAAAAGTGTTTCTGAATGAACTGTGGCATGAGCAGATGATTCTTCGTGTCATACAAAAACGGGGCCAGACAGTAATTTCCCACGTGGTTTGGACCGCCCTGCTCATCCAGCAGAATATTCCAGTCATAGAATGCGGAAACACCGTGATTCAAATCTCCTATAATCTCGTGGGAAAGTCTCATAGCATTTGCCTGCGAATCATCGGAATCGAACTTGCTGAATTCAATACAACTCTCTGATACGATTAGCTTGAGGTCCGGGTACTTCCGCCTTACAAGTGACAAACATTCGAAATGATCACCGCTATACCAATGGCAGGCAGCTCCGGCTATCATCCCTTTCGTCGAATCATTGTAAATCTCCCTTACCCTCTCATAAATTCTTTCTTTATTATGATCCCAGATAAAAACTTCGATTTCTTTCATATTGTGACGCACCAGTGCAGGATACAGTGCCTCCATAAGGAAATTCTTCTCCTCCTGCGCTGTATAGACGCACGAATCCCATGTCTGCACAGCTTTCGGCTCATTCTGCAGACTGATCCGTTTTACCATAAAACCACGCTTCTGGAACTCTTCAATATATCTGCATAAATATTCCGCCCACATAATATAATATTCCGGCTTTAAAGAGCCGCCGTTTTTCCGTAAGCCATTACTCTTCATAAATGACGGTGGAGACCAGGGTGAAAGCATAATCTCCAGCTTTTGTCCTGCCGCTTCCTCCGCGTCCTTGAGCATAGGTATGATATATTTTTCTGTCCGCGAGAAATCGAAACTTTCTAATTCTATGTCGTTCTCATCGGACATAGCTTCATACATTTCTGTAGAGAAATCACAGCTGTCCATATGGATGCGGATCATCCTATAATTCATCTGCCCAGGACTGAAATACGTTTCAAGCATTTTTTTCTTCTGTGCCGGATGCATCAGAGAATATACATAAGCCGCTGAATCAGTTATCGCTCCGCCAAATCCTTCGAATTCTTCATAGAGAAGCTCCGGATACAGGTTAACAACAGAATTTTCTTCCCCCGCATCAGAGGAAAACTCAATGTTCTGATACTGGTACTGCCGTTCAGCCCCGGAAGTATCTTTCGTTATCACCATATTCAATTTCATATACAGCATCTCCTCCTAAAATATAGACCTCCCGGCAAGCCGGACTGTTATCCCATATATTGTAAAATGTTCTCTGCATCACCCCTTCACAGCTCCTCCTGTAAGGCCTTCCACAATCTGAGAAGAGAACAGGAAGTAAATAATAACGATTGGGATCAGAGTTATGATAACAGCAGCCATAGATTCACTCATGTATTTCGTAAACTGTCCGATATATTGATAAATTGCCAACGTCAAAGTCTTTACGTTCTTGTTTCCAAGAATGATCATCGGCATGTAAAAATCATTCCAATATCCGATCGCAGTGATTAGAGACATTGTAAAGATAACAGGTTTGCAAATTGGCATCACGATCCGGAAGAAAATCTTAAGATCATGACATCCATCCAGTCTGGCGGATTCTTCAAGTGCTTTCGGAATCGTCCGGAAGAACTTCTGGAAGATCAAACAGGACATGGATATCTGCGATATATATACCAGCACTAATCCCATAAGGTGATTCAGCAGACCTAAATTTCTCAGAATCAGAAACAGCGGAAGGACGCTGACCTGGATAGGAACCATCATCCCAACCAAAAAGTAGCGTGACAGGATTGATCTGCCCCTGAACTCATATCTTGCAATTCCATATGCAGCCATTGCAGAGAGAATAATACATCCCGCTGTCCCTAACACCGTAAGAATGAATGAGTTTCTAAAATACAGAAAAAAATCACCTTCCAACAGTATCGCTGCAAAATTGGACAATGTAATAGATTTTGGAAACCCTACAAAGTTTGTTACCAGGTCGCTTTTTGTCTTAAGTGCGTTCAGAAGAGTAGCCCCCACCACAAAAATAGTAAAACATGTAAAGATGATCAAAACAATAGAAATCAGCCACCGAACTGCTTTCGCCTTTCCTGACATCACTCCGTGCCCTGACTGGACGGAAAAATCATTAGCTTTTGCTTTTTTCGTCATTTTTGTACACCTCCCTGACTAATTGTCATATTCAAATTTTGCGAGTACTTTGCTCTGGATAAATGTCACAAACATCATAATAACGAACATAACAAGACAAATTGCGGCACCAAAGCCGTAGTCCTGCCTTCCATTCAGTCCGCTTCCGAAAGTAAAGCGGTAGAATACCGTGTTCGCAAAGTCAAGCGATCCGTTTACGCCTCCGTTTGCCCCTCCCAGGATATATGGCAGATCAAATATAGCCAGAGCCCAAATGGTACTCATAGTGATGATCGAAGCACAGGACGGCAGTGAAAGCGGGAGAAGGATATGCCAGAATCTCTGCCATTCTGTACAGCCGTCTACACGGCATGCCTCCATGACATCCTGTGAAATATCCATGAAATTCGAGTAAAAAATCATAATACCCGAACCGGCCCCCTGCCAGATAACGAAAAGAATCAGAAGTTTAAACGCCCATCCCGGATCCCCGAACCATGCTCCTGTCTCCAAACCGATCTTCTCCAGGAATTCATTGAGAAAGCCAATATTGGGGTTGAAAATTAATGTTGCAAAGAATCCGACGATTGTTGTACTAATGACGTATGGCAGGAATACCATAAACTTGATATACTTGTACGCCGGAATTTTGATATACAGCACATAAGCAATCAGATATTGAATCGGCGTAATAATCACCCATACACAGACAAGATACTTCAAGTTATTCTTAAGCGCATTAAAAAATGTCGGGGCAAATCTCTCATCTGTAAATATGGTAATAAAGTTGTCAATTCCGATAAACTTGATGTCCCCCAGTCCGGACCAGTTCGTGAATCCCAGAACGAGCACACACAGAATCGGCAGTACAACAAATATAGTATAAAAAATAAATCCCGGGACGATAAAGAATAAATGATTTCTATTTTTTCTTCTTTTCCTCAAAATTGTTTCCTCACTCTCTGAAAAGAATGCCGGCCATTTCCAGGCCGGCACTTCCTAAATGTTTGCTAGTATAACTGGCACGAATTAACTACATGTTTTTCTGTATTTCATCACACAACTCATCTACTGTCATTTCACCGGTAAATATTTTGGTAAAGTCGTTGCCCCATATTGTGGATGCATCGCCCGTAGGTGAGTAAGAACTAAGTACATTCTGCCAGCTTCTGTATATATTTCCCTGACCACTCTCAGAAATCTCCTGGGCAATTTCGGTAGATGCCTTAATTTTATCCGTTGCCGGAACCGCGCCCTGAGACTGTACCCAAATTGTCTGTGCTTCTTCTGTTGCACAGAAGTCTGCGAAAGTCACAGCAGCCTCAAGATTAGAAGATGCTGAGTTTACAGAAAATCCATTTGCTGCAGATCCTACAAGACTGCATGTACCTTCTTCTGTTGGAATAGCAAAAGCACCGTAGTTCAAATCCGGATTATTGCTGCTGATTGTAGCCGCATCCCAGGAGCCTGCAATATTCATCGCCGCATTACCAGATGTAAAAGCCAGGAGCTGCGATGCATTATCAATCACCCCCTGCCAATTATCCCCAAAATAACCTGCGTCCGCCCAATCAACCATCAGCTGCATACAGTCGCGGACTGGCTGGTCGGTTGCTGTAATATCTTTATAATCCGAAAGAGCAGCACTATATTCCGGAGCATAGCCTGCCAAAAGAGGCTCAAATCCAAATAATAGTGACCATGATTCCAAAGCCATAGAAATCGGTGTAATTCCCTCATCCTTAATTTCAGCTAAAAGTTTTTCAAAATCAGAAAATGTTTTTGGAATCTTCCAGCCGTGTTCCTCAAACATATCCTTATTGTAGAAAACTGTTCTTGTATCCAGCGTCATCCAAGGTACAGAGTAGTACTTTCCGTCTACTTGTGAAAGCGCCATCGCACTGTCATCAAAGAAGCTGAAATCTACCTGTTCCGTTAAATCTGCTAATGCACCATTTTCAACATAATCCGGCATGTTGATCGTTGCCGTTCCATTCGTCCAGAATAAATCCGGACCATCACCGGACTGAATTGCTGTTGAAAGAATACTGTAATAATCACCATCCGCTCTGATTTCATAATTGACTTCAATATCCGGATATTTCTCATTAAACGCTTCTATTACCGCTGCCAGGCTGTCCTCGTAAGTATACTCATGTTCCCAGATTGTAATACTCCCTGATGTTCCGTCAGACGTCCCCTCATCGCCTGACGAGCCTTTGCACCCTGTAAGAAGACTTGTCATCATTACTGTGCAGAGCAGAACTGCCAATACTCTCTTCTTCATCTTTACCTTCCTTTCTGTAACCGCTTGTTTTATTTTCTGAGATTATTATACGGAATTTTCAAGGTGTCCGGCAAGAAACAGACTTCTTGAAAAACTTCAAAAAAATATCCGGATTAACTCCGGATATTCACTATTTTATAAAGAATTCAAAATCTGATCAATCTTCCTCTTCATCTGATACTTTGATACCCAGTTGTTTCCGATACTCCCCGATGGTAGTCCCGGTGACTTTTTTGAAAACACGGATCAGATAATTCACATTTGCAAAACCTGTGACCTCTGCAATCTGCCAGAGAGAATTTGCCGGATTCTTTAACAGTATCTGCGCCCGCCGGATCCGCTCACGGTTCATATACTGAGTCACAGTAAGGCCTGTCCGCTCCTTAAACTTTTTTGACAGTGACGGTATACTCATACATCCGGTCTCAGCAAGCCTTGTGAGGGATATTTTCTGATCCAGATTCTGTTCAATATACCGAAAGATTTCAGATAAATCGTCTGAACTCAGCTCGGATATCATATCATCATGAAATTCTCTGTAAAGCTCAACAAGCCTCTCCTCCATGCGCATAAGGCTCCTGGCTTCTGTCACAAGAGCGATGGTTCGGGAGCTGATATTCCAACGCCCCGAAAATTCTTCACTCAGGCAATTCTCGTGAAAAAGCTGGTATGTCATTTCATTGATTCCCTGGATCAACCGGTTTTTTAACCCATTTACATCTGCTTTTTCACGCCGCGCTCTTTCACAGAATTCATGCAGCTCTACGGAAAACCTGTCGATTCCTTCTGCCGCAGTGAACTGTTCGGCGGTAAAGGTGATGGCAGGCAAAACCACCTGATTGGATTCCCACATATAAACATCCTTGTTCAAATCATAGAAATCCAAATCTGCAGCAGAAACTGCCTCATCATAATGCTCCCTGGCTTCTCTCTGGTCAGTAAAGGGAGAACTGACTCCGAAAATAATCTCCCCGTTGATATACTGCTTTACATTGGCCCCGATTACAGAAAGATTTTTGGAAAGTTCGCTGCAAATCTCATCTGGCAAAAGCTTTCTGTCAAAGAGGAACATAATAAACATTTCCCTGTTGTAAGGCGAAAACAGTGTCCCCATCTGATAGCGGCAGACAACTTCTTCCAACATACTAACCAGCATGGAATTATCCAGGCTCCCCATGCCTTCCTCACGGACTGCTGTCTTTACCCGTGGAATTGCGATTACATAAGTTCCTGTTTCCAAGCTGCCTTCACGATGATTGTCAGGTTTTCTTCCCGGTTTATAGTCAGCTGCTATCTGAGAATATACTTTTTTGATTTCTTTTACCAGAATATCTTCTGTTATATCCATCTTCAGCAGATAACTGTTAGTGCCTTTCGAGATTGCCTCCTGGGCATAGGCGAAACTATCGTGGCAGCTTAGAATAATAATCCCGGGTGCCAGATTTTCTGTACGTATGGCAGAAATCAGATCCAGTCCGCTCATATCAGCCATCTCGATGTCTGTAATCACCACATCTGTAACATTTTCACGCAGAAATTCCAGTGCCTCCGCCGCCCCGCCGAAAACTCCGGTTACCTTTATATCCTCTTTGTCATCAATAAAGGAACGGATTCCAATTCTTGAAAGAATCTCGTCATCCACTATAATCGTTCGAATCATGTTATCATCACCTTATCCTGAGATTAACGGCAGGTGGTATGTTATCACCGTTCCACTGCCCAATTCACTTTGTATTTCAATGGAATATGATTCCCCGTATTCCAATCGTATGATTTCCTCTACATTATGCAGTCCGATATTCGTGTGGTCGTCTCTGATATCGGGTTGATGTCTCCACTTTTCCACATCAAAACCGACACCGTTATCTTTCACTGTAATATAGAGGCCGTTCTCTTCCTTCCAGATTCTGAGACAGATCTTCCCATCTTTCTGCTGGCCTCTGCCCAGACCGTGCACAATGGCATTCTCTACGACAGGCTGCAGAAGGAACTTTCGAATGCGGTATCCCATGCATATCTCATCTGCCTCGATCATAAGTTCAAAATTCATAAATCTAGCCTTCTGGATCACCGCATAGTTCTCAATCAATTTAAGTTCATCCTGCACTGTATATGACTCATCGTCTACCCTCGCCGCATTCCTGAAGATATAGATCAATGACTCAATCAAATGTTGGATATTTTCCTGTTTATTCAATACCGCTATCCATTTAATTGTATTTAATGCATTATAGATGAAATGGGGAGTAAGCTGGGCCGTAAGTGCCTTCATACGCTGTCGGTTTTTTTCGTCCACTTCTTCCCGATACTTTGTCGTAAAATGAAAGATCCTGTCAGTCATCTCCGAAAAATGCTCTGCCAGACTTCTGAACTCTCCGCTTCCCATCGGTTCAAGTCTCATCGGCTCCAGGCCGCCGTTTGCATAATCATCCATCGCCCGCTTCAACATTCTGAGGGGACGAAAGACATTCTTCCTCATCGTATACAGCATAATGACAAGAAATAGCAGATATATTATGGAAATTAAGATAAAAGGCATCTCTATCCTGATAATATCCCGGATGATTTCAGTATCCGGGATCATACTGATACAGTACCAGTCTGCACTTCTAAGCTTGCTATAAACATAAACAGAACTGCCGCTGTCTGTCGTTATGTCCTGAAATCCGGATCTCTTGGACTTTGGAATACCTGAGATATCGATTTTATCTTTTCTCCGCTCTCCGGCTGAATACAGAATATTTCCATCAACATCTATCAAATACTTTTCTGTAAAACCACTGGTAAGCTGGGAGTAGATTTTTGAGATAAAATGTTCATCTAATACCAGATACAGGATACCTACTGATTCAAATGCCTTATTATTCAGTCTCCTGGCCAGAACATAATGCTTCTCATCCGCACTTCCGCGGATTCCGTCCACTGAATACCAGATGCATTTTCCACCGGCTTCAAAGATATCCTCCTCAAATGGTTCCATTATATCAAAGAGTTCTTCATAAATCGCGCCGCTGTGATATACCTGATTCCCTGACTTTAGGTACGCTGCATGGATATGCGTATCCGGAAAACAGATTCCATCAAGTACACCGGATATCGCAGTGGAATAGGTACCCTCTGACAGCAGATCCACATATCCGCCATAATAAAGTGTCATCGTCATGCTCTCATACTGTTCCAGGAGAACATCGCATTCTGACTTAATGGCAGACATGGTGTCCAGCGTCGTCTCTCCCATGTTGTCTACCGTATAGCTCTGAAAACTGTAAAACATAACAAATGCCAGCAGGATAAAGGGCAGAATAACCAGTCCGATGAAACAGGCTGCCATCCTGATTCCAATACTGTACTGCGAAAATTTATTCTTCTGCTTCATCATCTGCGCCTCCTGGTATAAGTTAAAACTTACAGCTCCTCCGGTACCTCCACTTTTGATACTGCTTCAGACTCCGTTTCCCGTATACCAAAAACAGATGCCAGCCGGAAATCCTTTTACCAATATACTAACAAAAAAATTCACTAACATCAAATTTTTAGCATTAATAAATTCCATTTAAAAAGTGCAGATGTAAGAGAATCTTTTTCTCTGCCATCTACACTTTTTATAATCTGTGCTGCCGCTTCGTTCTCGTCTGCGGTCACTAGCTGCCGAATTTCTTCTCTTATATCGGCGTATACAGACTCGGATCAAAAGTTAAAATGGTTATGTACTTTAAGCCACAAAAGATCAAGCCACCTGTTCCGATAGGAACAAATGGCTTGATCTTTTGTTATTATAAGTTTATAAGTTGTATTTTGCCCTCATAGACTCCAGAGCACCTCTGGCATCTTTTACTTCTCCCTCATCAATTTGCTTTTCAGATATCTCAAGATCATGAAGTATCTTCATTTTTGGAATGGTATTTTCATAGTTTTCCGTGCTCATGATAATCAAATCCCCATAACCATTGCTTGTGTTCTCCCCTGTCTTTCACTTAGGAAGGATTACCTTTCACCCTCTTAGATATAATAACAGACCAAAGCTCTACTAAAAGCAGTAGAATAAAAATTTGATTATATACCTCTCCTGTAATAAAGCTCACGATCGCCAGCCCAATAATCAAAACCCCCGCAAATACTGACAAAATCGAAAAAAACTTCTTCATCATAATCCTCCTCTCTCTTCTGCAGAGATCTTTACTTCTGCTGTTCAACAACATGTTTCAGTTTACATATCCACTATACTGCTGCTTCACCTCTTTCTCCTGCTCTGTATCAGGAAAATTCACTTCGCCGCTTTGCTTCACGATCCTGATATGCCCCGAACATTTCTGTATGATAAACCAATATCCAGCCTCTAAGTAAGGCATTGAAAATCGATAGACTCCCTGATCATCTATCATATTCATGAAGGTTCCAAACAGCTGTCTGCATCCCTGCTCTGTAAATAGTGCTCCCTGTTTTCCAAACCTTTTTCCCGGAATAAAATCGGCGTAACAACTGCCTATCTGGACTGCAGCAATTTCTTCATATCTGATAAAGTGCCGAAAAAACGAGCCTCCCATTCTATAGGTAACCCCATCCTCTTCGAAGCATACATAATAAAAATACTTTACATATTGAATCGCACCATACCAGAAAAGAAGGAACGCTCCTCCGCATCCACTTAATATTATCCCAGCCTTTCTTCCATCCCCTGTTGACATGATAAGAAGCCCAAAACCAAAAGTTATAAATATCATAAGGACTGCAAAAGCAAATATCATGCAGAAAGTAAGGTACCATTTCCGTTCTGGATTCATCATCTGTGACACGCTTTTGTCCGTATAAAATATATGGTACTTTTTGTTCAGCTGAATCGTCTCCAAAACTTTTCTCCTTATTCTGAAAGATTCCCGCCTGCTATAATTCCGTTCGGTAGGTTTCAAGGATCTCTTCTATCTCTTCCTTTCTGAGAGAAACGATCACATGATTTGCATCATAATATTCCTTCTCCTTGACTGCGTTTATGAAATCCCCATAACTGACCAGATTATTCCCGCCGTCTCCCAACAGGACATACCACTCCTCAACACCCTCTATCTGGTTCAATATAATCTCCGGTTCCAGCGGAACGATTGATGCAATCTCTTCCCCGACCGCAAAGCAGCCGAACAATGTCTCTCTATCCTTATGCCGGTATACTCTCGGAGCCGCATAATATGCGTCGATAGACTGCTTTTCAGCCAGATAGCTTCCAAAAGCCTGAAGATCATTCGCTATAAGATTGTCTTCTCTCTTCCCGAGACATAAGGGATTCATGACTCCGAATATCGTAAGATACTTATCGCCTGCTTTGCTGAAAATATCTTCCAGTGCACCCACTGCCGTCTTCTTATCCCTTTCAATACAATCCGGGATCCAAGCCAGCTCCGTCTTTTCCCCATCCCTGTAAAACACTTTCGTCCTGCATAGTCCACACACTCTTTTGACCAACTCATAAAACTGATGAATTTCTTCCTGAGAGGTCGGTAAATTCATACGCAAAATAACCGAAGTATTCTCAAAACTGACTTCAATTCCTCTCGCAATCCTCTGTGGATCATAGATGACGGTATGCTCTCCTGTCTCGTTTGGAATCAGCCTGAAATCTTCATCCATGATCCCGTATGCCATTCCGTCTGAAAGAATATCCTGAAACGATACCTTTTTCTTAAAAAGCCCCTTTGGTTCAATCCGCACTTCTACAGACATACTTTTCTCCTCTGCTCAATGACGTTTTTAATCTATCTATATTATAACTTCCCCCAACTTAAATATCTACTTTTTTCGCCTCTATATCGCAACAAATATCATCCTCCAGAGAACTCTTAAGTATCCGATACTTATGCAGTGCCAGAAGCCCGGCAGTTACAACCGCCGTCAGATCCGCCGTCACATGCGCTAAAGTAATCCCCTTCACTCCCCAGAAGCAATTCATGACAGCAAGAAGCGGTACCAGTAAAAAGCCCTGGCGCAGCATGGAGATAATTGCCGCAAGTCCTGCATTTCCTGACGCCTGCAGGAAATTAGTGCTGATGTAATAGATCCCCAGAAATGGCCCCGTCACCATCAACAGCATCACCATCTCCTGCCCCAGTGAAAGTGCCTCCTGATTCTTTAAAAACAGTGCGATCACTGCCCTGCTGTTTAACACACAGAACAGTGTGGCAGCCGAGCCGACCAACACCGTGAGAAGAGAAAGTTTCCTTAAGGTTTCCCTGATCCTTGGCATGTTGCCATCCCCGCAGCAATATGCCAGCATGGGCTGGACTCCCAGACAGATTCCCATCTGTACCATGGAAATAATCATGGTGGATTTTCCCGCTGCTGCCATGGCTGCCACGGCATTTGTCCCATGCTTCACCAACAGCTGATTGGCAAAAGCCGAGGCGAATCCAACCAGCACACTGCTCATTGCATTTGGTATCCCGATCACGAGTATCTTTCTAACTTCCCATGGATTTTTAATGGCATACGCCGGGTTGAGCGTGAAACTCGTTTTCCCTATTTTCATATAGAAGACAAAATACAGTGCTCCCACCACATTTCCCAACACCGTTGCAATGGCCGCACCGCCCACGCCAAGCTTTAGGACCAGAATAAAAACCGGGTCCAGTATGATATTGGTAATCGTAGAAAACAGATTTCCGATCATCCCCTCCTTGACTGCCCCTTCAGCACGGATAACACTGCCAAACCCCGTTGTAAAGATCATAACAGGTGCGCCAAGTGCCAGTACCCTGAGATACATTTTGGCGTAATCCCATATTTCTTCATTGGCCCCAAGGAAATGCAGAATCGGTGTGGTAAATATAAAGACCACGACCATATAGATCACCCCAAAAGCGATACTCCAAAAACAGCACAGACTGGAGTACAATTTTACCTTTTCCTCATCTCCCTGCCCCAGCGTCTTGGCAATCAGTACACATCCGCCTCCGCCCAGCAGCGTTCCGACCGCCATCATCATGGTAAAGGCCGGTCCCGCCAGCGATACGGCTGCTACCTGAGCGGTATCCCCCAGCTGCCCTACAAAAAACATATCGGCCATGTTGTAGAAAATCATAACGATCATGGTAATCATTGCCGGCACTGCCAACGCTGCGATTGCCTTCCAGACTCCCATATCCCGAAATATACGTTCCTGTTTCTTCTGCATAATGTTCCCTCCAAACTCCTTCTTTCATTCACTCTGGAATCCAGCACAAATATTCAAAATCCGCTTCACTGCTTCCCCGATGAAATTACTTTGATCAAACTAAATATACATATGTTGATTATCTTTCATATATATATTATAATAATGAAAAAGATCCCAATCAATCAGCAATATTTTGAATTATGCTACATAAGCAACACATTTTGGGAAAACTGCTGATTATCAGAAAGGAAAAAGAAGATATGAAGACAGACGCGCGTGTCCGCTACACCCGGAAGGTGATTCGTGAAAATTTTTTGGAACTGCTGAAAGAAAAGCCGGTAAGCCGTATCACCGTGAAAGAAATTTGTGAAAGAAGTGAGATTAACAGAGCAACTTTTTATAAACACTACCATGATCCATTGGATTTATTGGAAAGTATCGAAGAAGAAATGCTCCAGTATCTTCAGGAGACACTGGAGCACGATGCATGCCGCAATATTACTTCACTTTATACTACTGTTCTGACAAAAATACAGGAAAATGGCGCTCTGTACCGGACGATCTGCTCTGATCACGGAGATCCAGGCTTTTCCGTCCGCCTGTTCTTAACCAGTTACCACAAGGTATTTCCTATGATGAGCCGCCATTTTGAGCATTTGGATAAGAGCCAGCAGAAACTTCTTTACTACTTTATCGCTCAGGGCAGCGGCGGAGTCATAAGCTACTGGTCTCAAAGCGGGATGAAAGAACCGGTAGAGCAGGTCGCACAGTTTATCAGTGAAACGGTACATATTATAACGAAAAATTTCAAGGCATAGAAAGCTACTATCTTTTATACAAATTGAATAGTGACAGATCGATCCTGCCCTCACCTGAAAACCTCAGATACAGTGGATGTACCCCCTTTTCTATCTCATAGGTTCCTTCTACATCGATCCATTCATCAGATGCGATATCCAGTTTCACTTCCCCGCATGCCGCTTTATCTGCATCTGTCTGGATATGAATCGTCCCTTTTGCATTCCCCCGCACGCGCAGGCTGATTGTATTGGAACCTGTGAATTCGAAATACTTATATCCGATCACATTTTCATCCTGAATATTACAGATGTACTGAACCGGCACTTCTGCATCGGCCTTTGCAGCCTCTTCTTCCGGACCGATATCAGGCAGGTCCTGTGTCAGGAACGGATACTCCATCTTCATGGCCAGCGGATGGGAAAAAGTAACCCCTTTCTTTCCTGTTAAATGACAGCAGATCCGCGCCGGATATGTCCCTCTGTCCACAAGCGGTCCCTGATTCAATCCACAGGAGGTCACCTCCGCCTGTGCAATCTTCCCGTCATTGTCTATCGTAATCTTCTCTGCACACCCCTGTCTGCTGAAATTCGTACGGTTCGTCTGACGATGATAGAAAATGTACCACTGCCCGTTGATCAGCTCCATCCCTCCATGCGTGTTCCCCAGGGCATTCACAGCCTCCTCGGCGGTACGTCCGTTCATCCCGATATCACCGATATCGACCAGTGTCCCTCCAAATCTGTACCCCTCATCCGGCTTCTCACTCACCGCATAACACAGCTCTGAGCTTTTCACAGACGAATAGACAAAATAATATCTGCTGCCGATCTTTCTGATAGAACTTGCCTCGAAAAACTCATGGCCCTCGAATCCAGTTCCCTCACTTTGAGTAACTGACGGAAGAAGCTTCTTCGGCTCTGTCAAAAGTGTCAGCATATCAGGCATCAAACGCATCACCTGGGATGCCTGTTTTCCATTGTCATGTTCCGGGCGCATCGGGGCATTTCCTGAGTATAGGTAAACATTTCCCTCATCTATAAAAACACCCGGATCAAACTGCACCAGATCCTTTTCCCCTGTTCCCAGTATGGTTCCATCCTGATGTCTGACAAATCCTAAGAATTCATACTTCCCGGCAGGCGTATCACAGACTGCCACTCCGATCTCCGGCAGAAAGTCAAGACAGTAATACAGATAAAACCGTCCATCCAGTCCCTGTACCACGTCCGGGGCCCACTGTGCGTGGATACCGCGGGGATTTAGATCCTCCTCCTTTTCCGGCTCAATGCCAAATAAAAGCGTCTGCCCGGGAGCATCCTCCGGGATATTCTGATTTCTCGGATCCTGCGTCTTCTCGAAAATCACGCCCTCGTATTTCCAATCTGTCAGATCCTTCACATCTGCCGAATAGCATACATAATCATTCAGGCAGAACCCTGCGCTTCCAAACCTGTCATGACTCCCGTATAAATATGCACGATCCCCAAAAACATGGACCTCGCCGTCCGGTATGTACTCGTAGGACGGCAGGTACGGATTAAATACCTGTCTCTTCTCCATTTTAATTCCTCCCTGTTTCAATATAGCTGGTATACTAACCATTTTCTTTCAAGTATACCTGTTTTCTGCCATATGGGAACTCATAAAATAGGGATTATGTGCATATTTTCGTTATATTCCGTCAATATATCGTCAAATCGGATAGTCCAAATCTGCTTCCTCAATGAGACTGTATCCTAAACATACTCTAAGATAACCTTCGCCTTAAGATTAGCTACGTCCACCTCTACAACAGATAATCTCGATTTGATAGAATCCAGATCCCTTACATAAAATCTGTCCCTCATTAATTTTATCTGCTTCTTCAATTCCTCATAATGTGCATTTGATTTCTCTTGTACCGTATCAACCTCCCGCAGGATATTATTTTCCATTTCACGCATTTTAGTACACAGATACCCTTTTGTTACCATGCTTTCCTTGACTTCTGATAACTCTGCTTTCGTAGCCATCTGCTCTTTGATCTCGGATAACTCCGCTTTCGTTGCCATCTGCTCTTTGATCTCGGATAACTCTGCTTTCGTAGCCATCTGCTCTTTGATCTCGGATAACTCTGCTTTCGTAGCCATCCGCTCTTTGATCTCGGATAACTCTGCTTTCGTAGCCATCCGCTCTTCCATAGATGACATCCGTTCACCCATTGTGGCCATACCTTCTTCCATAGTCCCCATACGTTCTTCCATGGTCCCCATCCGATTCTCAACAGTGGACATCTTGGAAAGCAATAGATCTAATTTTTCACTCCCGGTCATGATTATTTGTCCTCCCTTTTTTATTTTATAGACAAATCATAGCATGGTCCTGTGAATGGGTAAAGTCTATTAGTAACCTAATATTTTAGTGCTTAAACCTCAACTGCAACGAAGAGCTCCGTTTACCGGACCTGATGCAGTTACTATGCGCACCTGTATGATTCCGTAACCTGCAGCTGCTTACATGGCGCGATCTAACCGGTAACTTCTGCCTGTCCCCGGTTTTCGTCCCGGTAAGCCGCCGGTGTCTTCCCTGTCTTCTCCTTGAAGACCCGCGTGAAGTAATTCCTTGTCCCGAACCGAAGCTGTTCGCTGATCTCCTGAATGCTTTTATCCGTGGAGAGCAGCCATACTTTTGCATACTCCAGCCTCACATTTTTAATATAATCTAATAAACGGATCCCCATCTCCTGCTGGAATTTCCTGCTCAGATAATATTCGGTATAGCCCATTGCCTTCGCGATATTCTTTAATGTCAGCTCTTTCATAAAATTAGCTTTTACATATTCACAGCATTCCCTGATCTGAGGTGAGATGCCATCCATTTCCCTGCTTGCCTTGACATGCTGGATGAAATCTTCTATCATCATCTCATTTAACTGCTGCAGCTCCGTAAGGGTCTCCATATCTTCCACCCGTCTGATATAATGCCTCTCCAGCGCTGTCGCTGTCTGAGGCGGCAGACCGCCCTCGATTGCCGCCTGTGAACACATGAAAGTCAGGATGATCATCATGTTCTTATTCGTCCGGTAGACGTTATCCGTGTCGTATTCATCCGGCATGTATTCAACACCGTTCATCTCATCGAAGGCCTTTTTATAATTCATATCCCCTTCCCGCACAACCTTCTTGATCATCTGCCTCCACTGATTCGTCCTGTTCCACAAATCCCAGTCTTCAAGCTGACTCTCCTCGGATTCCAGCGGAATCTCTGCCTTTTCCTCTTTCAGCTCATATTGATAATAAATGGTTTCGGCAGGCCCATTAGAAACAGTAAAATGCAGCATCTTGGCATACTGCTGTATGACTACCATGGGAATCACCGGAACATTCATTAAGACCTTCATATAATTACGCTGCATTTCAATGGAAATATCCATCTCCTTGAGTCGCTTTTCCATATAACGGACACTTGTCATCGCATAAAAGACCGGCCCCAGGACCACCAGCATCCTGCCGCCGTCTGATAGATCCACATATTCACCTACCCAGATCAGTCCCAGCGAATCACTCATGATAAAAGGGGCCTGATGCTTCTTTCCCGTAGTCAGTGCATAGTCTTTACATCCCCCTGCCGCAAAAAACATCTGGAACTCTTTTGTGTTGGTGCTTGTTGAAGTATACAGTACCCCCTCATCAGAATATGCCCATGTCCCAAGCCCGCATGCACTAAATATCTGTCCTGAAAAAAACCAAAGCCTTCTTTCTACCGAATCCAAGTAATCCATTCTCTAAAGCCTCCCTGAAAAATGCCGGCCCTTTTAAAGCCGCCAAAATATTTTTATCCTTAACCGCATTCATAAGCCTATTATTTCATCATGATAATGCAGGGGCCTCAGGTCATGCTTTTTCACACAAGCATGAAAAACACGGCCCTTTTCCCCCGGTGTTCTCATTATATCATAAACACTAAGCTCGTGAAACACTTCGCTAACTGTAAGTCTGCGAAAATGCCATAATACTGAGCAGTGAAATATCCCCTACGATGTATTTAAAATAGTATGTAGATACACCCAGACTTGTAACAAAGTTCAATACAAAAGCCATAAGAGACAGAATCCAGACATATCTATTCTTTTTCAATACGACAAAGATATCTTTTAAACGAACCCTTTCGTTCCCTTTCCCCATCTGGATCTCGTATTATCTAACACATAGCCCGCGATCAGATCTGTAAACCCGTCAAAGATCTTACTTACCATCAGAAGTGTGCCGACCAGTGCTGCCGGCATCCCCATTGTGTCCGTACAGTAAATAGAGATAAACCCCTGTACCATCAGCATACATCCAGATGATATCGAACTGCTCTGCCAGCATATCTGACGCGCGGCGCCAACCTTGGTGCGTTTCACTTTTTCTTTTTTCATCACTTTTTGCTCCTTTTGTATATTGTAGGTTTCTTTGCTGGCTATATTATATAAACACCTTTTCGTTTTACACAGATAAGAATTCGTCCTGCAGTGCACAAAATCGCTTTCCCTATATTCATTAACCAATTTAGGCACCTGCGGCCTAAAAATTCGCCCCAGATACTCTGTCTGAATTGAATTTCTCTTCAATTAAATAATAAAAAGTACTCTGTACGAGCTTTCTATTATCATGAATAAAAGCAGCGAGTATGAGAGCTGGAGGACTCTCTTACCTGCTGCTTTTTTATATCAGGATTCTTCTATTTTTCCATATCAGTCTTCGACACAACGAGGGCTTTTTTCCACTTTCCACTCACTACCCGGGCAAGGTTAGCCAATGCTACCATAGTCCAGACAACTCCATTTGTATACCAGATTCCTTTCATTCCAAAAGCTGGAATTGATGTAAGAATATACACAAATACCACACTGCCAATCACCTCAAAAATACCGTTAATCATAGTAAATGCTGAATCTCCCACACCATTCAGCGAAGCACGCATTACATACAGCGCTCCCAAAGCAATAAACATCCATACAGTAATCTTAAGTCCCAGCGAACCTATCTCCACGACCTGCGGATCCGTCACAAAAATTCTCGCAATGGGATCACTGAAAAACTGATTTACTACAGCCATCACCGCACTGTAAATCGTTACCATCAGCATGCCTTTCTTACAGGACTCATATACCCGGTCATATTTCCCTGCACCTGCATTCTGTCCGGAAAAATTGGAGCAGGCAATACCAAGAACTCCAAATGGCTGCTGCATAATAGCCACAACTTTTTTTACTACCGCATCTCCTGCGATTACTACGGATCCAAAGCCATTGATAACCGTCTGGGATGCCACTGCCGAAACAGACTCATGGCATTTTGGCAGGCTAGGGGAATTCCAATCTGCATACTCTTTTTTACAATCATTTTATTGAAATTGAAATCATTCTTTTCCAGTCTTAAATAAGGATTTGTACGATATCCATAAACTATGGAGCCAATTGCTGCCACCGACTGTGAAATGACCGTTGCCCATGCCACACCTGCAACTCCCATAGAAAATCCCAGTACAAAGAGCAAATCCAGTCCAATATTTAACAGGCTGGAAATCACGAGAAAAATCAAGGGTGTTTTCGAGTCTCCTAATGCACGCATAATGGAAGAAATCGTATTATATCCCGCAACTACAATCGTGCTTCCACATACAATCACCAAATAAACCAGCGCATCCTTCATATTCTCTTCCGGTGTATTCATCAGCCGAAGGATTGGCTCCGCCAGAATAATGCTTAGAATACTCATAAATGCTCCCGCCGCCAGCGTAATGTAAATAGAATTGGCTACCGTTTCTTTTAGGGAATCTTCTTTTCCTGCTCCGAAAAACTGCGAAACAAGCACGCCTATGCCACCGCTTAAACCAACACACAACGAAAAAAACAAATAGGTAACGCTTCCCACAAGCCCTACCGCAGCAAGAGCATTTGCTCCCACAAAATGACCAACCACAATGGTATCTACCATGTTGTATAATTGCTGAAACATATTTCCGACCAGAAGTGGAAGAGAGAAGCGCAATAAATGTCCTGTCACACTTCCTGTCGTCATATCCTGAACACGCTTCTCTACATTCGTCTTCATCTGTTATCATCCCATTTTTGTACCATCTGCTGCAACATCTGCAATTATCTCTCCTTTTTTTCCTCAAAACCATGATTCCTGATGACATCTGCATACCAGCCTGCACTCTTTTTCGGGATGCGCTCCAACGTCTCATAATCTGTATAATAGAGCCCATATCTGGCAGCAAACCCGAGGGACCACTCAAAATTGTCCATCAGTGACCACAGGTAATACCCACGTACATCAATGCCCTCCTGTATTCCCTTGTGAAGAGCAGTCAGGACACCTTTCACATAATCGATGCGTTCCTGGTCATTTAACAGTTCCTCTTTATTGGCTCCATCCGCAGAGCACCCATTCTCGGTGATATAAATCGGAATATTGATATGGTATTTGTCCACCAGCATATGCAGGACATCCGGCAGCATATCCGTATGTACCTCCGGGCGGTCCTGATAGTTCCCGCCTTTCTGTGCCTTTTCCTGTTCCTTTCTCTTCTGTTCATCCACATTGTCAAAGATGGCATTGTAGAAATTCAATCCGTAGAAATCCAGTTTCTGACAGATAGTTTCCATATCTTTGTCCTGTACAGCAGGTGCTATCTGATGTTCTGTCATATAATTCCAATGTTCTTTCGAATACTCTCCAAGAAACAAAGGGTTTAAAAACATGCCATAACCTGCAATTTCATTGTTGTAAAGCGCCGCCCATTCATCCTCGGCATTTCCTTTACGCACCGCATAATGTTTCCATACATCCACCACAATTCCGATTTTTGCATTTGGGAGGTTCTTCTTTCGAAATAATTTGACCGTCTCCCCATGACATAAAAGCAGATGATGCAGGCACTGGCGGGCGTAAGCCTCATCCTTCAGCCCCGGTGCGAACCAGCCGAGTGCATATCCCACATAAACTGCAATCGGTTCATTGAAGGTCGCCCACATATCCACGTCTTCTCCGAAATTATCCAGCAGGACTTCCGCATAATGGGTGTACCACTTGATGATATCGCGATTTCCAAATCCTCCTTTTACCTGCAGTGCATAGGGCAGATCCCAGTGATACATGGTGGCATTCGGCATAATATCCGCTTCCTTTAAGGCTTTGATCAGTTTCTTATAATAGGCGATCCCCGCCGGATTCACCTCTCCGGAACCATCCGGAATGATTCTGGACCATGAGAAGGAGAAACGATAGGATTTTACGCCCAGCTCCTTCAAAAGTTTCACGTCTGTCTCATATCTGTGGTAAGAGTCACAGCACACATCCGGCGTCTCACCATGCTTGATGGCTCCCGGAAGTCTCGAGTAAACATCCCAGATAGATGCGCCTCTGCCATCCTCAAATGCCCCTCCTTCAATCTGTTGTGCCGCCGTTGCGACACCCCATACAAAATCCTCTGGAAATTCATACTTTTTTGTCATTCTTATTTTCTCCTATTTTCATCCAAATACAAATTGCAAAATGCCACAAGCCATGTAAATATTAGATCTCTGAAAACTGATACAGCTTTCCACCTGAGATTCTCTCTTCTTTTCCATCCGGATAAATGAAGATCCCCCGGACACCTTCCGGTAATCTCACCTGACAGTTCCATTTTCCGTTCTGCTTTTGATATTTATAATAGACTTTTCCGCCCGGAGTCACTGCTTCTCCTTCCAGATCCGTAAGGTATGCCGGCTGCGGTCTGATTTCCACCATGGACCATCCCGGCGTATACGGTTTGATTCCTGCCATACACCTGATCATTTCATACAATGGCAGCGCACTCCACGCATGGCACTCACTTCTGCCGTCTTCCGGCTCCTCAGGACAGGTCGTACTGCCTTGCTCTGGCAGTTTTGCCCATCGTTTCATGTATTTTTCTGTATCAGAGTACAAGCCTGCTTTTTCCAGTGCCCGGAACCATTCATAGGAGGTAGAAAAAGAACATATGAGTATTTCCTCATCTGTCATTGCCGCTTTCAGTATCTTCTGTGCGGTTTCCTGATCATCCATCTCGTTCAATACGGCCCAGGCCTGAGCGTGCTGTGAATACTGTTCAAACTCTGGTCCCTCCCGGTAAAGCATCTTATCGGGATTCCAGCATAGATTACGGATGATACGGGTGATCTTTTCGCGGCGTTCCCCGAATTCTGATGCCATTTCTCTGCGTCCCGCCGCTTCATATAGAAACGCCGCATCTTTTAGGGCATACCCATACATTAGGTTGATAATTGTGGACGGACCTTTGGACAGTGCGGCAGGCGCTCCGGCTGTATCCGCCCAGGCCTTCTGCCAGTCGACAAATTCCCAGTACCCAAGGCGTCCCACCAGGCCGTCAGGTCCAATCCTACGATCATAATATCCCAAGATAGCATCCACATCCGGCAGATACATCTTAATTGTCATCAGATCCCCTGTCTGCATATAATATTCTTTTAGCATATAGATGTAATGCAGCGAAAAGGTAGAAATAATCTGGCAGTATGCAGAAGGATATTTGCCGTGGATCAGCCCTTCCGGGGTCAGACAGCAGTGAAAGTCTTCCAGGGCTTTTCGCGCCAGCTTTGTATCTGTGCTCAGTGCATAGTTAAACATTGCCTGCAGTCTTGTATCCATCGAAAACTGCATCTGTTCGTAGTATGGGCAGTCCATGTAGGATTCCACCATACAATTTTGGAGTGTACGGCTGCAGATATTCCATACCTCCCCCACCCATTTTTCGGAAGAAGCCACCCATGAATCAATCAGAAGTGGATACCCCGTCTTTCGGAAGACGGGCGCATACACCGTCACATCTTCTTTCGCTTCGATCTCCATATACAAAAAGCGGAAGGTGCGATATCTAAATGGCTCGTAGCAGAATGCTTTGCCATTTAAAATGATGGAATCTGTCAGTCCGATGATCTCACCATTCTCGGCATCCGTTTTTTTAATCTTCTTAGTACTGCTTGTAAACCTTTCTAAATATGTAAAATAAACCCTGCTGCCCTTTCCTCCGTCAAAACGAAAGATCGGATAACCATTCTTCTCTACCCCCGCATCCAGGAGAATCGCTCTTTTTTCACCCGCCAAAACTCTGATCGAACCGGTCCCCAGAATTCCGCTTTTCTGAATTCTGCTTGTTTCGGTCTCTGACTCAAAGCTCTCCTCCTGTTCATACAGAAGCGGAATCGGGCGTTCTTTTATCATGAACCGCCTGACCAGCCCTACCTTATTTGAAAATTCATCTGTCAGGACACTTTCCAGTGGAACCACTGATTTCCAGTCAGGCGCCTGATCCTTTGAAGATTTCCAGTCCGCAGGAATCTGATTGACGTCGATTTCTTCGCAGACCGCTCCCAGGTTTTCTGTAATATCCGTTGATTTCAGAAAAAAGCTTCCATCCAGATACACACGCCAGTCAGCCTTTCCTGTCGTCACCGTACCGATCACGTTCCCCTTCTCATCCAGAATTTCACCCTCTACAGCAAGGCGGTGCCCGCCTCTCGGCGTTAAGACGGAGAAAAGAGAAGCCCTTTCCTCCCACTGGCTTACGACAGACTCCGGATCACAATACAGAACCTGTACTGCGATCACATTTTTCCCCTGAACCAAATATTTAGAAATGTCAACTGTATCATAATAATGCCGATAGGTATCGCCTTTACATGGACCGGAAAGTACAGGGGACTCATTCACCCATAAGCGGTATCTCGAATTGGCTGTTATATCAATCGTTAACTTTGCTTCTTCTGTATCTAATTCTATTTCACAGCGGTAATACGCAAAACGGCCGTTTAAGTCGCCTTCCAGTATGGTCCACTTTTCAAGCTCTAAGACAGGCACCCCTGCCCACATTGCTTCTTTCCACATGATATTCTACTCCTTCAAACTCAAATTTAACTCTCCTGTCATCCCACGATTATACTAATACATCGTTGCACAAGTAACGCAGCGATGTACTGGATTCTAAAGTGTTTCCGCAGGTTCTACAATGACTCTTGCTCTCGCGATATTCTTAACCTGGGTAAACAAATTGCCTGCATCTCCATCCCGGTTTGCTTTTACCCTTACGGATGCAAAATATGTTCCTGGTTCTTCATAAATATGCGTAATCTCTGATACTGCACCATAGCATGTGCCATCTGTCATAGACTCAAAAGTCCCCTTGTTCTGAAAAACTGACACTTCTTTCTTTTCACCGGGAAGCGAATGATCGGATTCAAAATCGTAATCTACTCCTGTCACCATTCCTGCCCCCTGGGGTACTTTGACATTTGCCGTGAATGTGACACACTCTCCTGCCTTCACATGTGTACACGACTCCCCATTTGCAAGCAGGGATACAACAGGCTGCAGTCCGTGTCTGTCCCCGGCATCCTCTGCCGGATATACCTGGCTGCCGATCATCTCGTACGCGGTTGTCTTACAAGGCTCCTTGCCGCGTTCCACCCAGTCACTCACGTCCAAAAGCGCCTGCCGCATGGCTCCTAAATAATTTGTCACCATGTTATTCTCCAGCCAGGACACATCTCCATGCATACAACGGTCCATATAGTAAATCCGGAAATCCTCTTCGCTGCCCTTTGTCTCAATGACCTTGTTTCGATACCAGTCACCGCACCACGGGCAGGTCGATTCATCCATCAGAGACTGGATCACGATGACCTTCCCCTGAATGTTTCCGTCCTGCACGGTGCCTGTGCCGGTAAGATTGTATCCCATCACATTTGATCTCTGCGGAATGACAGCCTTTCCTTCCTGATCCCGGAACTGATCCCACGCATGAAAACTTAGGTCCTCAGGCACCTGATGCCGATAGTAGGACTGCGCGGCAATATATTCCGAATTATCCAGCAGCACCTCGTCTCCCGGCTCGATCAGTGCCAGCACTTCGTCCAGCTCATCCATCCCGTAGCACATACCAATGGTCAGACAGTTTCCACAGATATCCCCGAGCGCCAGACGACGGCCGGATGCCCTGCCTGTTCGGATCTCGATCGTAACTCCCCTGAGATACGGCTGCTCCCCCAGAGGTATCTCTTCCAGTTCGATCCATGCGTCTTTTCCATCTGTCAGCATCTTCTTCCATGCATCATCCACGCCATTGAACCCCACTTTGTTTTCTGTCTCAACCCGCTGGCCCGGCATATGTACACTCTTTACCTTCCCCTGAAACCTCAGGCGGTCTTTCACCGCACTGCTTTTCTCATCCGTCCCGAGATATCCCGGCAGATTCCAGAAGTCCTCAAAATACTGCGGATCTCCTGCCTTAATAAGCGGGAGCAGTACCGGCAGGGATCCGTCATCTATGACGCCCTCAGCCTCAAGAAACCACGCTCTGGGAGGGAATCCCATCGCGGTAATCTCCTTAAGCATCAACGCTTCATCCTCTGTCAGCCCCTCATACATATTGCCGCTTCCGCCTGCATCCAGCGCATCTACGATCTTCCCAAATACTCTGCGCAGTGCCCGCTGTCCCTGTGCATGGAGTGTGATCGTATTCGGCAGAGACACCGGTGAACCGATCACGTATGGAACCGCCCCATCCCACGCACATGTATTTTCAATACATGCCATTGTCTTATAGGCACCACCGCTGCCTCCGTGCACATATCCGTACGGCCGGCTGCATCCATAGAGCTCCATCGCCTTTCTCCTGGAGTATTCTGCCACCGCAGCACTTGCTTTCCATACAAGCTGAGGCTTACTGCTGCCTCCAAACATCTGTGTGGACCCCATATTACTCTCTACAAAATATGCACCATTTAACAGACAAAATGCGATCCGGTCGTCTTCCCCTGTCTTGTCAAGAGAAGCATTCTCCTCATCCGGTCCGGGAAACGGGGACAGGTATTGAAAAAAACGTCCTCTGAATTCTTCTTTTTTCGGAAAACAAAAGAGGAACTTTACCCCTTTTTTACGGAATCCTCCATGTACATGCAGATAAGGAACCGATGTACCGTCCGGAAGCTCTCTCGTTCTCCACTCTTCTGTGTCTATATAAGAATCCTGAAACTCCGGATCCTTCTTTGCATCATATATCTCTTTTACTAAGCTCATTTTCCAGTACTCCTTTTATTTTTTTGTAGTCTTCATGTAACATTTCGTAACAGGTCAGACAGACCTGCCGGAACTGTTACATTTTTATTGCTGACTACATTATATGGAGCACTATCAATTTTACATATATGAGAATTTGTCTTACAGGGTACAAAATCGTTTTTTCACTACATGTTCACTAATTCAGATACATGCAGACTAAAATTTCTCCCGAATGCCCTGTCTGAAGTGACTTTTTATTATCATGAATAAAAGCAGCGAGGATGAGAACCTCTGCTTCTCTGCCTCACTGCTTATTTCGTGTGAACTTCTCTTATTTTTCCATATCAGTAATCAAGACAACGATGCCTTCTTTCCCCGGCATCCCGATCCTGATATTGCCGCTCACGCCTTCTGCCGCCATCTTTCTGGTCATCTCCCAGATGTCTATGATCTCGATCCGGTATTTTTTATCATCCTTAAGATCAAGGCTTACAAGACTCGGGCATGTCCTTCCATAATACCTCATCTGGAAATCGCTGCCCTGGATCAACATCGGCGTGTTCACCATCATATTCTCCCGGACATGCTTCGGAAGGCTGTCCAGAGTCTTCATGAAACGCTCTTCCTGCTTGACCGCCGCCTCGTCCGTCTTGTCCAGATTTGGGTTTCCAAAGCCTTTCACCTCGGCCTCCCATCCATCCGGCAGACTGTACAGCAGCTCTTTCAGAAATTTGATCCGCTTCGGGCTTTCCCCATAGAGTGTGCCGCCCTTTGCCCACCAGAGCACCTCATCGTCACGGTGGAAGGTCTCTCCGTGGGTACAGTATCCGCCCCGGAAAATGGTCCACCAGAAACGATGCGTCATTTCAAAAGCGGAAAGATTTCCCCAGTCGTATTCGATGTTACCCTCATAACCGCATTCATCAATGATAACAGGAATTCCATACTCCCGTTTCCATCTCACCACACCGTTGATATCGGCGGACTGGATAGAGCAATGAGTCAGCCAGTCCTTCTTTGGATAAGGTCCCAGAATATTGTGAACGGAGATAAGATGTCCGTAAGGATCACGCTCATTAATCAGTTTCCCATATGCGTCCCAGTCCCCATCTTCTTTTTCATAAAGCATCTCATATTCATTCGCCAGACTCCACCAGATATTCCGGTAAGCGGATAAACGTGCAATACAATATTCCAGATAGGCAAGGGAATCCTCCTTGCTTAACGTAGAAAATCCCCAGCGGTCATACGGATGGAACAGAATCAGGTCCGCTTCCACGCCCAAGTCTCTAAGTCCTGCCAGTCTTTGATCCAGCTTGTTCCAAAATGCCGGATCCGGGGAGTTCACATCCCATGAACCATCCTCTTTTTTGAAAAACGGATAGCAGTCAGGATCGTTATTGTTATACGGCATTGATTTTGGAAATACACACATGCGGATCTTATTGAAAGGCGCATCCCCAAGTGCGGCGAGTGTCTGCTCCTGCAGCTCTTCTGTCTGGTGGATCCAGGCATAGCAGGTCGTGCCCACCGGGATATACTTTTCCCCGTCCCGATAGCGGAAATGATATCCTTCTGTCATTACAGGGCCATGGTTATTTCCGGTCTGTTCGACACACTCAAACGTTCCTGTCCATTCCTTACCTCCAAGTGTGATCTGGTATTCCCATGTTCCGGTCTCCTCCGGCATAAAACGTACCGTGTATTTCTGCACATTTTTAAATGCCGGAACCCTTTTTTTGATACTGCCATTCACAAACTCCGCGCAGCCTTCTACCAGCCCCATGCTTTCTGTGCCCTCAATGTCTATTTCGATCAGATCATACTTCTCTACTTTCCTCATTGTAAAAACTCCATTCTTATTTACTTTCAGTCACCTTCGCCACTGCATACATGCCCCGTGTCTTTCCGTCCACGATCTGGTTTTCCGTAATGAAAAAGCCGCCCTTCTGCCGGATATCCTCGGAGGAGCTTCCGACCTGAACTTCGATCTCACCTTTTTCTACCTTCCAGTCCATATTGCGGTCCAGGAATGCCGTCTGGCTGCACTTGAGTGCAAAGCAGACTGTCTTTTTCTCTCCCGGTTCCAGTGTGATCCTCTGAAATCCTGCCAGTTCCTTGACCGGACGGGTCATGCTTGCATAGAGATCCCTCAAATACAACTGAACGACCTCATCTCCTTTATAATTTCCGGTATTCTCAACCTGAACGGAGATTTCCACGGTATCCTCCGGCCCCGCTTCTGCCTTTGAGATCTCAAGCCCACTATATGTAAACTCTGTATAAGACAGCCCGTGTCCGAAGAAATATCTCGGCGTATGAGGCATATCCACATATTCTGAGAACCCGATGCTCTCGCCCTGATGCCACGCAGAACCGTTTGGATGATTATAATAAACCGGAACCTGTCCGGCAGTTCTGGCAACGCATACCGGAAGCTTTCCGCCCGGATTATACGCACCTGTTAAAATTTCTGCCAGCGCCTTTCCTCCCGTCTCTGATGGGTTCCATGCCTCCAGAATCGCATCCAGATATGTATCTGCGATATCACTGGAAATCGGTCTTCCGTCAAAATGTACTCCGACCATCGGTTTTCCAAGCTCTGCTGCCCTTTTGATAAATGTATCCTGGCATTCTGGCAGATTAATATCCGTGGAATCCACGCCCTCTCCCATAGATGCTACAGAACAGGAACCGTGTTTTCCTCCCAGTGTCATGATAACTAAGTCAGCATCCTTTACAGCTTCCAGCGCCTCATCGATGTGGGATAAGTCATCTCCTGCGATCGGATAGCCGTATGCATACACGACCTCTGTATCCGGGAGCGCCTCTGTCAGCGACTCAAGAAGATTTTTACACTCTGGTTTCTGAAGCTTTAGAATTGCATCGAATTCTTCTGTCTCATCACTCTGGATCTGCGTACCGGGCACAGTGAGCATTTTCTTGCCATGTACAGATCCGGATTCCATCCCTGCAATTGAGTTTGCCACGGCATGAACAGCCTCTGTCATGCTCAGATGTGTGTATCCGCCAAAAAAGCTTCGGGCATTCTTTGCGTGGCAGCCGACCACTGCAATTTTTTTCAATCCCTTTTTCAGCGGCAGGACTCCGTTATTTTTAAGAAGGACCATGGACTCTAATGCTGCCTGATGTGTTACTTCCCGATCTTTCTCCTGGCAGAAGGTTTCCCTGAGCGCTTCTCCTTCCAATGCGAAGGGATGCTCAAAGAGTCCCATCCTGAACTTCGTCTCAAGAACGCGCAGTACCGCCCGGTCCAGAATCTCGATGTCTGCCTTTCCTTCTGCAAACCAGCCCTTTAATTCCTCATTGAACGCGATACAGTTCTGCATCTCGATATCCATTCCCGCTTCCATGCAGATCAGCCCTGCCTCTGTTACGCTCTCTCCCACATGCTGCGTGGTGTGTACATTTGCCACAGCACTATAGTCAGCCACACAGATGCCCTGAAATCCCATCCGTTCTCTTAAGAGTCCCGTCAGCATTTTCCTGGATGCGGACAGTGGTTCACCATTGATGGAGCAGTAACACGGCATCACGCCTTTTAAGCCCGACTCACTGATGGCTGCCTGGAACGGTTTTCCATACACTTCTTCCAGCAGGCGGTCCGGAACATCCGCGTTTGCCCCATGGATTCCGCCCTGAGAATTGTGAAAACCTAGGAAATGCTTGGCAGCGGATTCTGCCTTTCTCCCGTCAACACTTCCCTTCTGGATTCCTCTCGTATAAGCGGCTCCCATCGCAGCAGCTAAAGCCGGGTCTTCTCCGTAAGTCTCTCCCTGACGTCCCAAACGAGAGTCTCTGGATATGTCAAGCACAGGTGCAAGTACCTGTGTGATCCCGCAGGAAAGCTCCTGTCTGCTGACCGTCTCTGCCACCTTCTCTTCTAATTCCGGGTCCCAGGAAGAACCTCTCGCGATCCCTGACGGAAAGCTTGTGGCATCCTGGATGAAGGGACCGCAAAGCCCCTCCATATGGAAAATGGCAGGAATATGGTGTTCACTGTTTTCCATCACCTTTTTCTGAATCTTCCGCTGCCACTCTGCGGCCTCCTCAAGACTCTCGATCTCCCTCACCGCCAGGGTGCTCACCTGACCGATCCCGTATTTCATATCCTTTTCTATGACATCCCAGTTATCTCCATATGGGAACAGGCAGTTTACCTGAGCCATCTTTTCATCCAGACTCATTTTACTAAGCAGGTCTTTTGCGCGTTGTTCCGGCATAAGCTCCGGATTCTGATAAATTTCCATTGATTCCGTCCTCTCTCTCTTAAGCTTTACTCATAATCTTCAATTTTCCACTCGTCTTTCCAGTCTAAGTAAGCCATCTCCCCATCGAACCGGAACGGCAGCCATACATAGTCTGCGATCGAGGTATTGCGTTCGCTGTCCATACCGAACTTCTCATCAAACTTTTTCTCTCCCTCATAATCCGGGTCGAAAATCCTTTCATATTCCGCCGCATACTCCTCATACTTCAACTCCATATGATCCGGCACCCAGCGGTCTGCCACTGCAATATACAGATCTTTTTTCCCTTCTACCTTAAACACAGAAGAGATCTGGGAATGATAGGAAGTCCGGCTCTCATCTGACGGATGCGGATCTCCCAGAACGGTGTACGGCCCATGCCATGTATCTGCAATGGCTACCTCGGAAGGATTCGGCAGATACCCCGTCGTCCCGGATGTGACAAGATAGTGTTTCCCTTTCCTCATAAAATGAGCGGTGGCCTCTCTTACATGAGGCGGAGCCGTATGCGGGAAATGGGTGCTGTAATAGCCCGTCACATCGGTATAATCCTCGTTTAAGTCTGCACAGATCGTCTCACTGTGCACCCGCTCAAAATAGTAGTACGCTTTTCCGTCCGGCGCTACTGCCAGGTCAAAGTCCCCGGCGCTCATATTTAACGGCTTCAAACCTTCCCTCACCAGCTCATACGGTCCTAAGATGTGATCCGCGGTCATCACCGTCTCCGTCTGGGAACCGTCCGGATTCATGATCTTCATCCAGCAGACATATTTCTTAGTCTTCTTATTATAAATAATATGAGGGCGGTCCAGCATGGCTGACGGATGCAGGGAAGAATCCTTGTGTTCCAGATCCGGCTCGATAATCAGGCCCTGATCCTCCCAATTATACAGATCTGTGGAAGTGTAGCATCTCACACCCCACGTCCAGACGTCTGTATCCCCTGTCGTTTTTTCTTTATTTTCACCGTACCAGTAATATACGCCGTCGATATACATCACAGAGCCGCCATGCGCCTGGATTCGTTTTCCGTTTGTGTCAAGCCATACCTGGCCTGGTCTGATAGAATCATACATACCTTTGTCCTCCAATCATTAATCTGCTGTAATCATAAGAAAAAAACTTTAAAATTCATAGATACAGATTCGTTTTTTGAGATACGGATTCGTCTTCTTTTACTCTTTCACACCGCCTAATGTAATTCCTTTCACGAAATACTTCTGGAAAAACGGATAAGCAATCACAACCGGTATGATCCCCACAACCGCAATTGCCATTCTAACTGTAGTAGAGGGCAGATCTGCAACACTTCCTGTGACCAGCTGGGAGCTTGCAGAACTCTGCAGGAGAGTCTGTATATTTTCGTTAATGTTATTTAATATATTCTGTATGGTATACAGGTGGCTGCCGCCGCGCTTCGTCAGATAATACAGACCATTTGTCCAGTCATTCCAGTAAGTCAATGCCGTCAAAAGTCCTACTGTAGCCATAATTGGCTTGCTAAGCGGAAGCACAATGGATAAAAATGTTCGGAATTCTGTCGCTCCATCTATGCGGGCCGCCTCTTCCAGACTGGCCGGAATGCTGGTTGTAAAGTAATTTCGTATCAAAATGACATTAAATGCATTCATCAGAAAGTTAGGAACAATCAGTGCCCAGATGGTATCTTTGATATGATACAAATTCACGTAGCAGTAATAAGTGGCTACTAATCCGCCATTAAACAGCATGCTGAAGATGAGAAGGAAACTAAGAATCTTCATTCCCGGAATATCTGTCTTGCTGATTCCATAGGCGAACAATGTAGATATCGTCAGGCTGATCACTGTCCCCAACCCTGTTACAAGAAATGTCATGAGAAAACCACGCCCCACAATGCTCCACTTATCTATAATGTAACGATACGCTTCCATACTCAGCTCTTTTGGAAAAAAACTAAATCCATTTGCTACTGCCCACGCATTATCCGTTACAGATCCAATGATCAGAAGTAAAAAAGGCAGTATTGCACATATCATAAAAATCAGACATACTGCGTGCGAAATCACTTGTGTCACCATATTTTCTTTTGATTTCATAATCTGCCTCCTTTAAAATAATGCACTCTCTTTATGATGTCTGCGTACTACATAATTTGCTGCTATAATCAATACAAATCCAACTACTGACTGATACAGACTTGCTGCACTGGACATTGCATAATCGCTGTTCTGCATCAATGCCTGATAGACATATACATCAAGTGTTCTGGTTACCGAATACAATGGTCCGCTGTTTCTCGGTATCTGATAGAACAGTCCGAAATCTGAACGGAATACCTGTCCAATAGCAAGAATGAATAAAGTAATCATTGTCGGCTTTAGCAGCGGCAGAGTGATATACTTAATCTGTTTCCATTTCGTAGCTCCGTCTATCTTTGCCGCCTCAAAATAATCTGCACTGATTCCCACAATAGATGAGTAGTAAATAATCATGCTATATCCCACATTCTTCCATGTATTTACAAGTGTAAGGATCAACGGCCAGTATTTTGTATCCTGATAAAAATTGATACTTTTTAATCCCAGAGCATTCAGGATCCCTTTGTTAACCAATCCCGTCTCTCCTGACAGAAACGCATATGTAAGATAACCTATAATAACCCAGCTCATTAGATATGGCAGAAGAATAAATGTCTGATATGTTTTAGATGCTCTCTTTGATACAATTTCATTCAGGAAAATAGCCAATGTGATTGCCAGCACAGTTCCTACAATAAAGAAGACTATATTATAAAGAATCGTGTTCCTTGTAATCGTCCAGGCATCCTTTGTTGCAAAAAGGAATTTAAAATTTTCAAATCCACACCATTCGCTTCCTAAAATACCTTTACTGAAATTCAACTTTTTAAATGCTATGATAACGCCAAACATTGGCATATAATTATTGATTAAAAGATAGATAAGTCCCGGCAGTACCATTACATAAAATGGAATGGCATGTTTCCAGTTGATCTTCTTTTTTTCTTTTTTTACTCTTTGTTTTTTTACTGAGCTGACCATGTGAAGCCTCCTTTCTAAAAATCAGGGCTGGCAAATCGCCGCCCTGATCATCAATATCTACTGTTTAGCTGCCCATTCATCAAGCTGTTTCTGCTGTTCTGCTATGATCTTGTCCATACCGGCTGCTTTTAAGGCTTCAATAAATTCCGGAAGTGCTTCTTCAGGATTAATCGCGCCACAGTTTAAGCTTGGAGTGTACTGTTCTATTACCGTATTTACCGCTGCGACCTCAGATGTGACTGGTTCCTGATCAAAGTAATATCCAAACGCAGGAGACTTTCGATCCTCTGGCATTGCATCATCCAATGCCTGTTTTTTTTCTCCATAATTAATCGGCAGCGGATCAACAGCCGGCCACTCCAGTACATTTCCCCAGATACCATATGGCATATAATACGGAAGTGACTGGACATCATCTGCCAGATACTTAATCTGTTTCAGACCATCCTGCTCTCCTACGACCTCATATTCTTCCCCTTCAAGACCGAACTCTATGATCCATGCGGCTTCCGGATTCTGATAGATGTAGTTTAATGCCTGCATTGCTTTTTCTGGGTTTGCACTAGTAATCGGAATGCTCCACTGAATCACAGCCCCTCCATTATAAGCACTGTACCGCGGCACCATGTCCAGACATACCAGCTCGCTTCCGATCGTTCTGTCATATTGAATCATATCCTGAGGGGTTCCCCAATAGCAGACTCCAAGATAATTCTTCTGTGCCACAAGCGTATCCGGTGCCTCTGTCGTAACTGCCGCATCAGGTGCAAGATATCCCTTCTGTGCCCATTCATACCTCATCTCACAGTATTCTTTATACTCTTCTGTTTCAAATAAATTATATACTGTCAGGTCATCAAAACTGCGGTTCAGCATCAAAACTCCAGTTGCCAGTGATCCCCCGATTTTATCGTATTCCATATATCCATAGTTCATAGGCTCTGGCGTTGTATTCCATGGAACATCACAGTAAAAGTTCTCTCCCTCTCCGGCCTTTACGATTTCAAAAATTTTTTCTAATTCATCTGTTGTATATATTTTGTCATCTGTCCATCCAGTCACTTCTGCAAGATTATACTTATCCCAATATTCCTTCTTGATTAAATACCCATATTCATTTCCGATCACATCTCCGGTACATACACCATAGGTCTGTCCATCATATCCGCACATCTCTTCTGTGTGAGAATGTTCCAGAATATCCTGCCCATATTCATCAAGCAGATCATCCAGCGGATGGATCAGACCTTTTGACACTACATTTCCAATGCTCGTAAATGCTGACAGCATAATATCCAATTGTTCCCCTGCAGATACTTTGAGTACAGCGTCATTCTGTGCTTCATTTAGGCTCACCGGTTCGAAAGTCACATGAACACCGATATCCTTTTCCATCATTTCGTTCAGGGCATTTTCCATTTTTATGAAACCTTCGCCTGAGGTATCCATCGTTGTAGGATACTGCCAGATCACCTCCGTGATGTCACCATCGGATGTTCCCTTCTTATCCTCTTTTTCTGAATCTCCTTTTCCTCCTCCACATCCTGTTAGCAGAGAAGCTGCCATAGTCAGACAGACCATTAATGATACGACTCTTTTCCTCATCCTTTTCTACCTCCCGTAAATCGGTTCTTTGTTATGGCATTATTATATAAATTTGTCCCTGGGAGAACCATACTCTTTTCAAACCTCGGGAACCTCAAATCAAACCTTTTAAATCTGCTGGTTAGATTTCTTCATATACTCTGTAGGACTACATCCATAGTACTTCTTAAACATATTGCTAAAATTAGAGTATGCATGGTATCCGACCTGCTCTGCCACAATATTTGCACTCAACTGCCCTGATTTCAACAGCTCTGCCGCTAGCTTCATGCGCTCCTCATTGATATACTGGCTCACAGAAATCTTCATTTCCTTCTTGAATACTCTGTTAATATATACCGGATGCATATAGAACTGGTTTCCCAATTCATTGACAGTAAGCTCCTCATTGCCCAGATTATGTGCGATGTAATTTACGATCTCTTCTACTATTTCCCTGCCTGTTTTTTTCTTTCCATACTGCTGCACTGCATAATCCACCTGTTCCTGTACGACCCTTTTGCCATATTCCTGCAGTTTTAAAGCCTCACGGGTTTCCTGGATCCGCCTGACTACTTTCAGAACCCCTTCCCCGATTTCTTCATATCGGGCTGGAATGAGAATATAATCCTGACAGTTCAGGGTGATTGCTTCCTGTGCATAGGAAAACTTCGGATGACAGGTCAGAAAAATGCATTCGATGGGCAGATCCTCATTCCTTACCCATCGGAGCAGTTCTATTCCGTTATCTCCCGGCATCTCAATATCACATAACATAATATCAACTGTCTGACTCTGTATCACCGTTTTTGCCTGTTCAGCATCATACGCAGTATAGACTTCGCCAATCCCATAATTCTTCCATTCGATATCTGTCTTCATCGTTTCTGCTGTCAGTATTTCATCATTTATAATCAGTAAATTCATTCCTCTACCTCCATATCATATGGAAAACTGATTCGAAAGTCTGTACCCTTCCCCTGTTCAGAAGTCACCTCAATTTTCGCATTTTCTCCATAAAAATACTTTAATCTTTTTAGTGAATTATATAATCCCAAATGCTCAGACTGATTCTCCGGCTTGAATTCGCCACAGAACATTTTCTGATTTCTCTTCAACATCTCCGGACTCATGCCATTGCCATCGTCTCTGATATCAAATATTATGGTCTTATTTTCATATCGGCCTGTAATCTGTATATGCAGTACTTCCTTCTGCTTCACTCCGTATTTCACAGCATTTTCCACAAAATTATGTATAAGCAGCGGCGGCATTCGGATAAAGTCTATCTCCGGATCCAAATCATATTCCGCTTCTATCCTTCCAAAGTATCGTATAGATGCCATTTTTACATATCCTTTGATCAGTCTGAGTTCATTCGTAAAAATCTCCAGTTCTTTTTCACTGCGGAAAATATAACGGAAGTAATCAGATAGATATAATACTGTCTCCTGAATCATAGCATTTTCTTTTCTCTGGGATAGTGTAAAAATCAAGTTAAATGTATTTAGAAGAAAATGTGGCCGTATCTGCAGCTGCAGATTCCTCAACTCCATCTTCTGTTTCGAGATTTCTTTTTCGTAGCTTTCTATTTTCAGCCTATTTAAGTTATCAGCCATCTTATTAAAAGAAGTATATAACTCCATATACTCTGCTGCCGTTGTCTTATCTTCAATACGATACTGTCCTTTCCCTTCTTCTATCTGTCTATGAGCATAGTTTACCCTGCCCAGCGGGCGAATCAGTATTTTTTTGAGGATCATATATAGAATCGGTATCAGGATCAGATACAGGATGGTCATAGACTGCAAAAGCCTTTGGGCAAAGGAGACCTTTCCTAATACCTCTTTTCTGCTGATTTCTATATTTAAGTAAATATTCTTTACATTAGAGCAGACTGTAATCTGATCCTTCTCATTTGAATTCACCATACCTTCTGTGAGATTTACTTGTGTATCAGTATACTCTATACTCTTATGCACCTCATCTGGAAATGTGTTCAAACGAATGACACAGCCATATAGCATCTTAGTTTCTGATGTCAGAAACATCAAATACTTTTTACCGCTCCACTCATAAATATGCCACCCTAAAGGATACTTTTTTTCAGGATATTCTGACAGCATCTCTTTAATATGTGTTACCATCGCGTTTCCGCCGTCAGCATTTCCGTATATAACTGCATCTTTATTTCCCGTATAATCATAGAAATATCCATCCGCCCCATCTGTCATCTCTGCCATATTACGCAGTTTATAGTAAAACTTCATCTTTGATTCCTGATATTGATAGCTATCAACATTCTTTACTTTGATACGAATACAGTCTTCATCCTTTGTCGTAAAATATGAGAGCAGCGATTGGGCATTTTTCATTCTTGCATTTAATTCCTGCATTTTGTAATCTGCTATTTTCTGGCTATTGAACTCTGCCTGTTCAATGATGGTATTTCTTGCATTATTCATATAGATCATGGATACGATATTTAATGGAAGTACCAACGCTATGATGATTAAAATAACTCTTGTGGATACGGAATTTAATATACGGACTGTTTTTTTCATATCTTCCTCCCAAATTCTCCTATCGTTTGCAGCCTCCATGTAACATTTGAGGAGTCAAAACTGATCTTCTTAATTTGATTCGCTGTTTCCCTGATATCGTTAAATCGATTTTATTATACATCGCCAAACAGGACAGTATCAACAAAAGCGGGAAATCACTCTCCCGCCTTTTTATCTCCTATTCATTTATTTTTCTTATGATATCAGCATATCAGTAATTCTATTTTCCCCGCGATGCAGCTTGATCTCGTTTCCATCTGTTTTCACAAATTTCCCATCCATCCCTTCCGGCAGTGTGATCTGGTAATTCCACTCTCCATTTTCCTTATGATAGTCAAACCGTATCTTCCCTTTCGGTGTCACCGCTTCTCCCTGCAGATCAGACAGATATTCCATATGAGGACGGACACAGACAGACTTCCAGCCTGGTTCTGACGCACGGATCCCGGCCATAACGCAGACCATCTCATAGAGCGGCAGCGCACTCCAGGCATGGCACTCACTTCTGCCGTTCTCCGGCTCCTCCGGGCAGGCCGTACATCCCTGGGAAGGCAGTGCTGCCCAGCGCATCATATTCTCCTTCGTCTCCCCGTAAAGCCCGGCCGTTTCCATGGCACGGAACCATTCATATGCAGTGGAAAATGAGCATTGGATGACATCTTCCTGATCCATTGCATTTTTTAAGATCTGCTTCGCTCTCTCCTTTTTCTCCGCCCCATTTAGGACAGCCCACGCCTGTGCATGCTGGGTGTACTGCTCAAACTGTGGTCCTTCGCGGTACATGCCTCGTTCTTCACTCCAGCAAAGATGATGGATCTGCTCCACGATCCGGGTCTGAAGGTTTTTGTAATCCTGCGCTATTCCCGGATGTCCTGCCGCCTCGTGCAGGTCTGCCGCACACTTTAATGCATACCCGAACATCAGGTTGATGATCGTGGATGTTCCCTTCAAAAGTGCGGCCGGTCTTCCTGCATACTCATCCCACGCAGCCTGCCAGTCTACGAATTCCCAGTAACCCAGCCTGCCGACAAGTCCATCCTCTCCGATCCTGCGCTCATAGTATCCGATGATTCCGTCCACATCGGGCAGATACTCTTTTACTGTCTTAACTTCTCCTGTCTGCCGGTAATATTCCAGCAGCATAAAGATATAATGCAGGGAAAATGTAGAGATCACCTGCCGGTATGCGGAAGGATACCGCCCCTGGATCAGACCACATGGCAGCTTCGAGGAATGAAAATCCTCCAGCGCTTTTCTTGCCAGACGGGTATCTGTGCTTACTGCATAATTGAACATTGCCTGCAGTCTGGTGTCCATCGGGTACTGCATCTGCTCATAATACGGACAGTCCATATATGTCTCCAGCATACAGTTTTCCAGTGTATGCAGACACAATTTCCACACCTCTTCCACCCAGGCTTCTGAGGATGTGATCCAGGATTCTGTATGAAGAGGATACCCGGTCCTCAAAAACTTCGGTGCAGCTATCGTCACAGCCTCCTGATCTGCCCTGATCCGAATCCGGAGGAACCGGAAGGTGCGGTACCAAAACGGCTCATAACAGACTTCGCCGCCCTTTAAGATCACCGTATCTGTCAGCCCGATGATCTTACCATGTTCGGCATCGTCTCTTCTGATCTTGTCCGTCTCGCTCATAAATTTCTCAAAATAAGTGATGGATACTTCCGCGTTCTCCCCTCCCTGAAAGAAAAAAGCAGGATAACCATTCTTGATACGCCCCGCATCCAGCAGGATCACCCGTTCTTCCCCTGGATTCACAAGGAAAGCTCCGGTCTTAAGAATCCCGGTTTTTTTGATGCAGGAGGTCTCCAGCTCTTCCTCAAAGGAATCTTCGGTCTCATACATAAGCGGGATCGTCCGTTCACAGAGCAAAAAACGGGGAAGAAATCCAAATCTCTTCGTAAAGTCTGTATCTGCCGCATTCTCTCTGTTTTCTGCACGGCACCATGTTCCGGCATCATACTCTTCTTTTTTCCAGTCAGAGGGTGTCTGATGCAGATCGATTTCCTCACAGATTGCCCCCATATTGATCAGGATCTCATTTGATTTCAGATAGAAGCTTCCATCCAGATAGACTCTCCAGTCAGCTTTTCCTGTTGTTACCGTCTGCATGACCTTTCCATCCTGGTCACAGATATCTCCCTCCATCACCAGACGGTGTCCTCCTGCCGGGGTCAGGACCCCGATGATGGATGCCCGTTCTTTCGTGATGTCATCCGCCGTATCTGGATTGCAGTATAAAACCTGTACAGCCAGTATATTTTTCCCCGGCTTTAAGTAATCGGTCAATTCCACTGTATCATAATAGCAGCGGTCTTTATCCCCCTTACATGGTCCTGATAAAACTGCTTTTCCATTCACCCATAAACGATACCGGGAATTTGCTGTTATATCGACTTCAAGTTTCCCCACCTCTGTAAGCTCCACCTCTAAACGGTAATATGCAAATCTGCCTGTCAGGTCTCCCTCCAGGATATGACATCTCTCAAGTTCACCGGACGGTACCCCGATCCATACTGCCTCTTTCCACATGTTTTGTTCCTCACTTTCTATGGCAAATGTGACTCTGCGTATTTCTATAAAAAGCACGCCTATGGCGCTATGCCCTGTATGGCACAATCCGTCTGCGCACTTCTATTAGCCCTATCATACAAGAGATCTTCCGGGCAGGATATCTCTCATTTTGCGAAAAGGGATACAGATTATTCTTTTCGACAGCTGCCTCTGTGCTTACTATGTTAAAAGATTCCTGAGAGAAGTCCATTCCGATTTCAAACTTTATATTGCTTAAAATAAACCTGCTTCTGCTTTCAAAGACGGGACAGAGTAAAAAACAGACGAAAGAATCTCTCTTATGATTCCTTCGCCTGTTTCATATCCGGTTAGTATATTGATTCTGTCTCGTTTTATCTGCCAGGTATTTAAGCTTCCTTCGGTTCAAAGAAATACTGTCTTGTTACGATCGCGGTCGCCCCTATATAGTATATCTTCCGGCTTAATTCTGACTTCTGGATATATTCTTCTGTATAACTGCTGTCATACTGCTGGCAATATTCCATAAAGATCTTTCTTATGTCTTCATTTTCAAGCATGAATCCAAACAATATCGTGCTGTCTGGCGCTAAGATCGTCATCATATTTACAATCGTGCGGGCCATACGCTCAATACTCTTATGAAGAATCTTTACCACCTCTTCATCAGACAGATCCAGATCACTGTTATTTTCCGCCCACTCCGTAAAATGATCTTCAGATATCTGGTCGATATCTCCCCCTGTCTTCTCATAGAGACGCGGTGTCTGCTCCTTTGAATAGATAGAGCGGATCCTCTTGATGATCGCCTGTGTCGAGACCTTTGTTTCCAGACAGCCGCGTCTTCCGCAGTGGCAGGGCTCTCCGTTCGGCTCTATGATATAGTGGCCGATCTCTGCTGCCCTGTGGTCTTTCCCTTCATAGATCTGGTTCTGGGTGACGATCGCAGATCCAACACCCGGTCCCCATTTGACAAATAAAAGATTCTCCCCGGTGCGGCCTGCTCCATACAAAAGCTCACCCTCTGCAAATGCCTTGATGTTATTCTCCACGATCACCGGACAGGACATATTCTCCTGCATAATATCCCGGATCTTTACTTCCTCTTTCCATATTCCATAGGCATGAATACTGATGCCCCGCTTCCGGTCGACGATTCCGGGAATACAGATCCCCATTCCAAGTACGCTGCGCTGTTCCTTCTCATTCTCCCAAAGAAGTACCTTGCACTCCTTCTCGATCAATTTCAGGAAATCTTTTGGAGCAATCGTCTTATCCGTTTTCATGATTTTCCCATTGATCAGATTTCCCTTTAGATCACAGATGGAGATATAAGTCTTCTTGCTCTCGATACTGACTGCTGCAACGCATTTGCATCCATATGCAATATCCACGAGGATCTTTTTGCGTCCTGCACGCCTCTCCTCCTGCATCTCGCCTTTTTCCTGAAGGATTCCTTCCTCTATCATCTCAGTACAAAGTACTGTCACAGTTGCAGGTGTCAGACCTACTTCTTTTGCAATGTCCTTTCTGGACATTGCGCCTTTTCGATTCAGCAATTTCAAAACTGTGGACTTATTTCTGATTTTTACATTTTCAAGATTAATGCCTGCCTGTCGTGCCATTTAAATCTTCCCCCATCGAACGAATCTTATTTCTCCGGTATTCTGATACATTACAATAGAATTATATCATGGAACAGAATAAATTAAAACTAAAAACCAATTATTTACTCCCCTCTGACAACGCTGCAATAGCAGCCAGAACCTATAATGCCTTTTTATAGAGCTCTATGATGTCTTTTTCCGTTGTCTGTCTCGGATTAGCCGGTATATTTCCACTTAGCATAGCGTCCTTCGCCATTGCCGGGATCATCTCTTCTGTTACCCCTACCTCGGAAAGTCTCTTGGGAATCCCAAGATCTCTGTTCAGCTTTCTTAACTCCTCAACCAGCATCTGCGGCCTAAAGCTTTCTTTCGTATAAGCCCCCTCACTGATATAATTGTAGATCACCTCATACCTCCCATGGTCCGCCAGTGCATTATACTCCATCACGGTTGGCAGCAGGATCGAGTTCGCCACCCCATGCGGAACATTGAAGTATGCGCTGACCGGATGACTCATTGCATGAACATTTCCCAGCCTTGCCCATGCAAAGGAGATTCCTGCAAAATTGCAGCCCGCCATCATGGCACATGCAGCCTCTTCATCTTTCCTGTTAGCCACGAATCTGCGGATATTCTTCCCGATCAGCTCCATCGCTTTTTCGGCCATTGCATCGGAAAATGGGGATGCATTAGTCGAAATATACGCCTCGATTGCATGGATCAGTGCATCCACACCGCAGGAGGCTGCGATGGATGCCGGTGAAGTCATGATCAGCTCAGGATCAAGGACCGCATATTTGGGCAGGTTTTCATAGCTGAATACTGACAGTTTATAATTTCTGGACTCGTCTGTGATCACCGCCGATGCTGTCACTTCACTTCCGGTCCCGGCAGTGGTCGGGATCGCGATCATAGGAACGATCGGTCCCGGCACTTTATGATTGCCTTCGTAATCGGTTATCTCCCCGCCATATTTTGCAAGCACACCGACTGCCTTTGCCACATCCATGGAGCTGCCCCCTCCAAGCGCCACAATACTTGTTGCCCCGCATTCCTTGTAAAGTGCAGTCGCCTCATTTACAATTGTGACAGTCGGATTGGGAATGACATCCAGATAAGAGGTGCATTTTATCCCCCCTGCTTCGATAATATCCCGGATCTTCTTTACAACTCCGATCTTTTCTAATCCCCGGTCAGAGATCAGGCAGACGTGGTCCGACTGATTCTCTGCCAGGATATCCGGCAGCTTTTTCAGGCTTCCCATTCCAAACTGAATATTTTGTGGTATTTTAAAATTGAACTCTTTCATTTTACTTCTCTCCTCTTAAAATTGCGGATCCGTTTTCCATCTCTCTTTTGAACCCCTCTAAAAATGCAGCTCTGTACGCTGAATCAGATCTTTCTGCAATGGTTTTCCAAGTTCTACAAAATATGCACTATAGCCGGCAACACGTACAAGCATATCCTTGTAATCCTCCGGCTTCTTCTGTGCCGCACGCATGGTTGCCGAACTCATGATATTGAACTGAACATGCATCGGCTCTTTCGACATATATTCGTCAATGAAACTGATCAGGTTATCTCTTCCTTCCACACCTGCGACCGCTTCCTGTGAAAATTTCAGGTTCATAAGCGTGCCGTTCGTTGCAAGACTGTGATCTACCTTGGCAAGAGAGTTTACGATCGCTGTAGGACCTTTCAGGTCATGAGACCCTCCGTCCGTATGTACCGGCCCCATATTATCGGAAATGGCTTCCCCAGCCTTTCTTCCGTCCACCGACGCATTGGTGTTCATTCCCATTGCCACGTTTGCATTTACCGAGTATACACCCGGGCTGAACTCCCCGCCTCTGGGGTTTTTCCTTCCCCTGATATGCCTGCAGTAGCACTCAAACATAAATTTAAACAGTTCGTCAGCATAATCATCGTCATTTCCATAGTGATGTACTTTGGAACTATTGACAAGAGCATATAGCTTCTCATAACCTTTCCAATTATTTTTGGCTGCCGAAAGGAGCTCTTCGCCTGTGCAGCGTTTTTCATCGAATACGAGCTGTTTGATCGCGGCCAGTGAGTCTGCACAGGTGGCGATTCCGCTGGCCTGAGGTCCGATCCCGTTATATTTTGCACCGCCTTCTGTCAGGTCCTTTCCCGATGCCATGCTTTCCTCATAAAATGCAGACAGGTATGGGAGTGGTTTGCGGGCTCTGTGCGCATTGTCGATGATGCACAGGCTGCTGCACATCTGGTTCGTCCAATATTCAAACTGTCTGTCCACACTTTCCAGCACTTCTTCAAAGCTCTTATAATCCGCCAGGTTTCCTGTATCCGGTCCGATATGTTTCCCCAGTGCACCACAGCGCTCCCACCTTGCGCAGTGCGGTCCACAGTCCAGACAGCGGCCGCCGTTTAAAACCATCTCCATCATCTTCGCGGTATTCACATATGCCGCATCATGCCATCCATACTCTTTTCCCGGAAGACTGATCTCCACACAGCCGACAACACAGTAATCTCTGGCTTCCCGAAGGGACATTCCTTTTCTCTGCATCCCCTTGATGGCAGGCGCATCATTAAACAGCTTCGGGTGTCCATAGCCGGCACGGATACATTCTACTGTTTTCACCTTTAACTCATAGGGTGTATTTTCATGCATGCGGACACAAACCCACGGGTTCATCATTCGGGTATGCACGGAGCCCTCCAGCATCAGCATAGTCAGATCGTTGGTAGCATCATTTCCGTCCTGGTCCACACCGCCGATGGTAAGGCTCTCTCCGCCGAATCCGCGTCCGTTGCGGACTGCCATGCTTCCTTTATCCTTTAACTTAGTCGGATTGTTCATCTTCACATATTCTACTTCGATCAGCTCAAGGGCAAATTCTTTGGTGATCGTCCCGTTTTTCATATCTGCTTCATAATAAGGATACAGCCACTGATCCATACGCCCATAAGAAATGGAATGACCATTGCTCTCTACCTGGATCAGGGTCGTCGCAATATTGAATAACTGCATCGCCTGCCAGAAGGTCTTTGGCGGACCGCCTGCGATCTGGCGGCAGTTGTCTGCCATCGCATTAAGCTCCTCTTTCCTCTTTGTATCACTCGTCTCTTTGGCACATTTCTCTGCCAGATCTGCATAGCGTAAAATATATTTTTTTGCAGCTTCATGCATGATGATCATTGCCTGGTAGAATTCTTTCTTATCGGCATACTCCGGGTCTCTCATATCCAGCTTTGCCAAATGTTCCTTTGCTTCCCTAAGCAGCCCATCGTACCCCACTCTCATCAGTCTGGCATAATCGATGGCCAGATGCCCTGTCCCGGCAAAATGATAAAGGTTCGTCTGAAAGATCTTCTTTCCCGCCTCTGAACCTTTTATCTGATCCTCATCCAGTCTGGACTCGATCAGGTCTGCAACAGTCCTGCCTTCCCAATATGCACATAATTCCAGGATCTCCTGCCTCTCTTCCCTGCTTCTGATATAGAACTGATCATGCTCCCTTTCCTCAAACGGAGAGTGGAGGATCTCATCTATGATCCAATGTACGGAGAACTCCGGATAGATCGGAGATGCCTTTGCCGGTGCGGCGATCTCCCCCACGATCAGGTCATCATCATAAATAAATACTTCTGTATTTAGCAGTACATTTTCAAAGGCATATGCACACTGTAATTTCCGTGGATATCCTTCGTATTTTTTATATGCTTCTGTGACCAGCCTTAATCTTTCCACATCGATTTCATAAGGACGGTCAAGAAATGTCTGCCGAAGACGATTGACGCGCGGAAAAGGCGACCAGTCCTCGTGGTGTACCTGGTAGCCCAGGCTGTATGTCTTGTCAAAGGGCTCTGTTCCGCATGCATTTGTATGGATTAAGCTCATGAATGTTCCTCCTTTATTCTATTCCAATATGTCACTGTTTTTCTTTCGTGCCGACCAGGCAGTGGATTCCCCTGCTGTTAAAATAATCTGCAAGCTCCTCCACCTGTTTCTGGAAGGCTTTTCTGTGAACCTTCACATTTTCCATCTTATAGGGGAGCCCCAGGGATCTATATTTTTCCTCTCCCAGACGCATAAAGCTCAAAAGCTGCAGTGTCCTGACATTCCCCTGCAGCTCTCTGATCATAAAATCAGCTGCTTCCTCCATATTCTGCCTGTCATCATTGACTCCCGGGATCACCGGAATCCGCAGGATAAGCTCTCTGTGTCCGTCAGCCAGTCTTTTCAGGTTTTCCAAAATGTGTTCATTTGGCACCCCTGTATATTTTTTATGAATCTTAGAGTTCATATGTTTCAGGTCTGAAATAATGAGATCTGTATAGGCCAGAACCTTTTCGGCTTCCTTCCAGTCCGTGCAAAATGTTGACTCAAGACATGTATGGATTCCTTCGTCCTTACACCTGCTAAAAAGCTCTGCCACGAAGTCACTTTGCAGCAGGGGCTCCCCGCCCGATACAGTGACCCCGCCGCCAGAACGTTCGTAATAGCCAATATCCTTACGAATCTCTTTCATGCATTCATCCACTGTCATTAAGCTTCCCCATTGTTTGATCGCATCCGAAGGGCAGGCATGATAGCAGGCCAGGCAGTTCGTACACTTACTGCGGTCGATGGAGGCCAGCTTTCCTCTCACAAATTCCAGTACATTCTCCCCGGGGCACTCCTCCTTGCACATCCCGCATTTCGTTCGGGAGATACATTTCGTTCGATACACCCCCGGCTGGATCGAAGATGCCCAGCTCTCAGGATTACTGCACCACTCACATCTCAGCGGACATCCTTTGAGAAACAGTTCTGTACGCAGACCGGGGCCGTCATGGATCGTAAAACGCTGAATATTAAAGATATTTCCCTTCAGTTCCAATTCATTTTTCCTCCAGCATCCTTTTCAGTAATAAATCCCATACCAGTAACTGGATATGGGATTTACATCACATCAATATTCGCAGATCTCGATACCCAGCATATGTCCCAAGATCTCAAGTTCAGCTTTTACATCCCCGTAAATCACGGCAAAGTGCGGCTCCCAGCCATCGAGAACGCTCTGATTCACAACATCGATCGACGCATTCTTTGTTTTAACAACAACAGATGTCCCGATAAACTGTTTTGGTTTGTCCAATGCCTCGCCAGATGCAAGGAAGAAGCGAAAGCTACCGTCTGCTTTTCTTCCCACACGGAAGATCGTCACTTTTTCACATGGCTTACATCCGAAATCCATAGCAGGTCCGATCTTGCGGTTCGGGTGAACACCGATCTGTGCGCCTTCGGCCGGATGAGCCAATGAGCAGGCTGCAGTTCCGCAGTGCCAGTACGTGATCGTGTTCTCTTCCTCATCTAAGGATACCGGATCGCCGAAGAATACTGAATTTCCTGTCAGGTTCATTCCCATATACATCGACAATGCGCCATATGCATCCGCCTCACAGCTTGCTGCGACACCAAGGTCATTGAGCATTGCCAGGACTGCACAGACCGGAGTGCCGAATGCAGTAAAGAAGTCCGGCCAGCAGCGGGAAGAAAGTGCTCCGATATGATTGTTCACAACATAGTCCTTATATGCCTTACAAAGTCTTGCAAAATCTTTTCGATTTTGATCCGGTGTTTTCTCCAGGCCGACTGTACATCCCTTCATCTCTTTTAAATACTCTTCACATTCCTCGTCTGTGTATGCTTTCGCCTGGTCGATCAATTCTCTTGCCTCAATCGAATCCAGGGTTACACCGAATGTATGAAGCATATCAATATCCAGTGCACGTCCGAAGCCAAATCCCTGCGGTGTATGTCCCACAGAAGCCATTTTCAGCTTTGTCAGATCCTGTTTTAACCTGGCAGCCTTTACTGCCGCCTGAATCTTCGCCTGTACATTCTCCTCGTCCGGGCCTCCGAAAATATACTCAAAGTTCCCATCCCGAAAAGACATCAGTGCATTTGCCGCTGAATATGCCCCCGTCAGAGAATTAAGACGGAGCCGTCCGCCATCGATCACCGGCTCGCGCAGTGTCCAGAGTAATACCGGACAGGAAAATCTTTTAAGAACCTCGCCTGCATAAGCTGAATTTGCAAAAGTAATATTCTGCAGGATGATCAGGCCCGGATCAATGGTATCCAGAAAACTGCACAGATCATCGATGCTTAACAGCATCTTATCCGGGTATACCCCATCCTCTGTAATCGCTGATATTGTTTTGATTGATTTTTCGAATTCCACCTGGGCACTCTCTAGATGAAACGTAGGTACCCCGACTGGAATATACGCAACTTGAAATTCTGACATATTAAATTCCACCTTTTTTATTTGATCGTTTCTTACTCTGCTCATTTAAGACAGTCCGATATTTCCGCGAAGATCACACCAAGTGCATAAGCCCCTGCATCTGGATATCCGAGGCTCCGGTCACCGACTGTACCTGCACGCCCCATTCTGGCGACGATATTTTCTGTCGCCTTCGCTCCATCAGCTGCTGCCTGTGCTCCAAGCACAAACAGCTCTTTTACACCGGCTGCTTTTGACGCATTCTCTGTCCAGGAGTCGGCGCAGGGAACAAGTGCGTCGATCAAAGTCTTATCTCCGACTACTGCACCGCGTCCAAAGGAACGCTCTCCGGTACTTTGGATACCTGCGACTGCTGCCTGCAGCATTTCTGCAAATTCTATCGTTGTCAATTCTGTTTTATCTCCTGCACTTCTGCCTGCCGCGCGGAAAGCAGAACCCCAGATCGGACCTGACGCACCTCCGCAGTATTCCATGATGACCATGGAGCAGGCACCTAAGAAGCTGCCGATCGTATCTCTGGAATTTTCAATGATCTCCGGCCATTCGCGCTTCAGCTGTTTAAACCCTTTCGCCACGCTCATTCCAAAGTCTCCGTCACCGGCATGGGAATCCAATTCGCAGAAGGGAACCTCATTGCGTATAATACAGTCGCTCATCTTATCTACAAGATAGACTATATTATCCAGACTGATTTTCTGCCCCCTGATCACCGCGCAGGCTTCGTTTGTATCCATGCCATAATGAACCTCACGGTTCTCCTGGCTTATTGCTTTCATATTGACATAGGGAACACTTTCCACGTGCCCGGAAACTTTAAATGCAGGTGCATCACTTTCACGATCCAGCAATTCTTTGAGTTCATCATTCATCTTCATCACAGATACGGATGCACCAAGCATGTCAATACTGGTCATATAATTGCCTACAAAAGTTCTGTAGATCTTAATATTTTTCTCTGCCATGATACGGGAAACCGAATTATTCAGCAGATACAGTTCCATCAAAGGAGTGCTTCCGAAACCGTTGACGAGAAGGGTAACCTCGTCTCCTGCTTTGAGGTCCAGTTCAATAGCCAGCGCTTCTGTCATCCTTTCAGCCAGTTCATCCGCACTCACGATCTCTTCCCGCTTGATTCCCGGTTCCCCGTGGATGCCTACGCCATACTCCAGCTCTGTCTCGTCGATCTCAAAGGTTGGTGTCCCTTTTGCTGGAACTGTACAGGAGCTGAATGCAAATCCGATACTCCTTACATTGGCGATCGCATTTTCAGCCGCTGCTTTCACTTCTGCCAGACTCTTCCCCGCCTCAGCAGCCGCGCCCGCGATCTTATGTACAAGAACAGTTCCTGCCACTCCGCGGCGGCCCACTGTATACAGGCTGTCCTGTACCGCGATATCATCATCGACCTTCACGTAATCAACCGTGATTCCATCCTCAGATGCCAGATATGCCGCATTCTTAAAATTCATCATATCGCCGCTGTAATTTTTGATGATAAGGAGAGTCCCTTTTTCACTTGCAGTCTCCTTGATCGCCTGGTATACCTGGATCTGTGACGGTGATGCAAATACATCCCCGCAGACTGCTGCATCGAGCATCCCTTTTCCGACAAATCCTGCATGTGCAGGTTCATGGCCGCTTCCGCCTCCGCTGATCAGGCTGACTTTATTCGGATCGATGTCTCTTTTTTTAATGATCTTATATTTCTCAACAAATTCCATTTCCGGATGTGCCATTGCGATTCCGTTACACATTTCGATCACAACGGTTTCCGGTTTATTTATAATCTTTTTCATAAGAACTCCTATCTCCCCTGATTAAAAATTCCCGGCTTTATAGCTTTTTCCGATTTCATCTGCGGTCAGGATTGCTGCAGCAACTGACTCAACCGTTACCGGGAATGGCATTGCATAGACAGATTCTTCCGGAATACATGCCTTTTTAGCGACCTCCAGAAGTTCTTCCTGGCTGATCTGGTCAACGCCAATATCCTCCAGGCAGATTGGAAGTCCGACTGCTGTACAGAAATCAAGGACTTCACAGATCTCTTCCTTCGGCGCATTTTCCAGTGCAAGCTGTGCAAGTGTTCCGAATGCCACCTTTTCTCCGTGGAAATACTTATGAGTTCCTTCCAGGATCGTCAGGCCATCGTGGATCGCATGTGCCGCTGCCAGCCCGCCGCTCTCAAATCCAATTCCCGATAACAGGATATTGGTCTCGATAATATTTTCCAAAGCAGGAGTGACCATATTGGCGTCTGATGCGATCTTCGCCTTTATACCATCGCTCATCAGAGTCTGGTAACACAATTTAGCAAGTGCAAATGCAGCATTTGTGCCTCTGGCCTCCCCGCATACGCCTTCTCTAAAGCCGCATGGAAGTCCGGCATTCACCTTTGTACAGGACTGAACATTTGCGCGGGCCTCAAAATAAGTAGAAAGTGCGTCTCCCATACCGGATACAAGGAATCTTGTCGGTGCATTTGCGATGACTGTCGTATCGATCAGGATCACACTTGGACTCTGTTTGAAGTATGCATAATCATCAAATGCTCCCTCCGGTGTGTAGAGTACTGCTGAATGACTGGTCGGCGCATCTGTCGCAGCAATGGTCGGGACGATGATCAGCGCTTCCCCTTCTGCGACGCATTTTGCTGTATCAATGGCCTTTCCGCCGCCAAGTCCGATGGTACAATTGCAGTTTTTCTCCTTTGCAAGCTCCTGCAGTCTTTTAACCTCCTGTCTGGAGCATTCACCGTGGAATCCGCTTTCTACAAATGTTACGCCGAATTTTTCAGCGGTAGCATCCAGCTTCGCTTTCACACGGTTCACATCATCCGGATGTGCGATCAAAAGAGCTGATGTTCCGAATGTCTTTACAAAATAACCTAAGTTTAAAATTTCGTCTTCGCCCTGAACATACTTTGTCGGGCATATATATGCTTTTCTCATGATTTAAGATCCTCCCTATTTTACCAGCAGCGTAATACCGGAAATAAACAGAAGTATATAGGTAAGCTTCATAAAAAGAAGCTGGCTCATACTCTTATAGAGTCTGGCTCCGACCGCCATTCCTAAGATCAGGAAGGGAAGTGCAATGAGCGTAAGCTTCACTAATTCTGCATTCCAGAATCCTGCATGTATATCATCAAATAAAATAATGGTGTTCAAAATAATCCATATCGTAGATATCGTAGCCCGGAAACTGACCTTATCCTTAACTGCCTTAGACAGGTATCCAATGAGCAGCGGGCCTCCGCACACGAACATCCCATGAACGATCCCTGCCCCTGCGAGCAGAGAATAGGACTGCAGCGTTCCCTTTCTATCCGTGCAGAACGCCTTTTCTGATCTATCCGCTTTTGGTCTTATCTGCCGGTAATATCCCTGGACAGCCAAAGCGATCACAAAGATCCCGAGTCCCTTGTATAAAAGCCCCTCTTTCCCCACGAACAAAGACTTTAAAAAGATTCCAGCTGCAATGCCAAATATCATGACTGCAACAACCTTTCTTAACTCTTTCCAGTTCACGTGTCTGCCATGGGTCATAAAGACATATACCCCGGAAAATATAGCCAGTACATTTAAGATCGGCTTTGCCACACTGTACCCGACAAGCATAATACTGGGCGGCATTGCGAGAATCGTTCCCGCAAAGCCTGTAATGCCCTGGATGATATTGGTCAGAAGAATTACGATAAAAAATACTACATATGTCATCTTGTCACTCCATATTTCTCCCTTATGTTTTCAAATAACTCTGCAAATGCAGAATCTTTTCTATAGAAGGCCGGGGTGTATCCGATCGGTGCATCTACTGTGATACTGCCGCCTGCATATTCTTTCCCGGTCCACAGATGTACCCAGTTATCTTCCGGAAGGTATACCTGCCATTCCTTCTGATCTTCCAGATAAACCGGAGCAACCAGCATGTCACGCCCAAACAGATATTCATACTGTATATCGTATGTCTTTGCATCATTCTCATAATGGATGAACAGTGGTCTTTGTACCGGCACACCCGTCTGTGAATTTTCCTTTACCAGCTCCTTTGTGTACGGTTTCAGCATCGTATAGATATCTACCATTCTTGCCATCTGATCCATCGTATCTTCATCCTCATAATACTGGAAATTCGTATCCGGGCGGTTTCCTTCATGAGTCCTCATCACTGGTGTAAACATTGCCATCTCCATCCAGCGCAGGAACAATTCCTTTGTCCTTGTATTATCGAACAGAGAGGTATATCCTCCGATATCACTGTGTGTTAATCCACATCCTGTCATTCCGGCACTCAGCGCACCGCAGATCACGGATGCAAGGCCGTCATGGATCGTAAAGTCAACTGACTGGTCTCCTGCCCAGAGAAGTGTACAGTACTTCTGGGTTCCGATTCCGCCGGCCCTCATAAAATACAATACCTCTCCAAGCTTTCCGCTTTCGCAGACCGCATCATAGTTACACTTTGCCCACAGCGCCGGCCAGTGATTGTGCTCGATCATCGGAGACTCGCCATTATACAGACGGATATCGTCTGTTGGCAGGTACTCGCCAAAATCAGCCATCCAGCCGTCAATTCCAATATCCAGGGTATATTTCTTAATCACATCCTTAAACCACTCATAGGCTTCTGGATTTGTAAGGTCTACAACACCGCAGTAAAATTCTCCGAAATCAACCAGATAATCACTGCCGTCTGACTTTGTTGCGAAGTATCCTTTTTCTTTTCCTTCCTGATAGAGTTCCCCGTCATTTACCAGATATGGATTGACATATCCCAGGAAACGGATGCCCTTTTGATGGATCTCCCTGATTTTCTCAGGCAGTTCCGGATACATCTCCTGATTATATTTCCAATCCCACTGCAGACGTTTTCCAAATGAGGTCACTCTTTTTCCGCACCAGTCCTGGCACCACAGCCCGGCAACCTTGATCTTCTTATCCAAAGTCTTCTCAAGCAGTCCAAAGGAGCGTTCATTGCCTCCCTGCACACCGATGATCAGCCCATTGTATACCCAGTCAGGCAGCTCCGGCTGTCTTCCAAAAAATGCAGAAAGCTTACCCAGCAGCTCAATAAAAGTTGGTGCTGCCTCAATACGGATCTGTTTCGGCACTTCCCAAACCTGAAGTTCATGGAATGTCTCGTTTTTGAAATTAAAATCTGCATAAGCTGTAGAATCCATATGTAAATAATAATGCCTGGTAGATACATAAGTCGGCTGCGGATAGTTTGTATTGTAATAGTCACCGCCTGCTTTATTCTCTACATCGGAACGCCATGTCACATAAGTTGTCTTATCCCTTCCGACCCCAGGCTCAGAGGTCCATAGCGGGAAATTACGTCCCCGAAGGTTAAAGTAGGACATCTGCTCACCGCATCCGTAACATTTTTCCTCTGCATCTGCTGCCACACGGAACCAGAAACGGTTGATCCTGTCATCCTTCTCTTGAAAATCCAGTGTACATAAAGAATCTTTGATCTTTACAGACGCCTCTATCATCCCTTCAAAGTCAAGGAGATACCCCCCGTCCTTTTCCTCTGTTTTCGTTAATTTTAAAGGCCGTCTTTCCACCACATAATCAGTGATGTTAAAATTCCCTCTGTACATATCTACATTTTCCTGACCATACCCTGCGAAGATCATTGGATTTTCTTCCGTATGGTTTAAGATCGTCTGACCTCTCCAGACAAGTTCAAAATGATTATTTCCCACTGTAACCTTCATTTTTTCGACCTCCTCTAGGCTCTTTTTTTCTTTTCTTTTAGTATCAAAACAACTGTTTCAACCACAAGTGCGATCGTTACTCCGATGATCAGCGCAATGTTTTTGTCCTTTGTAGCCAGACCTGCCGGTGAGAACATGAAATATTCATATACAAGGAAGGATACCAGCCAGATTGCAAATGCACTTCTGTGTTTCCACGGTGTCATGTCATAATTGTCACCGCGTGTCATAGAATGATCGAATACCTTTTCATTCGGTGCGATCTTGCTGCATACAAAGATGATAACAAGCATCACGATAAAGGAAATTGCGTAAATGTGCATGTAATTGATCCCGCAGATCGTATTTGTGATCGGAGTGTCAATGAGCTTAAACCAGAACTTATATCCTGAATACAGGAATATGTGGAAGATTGTTGCACAAACTGCTCCCAGGGACGAACCTCTTTTTGAGAACATTCCAACGAGTACCAATGTAATGATCGGAATATTGTAAAATCCTGTAAAGCTTCGTCCAAAGTCATACAGACCTGCGCTTAATACATCCAGGAACGGAGTAAACACAATTGCAAACAATGCAAATCCCCAGCCGACCTTTTTTGCAAGTGCTACTGTCTTTTCTTCTGACAGATTCGGATTGAAGATCGGTCTGTAAATATCCATCATAAATACCGTACTTGCAGCATTCAAAAATGAATTATATGTTGAAATAATGGAACCAAACAACGCGGCACAGAACAGACCAACGATCGGCCATGGCAGTGATCTTGCGACCAGTGTCGGATAAGCAAAGTCATTGCTCTCTAATCCCGGAACAAGTCTTGCTGCGATAACGCCCGGCATTACCAGTAAGAAAGGAACCATCATCTTGAGCAGACCGGAGATCAGAACACCTTTCTGTCCTTCTTTCAGGTTTTTAGCTCCCAGTGCTCTCTGGATCAGTACCTGGTTTGTTCCCCAGTAGAACAGGTTTGCCAGCAGCATACCAGTAAAGATACATGCAAATGGCACCGGATCTGTTTTTCCACCGATCGCATTCAATTTTTCAGGAGCGTGATTCAGAATATCCGCCACACCGGCTGCAAAGCCGCCTCCGTTTGCCTTTCCAAGAGCGATAAATCCAAAGATCACTACAAGACCGGAACCTAAAACCAGCAGGACGCCATTGATGGTATCGGATACGGCAACCGCCTTCATACCGCCAACCACCGCATAAAGTGCTCCTATGATGCCAACCAGCACGATCAGAACGGTAAGTGCCGTACCGGAGCTGATTCCGAAGATGCTTCCCAGGTCAAAGATCTGGTTAAATGCAATGGCACCCGCATACAGACAAACCGGAATACCTACTAGGAGATAACCGATCAGGAATAAGACAGATACCATTCTGCGGATCGGAGTCCCATAACGTTCTTCCATAAACTCCGGAAGTGTTGTATAACCCTTTTTCAAATAAAGCGGCAGGAATACAAATGCCATTACAATTGTTGCAATTACAGCCGTAGCCTCCCATGCCATACCGGACATGTTTGCTCCATAAGACTGTCCTGATAGTCCCACCAGATTTTCTGCGGATAGATTTGTCAAGAGCATAGAGCCGGCAATAAAGGTTCCTCCAAGCCCGTTGCCTGCAAGGAAATATCCCTTAGAAGTCTTCTGGTTGTCGCTGCCCGAAACTATTTTGCCGGAGATCACTCCTACGAGTGCTGTAAAAAATATAAACGTAACCAGTGTAAATACTAAATGTTCCACTATTTTTCCTCCCTGTTTTCTCTTTTTTGTGCATACTCACACTTTCACTTTTTAAGCTTTTATGCTAGAATAAAGTGTGAAATATATATTTCACAGCACCACAGAAGGAAAATTTGTAAAATATGTCCAGTATTTTCTTTTCCTTCCTGTGGTTTTGTTTTTTAATATAACAGTTCCTTATTGATCCCGAGTACTCCCGGGTGTGCCCCCTGTCTGATCAGGGGTTCTCTTTGAGGATGTGCCAATACCCATTTATTCGTCTGGAGAAGCAGCACATTTTCCGGTTCCAGGTCATCCTTTTCCCCGCTCAGAGGTGTATTCGTACCCTTGGGAAGGATAACGATATCCTTGAAACCTTCCTCTGTCACTCTGCATGGTGACAAATGAAGTGTTGTCTGATACATTTCGATCGCGGTTCCCTTCCTGACAAAGAAGACCTCTGCCTGGTCTGAATGATAAGTATTGTCTTTTATGTCCCAGGTATGTCCCAGTACCAGCATGAAATCCGTAACGGCGATATTGATCTCGCTTCCTTTGTGATACTCAAACCCATTATATGTAGTGTTTCTTCCATTACAATAGCCGATCTGTATTGGTATCCCGCCATACAGGTTTCTCTGTATGGTCCTGCATACCTCTGTCTGCTCCAGTTCCGCAACTGAGGCAGTATATACGTTCCCCTGTTTTGGCACCTCTGATTTCTGTTCCATGTAAGTGATCAATTCAGAAAAATCATATCCTGTAACGATCCGCCCATAGCTTGCAAATGCACGGTCTTCTACATCCAGAATGGGCATATTATTTTTTCTGCTTAACTCTTCTATCATCATTCTTCTCCATATACCATCGCGTTATAATTATTGGCGTACCGCCTTGATCGTAGCGCAGAAATCTTCTTTTCCAAAACCAAGCTCCATTGCCTTGTCATAGACCTGCTTTGCAGCTGCCTCTCCCGGCATCTTTAATCCACATTCTTCTGCCATGTTCATGCAGATATTCACATCTTTGTACATGTTTTCCACTGAAAATGCTGTGGTGTAATCCTCCCTTTTGATTACGGCAGCCTTGCTGTCAAGGTAGAAGTTCTGTCCCCCGCCGTAGGATACAGCAGTCGTAAACTGATCCACATCGATCCCGTTCTTTCCAGCCAGAGTCAGAGTCTCATTCACCCCGTTCTGGATCTGGGAAACTAATGCGTTATGGCAGATCTTCATAACCAGTCCTTTTCCGTTGTCTCCCATTCGTATGATATTTTCACCCATATAAGCAAGAATTGGTTTTATCTTCTCATAGGTTTTCTCATCTCCGCCTACATAGATCCCCAGTTTTCCTGCAACCGCAGCCGGTTTAGATTTTACGACAGGTGCATCTGCGAACTGCGCACCTGTGGCTTTCACCATCTCTGCAATTTCTACAGAAACACTCGGATCAATGGTACTCATATCAATGCAGATCTTTGTTTCATCCAGAGCAGGAAGTACTTCTTTATAAACCGCCATGGAGTGCTCTGACTTCGGTACCATGGAGACGATCACATCTGCATTTTGTGCAACTTCCTGTGAATTTTTGCAGGCCACCGCTCCCTTGGATTCAAGCAGCTCCACCTTTTCCTTCACAAAATCAAATACAAATACCTTGTCATCATGTTTTTTTACAATATTTTCACACATGGACTCGCCCATAATGCCAAGTCCGATAAATCCGATTTTCATACTGACCTCCTGTGCCTTACCCAGGCTTTACATTGTGATTTTCTTTCTGCCCAAATTACTCTGTTACTGTGTTGTTCCATGCATTACGGAAGGTATCTAATCCCTGATTGGTATATGCATGCTTAATGCTGTCCTGATATACCGCAAGGCTTGTTGTTACGATATCTGCCCCTGCTACTGCACAGTCAACGATCTGTTTCGGTGTCCGAAGCGCTGCACAGATGATCTCTGTCTTTCCATAGAAACCATAATTTTTATAAATATCAACAATATTCTGGATATAAGCCTTGCAGTCTTCTCCGTTTGCCTCTTTCCATCCAAGGAACGGTGATACAAATAAGGAGTTGTTTTTCCCCGGCCAGATCGCCTGTGCAGGTGAGAATACAAGTGTTACGTTTGTACGGATGCCTTCTTTTTCCAATCTTCTTGCCGCTTCCACACCAGCTTGTGTACAAGGGATCTTAATGACAAAATTAGGACTGATCGCCGCGATTTTCTTTCCTTCTGCCACCATCTCGTCTGCATCATCCAGATGTGGGTTGATCTCTACTGAGATCGGGAACTTCTCATATCCTTCGATTCCTTCTTCCTTGACCCATGCTGCCAGTTCGTGAATCACTGTCAGAAATGGCTTTCCGCTTACCATAATGTGCCGTGGGTTTGTTGTCACTCCATCGATACCGAATGTGTGATATGCCTCTTTGATCTCATCCAATTTTGCGCTGTCCAGAAAATACTTCATTTTTCTTCCTCCTGTTTTAGTTGATTAAAATTATTAATTAACTATTCTAAATTTTAAAGGGCTTAGTTTTCCGCCCTTGTTTAAGCAAATTATATCTTTACACTCCCATATTGTCAACCAATTTACAGTATAAATTTTCTTTTCAGCATTTTTGATTAATTTTATTAATCATTTTTGTTTATGTTGCATAATTATTCTTTTTTTGAAAAAATCTCATCTGTAAGAGAGCCGCTAACCGACTCCCTCACAAAACATTCTTACCAGCTCAGAAAGCGCCTGTGTCATAAACTTCTTCTTATGATAAATCAACATAAAATTCCTGATAAAAGCCTCCGGGTGCAGCGGAAGGATCACAATACTTCCGCTCTTTGCTTCCTCCTGGATTAGTTTCCCGGACAGCACTGTGATACCCGGATTTTCTTCTACCGCATGGATCAGTGCCTGGTTGCTGACACTTTCCCATTCGATTACGGGTCTTAATTGATGAGCCTTCAAAAGCCCATCCGTGATCTCCCGGCTTGCACTGCCGGGTTCTCTCATGAATAAGGGATATCCACAGATATCCTCCAATGTCAAAGATTTTTCCCCAGCCAGCGGATGCTTTTTCCCGCATACAAAATACAGTTCATCCTGCATGAAGGGAACCGCCTCCAACTGATCGTGCTGCACTTTGTCCTCCACCAGCCCAAGATCCAGTTCATTCTTTAACACCGCCTGCACGATCTTCTGAGAATTCTCGATCTTCACCTTTACCTGGCAGTCAGGATATTTCTTATGAAACTCTGCGATTGCCTGGGGTACGATATAGCTGCCGATCGTAATGCTGGAGCCGATGGAAATCTTAAGCGGCATGTCCGGGGATATCATGCTGTTTTCCATCTCATCAAACAGGTCAATAATATGGGATGCATAATCATAGAATGCCTCCCCTTTTTCGGTCACAAAGATCCGCCTGTTGATCCTGTCAAACAGCCGGATATGGTAGAACTCCTCTAATTCCCTGACCGCAAGGCTCACACTCGGCTGAGCCAGATGCAGCTTTTTTGATGCTTTTGTAATGCTCATCTCCTGATAGACTGCCATGAAGATTCTTAAGTGTCTCAGTGTCATTTATTTACTCCCTTCCTTTACCGGATTTTCCGTCCACGATTTTGATACTTCCATTATACTCAATAATAAGTATATCCACAACCGGACAGTGTTTTGCTCTGGAACAGATACAGACGGGTGAGCTGTAGCATAATATTTCCGCTATATATAACTATACAATAATACTATTTGAGTTATGAATCAATAAGGACTATACTGTTACTGACTGGAGGGATTATCATGAGAGAATTAGACCCCAATAATAAAAAACATGTTCTGTTCACCTTATTTTTTGCAACCTTATATTTAAGCGCTTTTACCTTCGGCGGCGGTTATGTCATCGTTACTTTATTAAAAGACAAATTTGTGGACCATTACCACTGGATCGATGAAGAAGAAATGCTGGACCTGGTGGCGATCGCACAATCCTCACCGGGACCGATCGCGGTCAACGGCGCCATCGTAGTCGGCTATAAGCTCTGCAGTCTTAAGGGAGTCCTGGTCGCTGTGCTGGGAGCCGTTCTGCCGCCGATGATCATCTTATCCGTCATCTCCTTCTTTTATAAAGCTTTTAGTACAAACCCTTATATCTCTGCTGTATTAAATGGAATGAGTGCCGGCGTGGGCGCTGTCATTGCGTCTGTTGTCTATGATATGGGAAGCGGCATCGTGAAAACACGTGACTGGATCAATATGGTCATTATGGTACTCAGCTTCTGTATCAGTTATTTTTTCAACGTCAACGTTGTGATCATCATTCTTGCGGTTGCAGTATTTGGACTGGTCCGCACCATGGGCGCTGAGAAAGGATGGTGGAAAAAATGATCTATCTAAAGCTATTTCTTAGTTTCCTGCAGATCGGATGCTTTAGCTTCGGCGGCGGATATGCTGCCATGCCTCTGATCCAGGAACAAGTTGTCACACTGAACCATTGGCTGACTCTGGATGCATTTACCGACCTTGTCACCATTTCCCAGATGACGCCAGGACCCATCGCCATCAATGCGGCCACCTTTGTAGGCACCCAGATCGCAGGCCCCGGAGGGGCACTTGTCGCCACAATGGGTTGCATCCTGCCTTCCTGCATCTTCGTTACACTGCTGGCATTTATTTATACCAAGTACCGGAACCTCTCCCTTCTCCAGGGAACTTTAGGGGCGCTGCGTCCGGCAGTAGTTGCATTGATCGCCAACGCCGGGATCACCATACTCGTATCGGCTTTCTTTAGAAACAAGACTATTTCTTTTACGGGTGGAAATGTAGAATTCAGGATGATCCTGTACTTTATCGTTGCAATGTTCCTTCTGCGTAAGGTAAAATTAAATCCCATCCTTGTGATGGTATTATGCGGAGGCTTTGAGGTCGGGTACTACACTTTGACCCATGTGATACACATATAAATACCCATATAAATAGAAGGAGGTGCCGCCATGCCGGCAATCAGTGTTTTAATGAAGCCGTCCTCCAGTATGTGTAATATGTCCTGCGACTATTGCTTTTACTGTGATGAGGCACAGAAACGTACCCAGGAGTCTTTCGGATTCATGTCTGAACAGACCTTAAAAAATATCATCCGAAAGACCATGCTCCGTGCAAAAGGAATGATCAGCTATGCCTACCAGGGCGGAGAACCGACCTTAAGGGGACTGGATTTTTTCAAAAAGGCGGTTGCATATCAGAAGCAGTATAATAAGAACCAGATCCAGGTACATAACGCCCTGCAGACTAACGGTTACGTGATCGATGAAGAATGGTGCCGTTTTTTTCAGGAGAATCATTTTCTCATCGGGCTGTCTGTAGACGGAACAAAGGAAACCCACGATGCTCTTCGCCATACGAAAAATGGCGGTGATACTTATGCCCGGATTAACGAAGCAGCAAAGCTTATGGACCAATATGGGGTGGATTATAATATCCTGACTGTCGTGACCCCTGCGATAGCAGATAACATCCGCACTATTTACCACAGTTATCAGAAGCGGGGGTGGAATTACCAGCAGTATATTGCCTGCCTTGATCCGCTTGATGAGGGACACGGAAAGACACCGTTCTCCCTTCCCCCTGAAAAATACGGGCAGTTCCTGGTCACTCTGTTTGATCTGTGGTATGAAGATTTAAAACACGGCTGCCAGCCTTACATCCGCCAGTTCGAGAATTATATCGGCCTGGCTGCCGGTTACATGGCGGAATCCTGCGACCAGAGGGGAACCTGCGGTATTCAGAATGTGGTAGAAGCTGACGGCAGCGTCTATCCCTGCGATTTCTATATGCTGGATGAATACTGTCTTGGGAATTTTAATGAACACAGGATGGATCATATCAATGAAATGAGGAAAGAGATCGGGTTTGTAGAACGGTCTATGAAATTAGATGAAAAATGTGGAGTCTGTAAGTATTACAGAATCTGCCGGGGCGGATGTCAGCGGAACCGGGATCTCAATCCCGGGACCGGGCTGTATGAGAATTACTTCTGCAAAAGCTATCAGATGTTCTTTGATACATGTTATGACAGGATCATGGAGATCGGCAGTAAAGTGCACCGATAGACTAATATAAATTTAAACGGACAGATATGAAAAGAGTCAGATTAAAAAGGGCGAATCCTATGACAAATTACAGAAATGTATCCATGTGAGTATCCTGGATTTTATCCACTTTCCTGGTGATAATGAATCCTACCGATGCATACATCTTTGCGATGATAAAACACATCGCATTTATTCTGATAAAATGGAAGTTCAAATATTAGATTTAAAGAAGCTTCCAGCAGAGGTCAAAACGGGCGAGGATATCATTGCATGGATGAAGTTTTTCAGTGGAAAAAACAGAGAGGAGTTTAAACGTATGGCTAAGACAAACGAATATCTCGATGAAGCATATCAGACCCTGTTGGACCTGAGTACGGATGAACAAAAAAGACTCGAATACGAAGCCCGGGAGAAGGCTCTGAAAGATTATAATACCCAAATCAGCAGTGCTGAAGAGAGAGGGATACAATGTGCCCGGCAAGTTTTTAAACTTCATATGCAAGGGAAAACATCAGAAGACATTGCTGCATTATGCAATCTTACTATAGATAAGGTAAATGAAATCCTTGAATAATTTCTAATCCAGACGGGGGTGGCTGTAACGCATACGACTCACAGCCACCTCGTATAAAATTCTATAGCACATTTTATTTCATCTCTTTTTGCAGCACTGCTATTCCGATTTTTCCCGGCAACTGTACTTTTGTTAAGCCTGATGCACTATTCTCTACCACTTTTCTAGTTGTTTCCCATGTATCAATGATTTGATTACCGGTTCAATTCCATAAGCAGTGCATTTAACTTTTCTTTTTCTTCTTCCGGCAGAAAGCTGTTAAGCAGGGACAGCGGCTGACCTAAAATTGCATCTAAACCACTGTTTCCGTCTGCCGGTGCCCCGTGCCCTGTCTTTTGGGCAAGCATATCCACTGTATCCAGAGTAATCTGATCCCCCATTTGATCTAGCATCTGCGCAACATCTTCCGACATATATAATTGTGCCATTCCACGAAGCACATATCTAATCGTACTGTCCAGAAAAGATCTCCCTTTTTTGGTCTTTACCACCTCGATCATAGATGTTGAAAGCGTATATCCTCCAACCGGAGGGATAGGATCTGCATTGACTCTTACCCTCTCTTCTAATACGATATCATGAGCATTCAGGCCAACCTGGACTGCATAACTGCCATTTTCAGCCCTCCATTTCTTTGCAATCGGGTTCCAGTGGGCAAAGGCCCCCGGACTTAATTCTATGGTAACCGTCTTTTTCTCTCCCGGCTCAAGATAAACCTTCTCAAATGCCTTGAGTTCCCGGACCGGATGAATCATTTCTGCTTTTTCAGGCGCCACATAGATCTGAATCAGCGCTTTACCGGCTGTTTTTCCTGAATTCTGGACATCTACAGATACACTTAATGTCTGTCCTTCCTCAATTTGTTTTTTCTCAAGCACCAGATTGCTGTAACTAAAAATACATCAATGCTACCATATACACGTATTTATTCTTCTTAAGTACAGTCGCAACATCGGAAAGATTCTCTGCAGCCTTAAGCCTTACCGTGATGCTATACTGTGAAATTGACATCCCCACCTGTTTTGAAAACTGTCCGGAAAGATAGGTCCGGTTAATCCCTATTAAATCTGCAATCTCCTGCACTGTCACCTTTTTATGAATATTCTGCGTCAGGTAGTCTTTACATTGTTCTACATAATAAGCATTTCTTTTTTTATCCCTGATCTTCTTAACATTTCCTGCAAATTCTCTCTGGCATTCCATGTACAACCGGTACATTTCTGCCTCGCTCCGGCATTTTGCAAGCCTCTGCATATAAATCTCGCTCAAAGAATATGCCGATGATGCAGGAACCCCGCCTTCCATTGCAGCTCTGGCAACAAGCGTAATTCCAGCCACTATCATATATTCTGACTGCTTTAGATTATTTTCTGCAAGTATGCCGACTTCATTTGTCAGTTCTTTCATATTAATATTGACATTCTGAAATTTCTCCACTCTTCCTTCCCGGATATCCGCAAGATACTGCTGTTCATACTCATTGTGAATGTGCCCTGCCTCGGCTTCTGTCACTTTCTGCCTGTAGTTGAGCATTTCATTGTGTCTATTGTGTGCACCAGAGTCAATGTGGTTGATCTCTAACAGAGCCATTTCCTCTTGCTGTGTTCCATTGACCATAAATATGGCAATAGAAAGGAGATTTGCGGTTTCTAAAAGACTTAGCGCAGGAAGGCGTAATCTCTTTTGTATAAGATGATGGATCTTTCAGTAACGGAACAGAAATCCGCTGTTCAACTCTCCTGTGCATACCGGCCCGCCCACATACAGATTCTCTTCTTTGTCACAGAAGGAAAAATAAACCGCCTCATCCTGTTCGTATTCAATCACGGTTCCTTCCGGTTTTGTCCGTTCCTTAATCATATGATAAAGAGAGGCATCCGAACGGAAAGGATCTTCCTCATCCCACTCACTGGAGGAACATACCAGCATCCTGCCATTACAGTCAAAAACATGCATGGATATTTCTCTGTTAGCGCTGATTTTGTTTATAATAAATGGTATTTCTTCTCTCATCTTTTCTCCTCTGATTCAGATAAACCATATAACATATATGATACTTTTATAAAATAAATTATAGCACACTCATTTTCTGTATCATATGATGATTACAAAAATTAGCATTTGTTTGCTGCTAAAAATATTATTTTTTTACTAACAGTAAAAATATCCGCTTGCCTCTATCATATTTTGACAGTCAATGTATAAACTATTATTGCCACTCTAAAATATGTTGACTTATCCTCTGGCATAAGGTATAGTATTTTTAGTGGTTGCGCTACGATTGCTTGCGAGGCGCGTAGCCGGGGGAGTCCATGCGTGGACTCCTCTTTTTTAGCATAGTTTATAAAGGAGGATGTGTAGTGAATAAAACATTCCTTACATATAAAGAACAAATAAACTTTTTAAGAAATAATAAACAACTGACTATATCTGATGAAGAATATGCTGAGAAAATTTTATCCAAGATGAGCTATTACGCACTTATTGGTGGTTATAAAAATCTTTTTAAACATGCACCTTCCGGAAAATATATTTATGGTGTAACCCTTGAAGAGTTACTTGCTTTTTATTATTTTGACGAAGAACTTCGCATATTATTTTTAAAATACATACTTCACGTAGAGCGTAATATAAAATCTTTATTATCTTATTATTTTTGTGAAAAGCATGGTGAAAATCAATTCGAGTATTTATCTGCCCAAAATTACACAATCACTAAAAAGAACTATAAAGATGTTAATCGTCTGATAAATTCTTTAAATCAAGCTATCTCACTTCCGAGCCATTATAACTATATAACGCATCATGCTAAGACATACGGAAATATCCCACTTTGGGTAGCTGTCAATACTTTTACTTTTGGACAAATTTCCAAAATGTATCAATATATGCCTAATGATATTCAAACAAAAATCAGCCTGAATTTCGGAAATATTTCAGAAAGACAGCTCCATCAATTTCTTCGCGTCTTAGCAAGTTGCAGAAATGTATGTGCTCATGGCGAACGCCTATATTCATTTAATATAAACGAGTCAATCCCTAATCTGCCATTACATAAAAAACTTCAAATCCCATTCAAGAATGGGCAGTATATAAATGGAAAACATGATTTATTTGCTGTCTTTATTGCGTTAAGATATCTAATAGATTATGATGATTTCATATTTCTAAAAACTGCTTTAACTCGATTGATGAAAGATATTTTAGACAAATGCCCTCATATTAATGAAGAAAAGTTATTAAATGAAATGGGATTTTCAAAAAGTTGGAATAAAATTATGCTGTTTAAAATTTAACCCTATCAGTGTCCCCCACTATTTATGTCTCTTTGGCATAAATAGTGGGGGACAACCGAAGTTACTTTTATACCTTATTTTACGAAAAGCATCATATGACGCCGAAGGAATATCGTACAAAGCATAAGCTATTAAACGCTGAGTGATTTTTACTCAGTCCTGCTTGCCAGTGCTGCAAAATACCACATCATATCCTTGATTCCTGCCGGGGCGATTTCCATCATCCAAGCTCCCACAGAGGATCTGGTAATCGTCCCTGCTTCTGCCTTCTGAATTAAAAGTTCCTGCGCTTTATCAGCCCCCTCACCAAGGAACCGTTTCACCGCATGATACATATTCACTGCACCGCGCTCCCATTCCAAGTCCTTCAATCCCTCCGGAATCCGGTCTTCTATCTCTGCTTTCCTTGCCGCCAGGATATGCTCTTTCGTCACCTCCCCCTGTTCCGGGAATCCAAATCTGGCATATCGTTCTGCAGGGCAGTCGTTCTCCCGCATCAGCTTCACCATTTCGTTCGCCAGCTCAGTCTCTTTTTCGATATCCATAAGAGGATGCTCCTGCTTCGGATCTTCTTCCAGGCAGAAAAGCTTTGTGCCAAAGTTGACTGCATCATTCATTCCTGTCTTAGCGCCAACCTTCATAGTCCGGCATCCCTTTGTAAAGGAGAATGGTTCCTCTAACCGGATATCCTGAAGCTCTGCCACAGGAAAACGGCTGTTCATGTGAGTCGGCATGAGCGTATACTCATTCAGCTCTGTTTTATCCAGAGGCGCTTTCATATATACCCAATTGCCGTCTGTCAGATTGCAATGACCGTCATGATAACCGAAAATCGCATATTCCCGCACCTTTTTCCCTTCCCTGATCACCGGGAACAGGGATTTCCCCTGCATATCTTTTGGAATCTCCATACCGAAGAAATCCAGGATCGTCACCGGCAGATCGATGGTCTGTGTCAATGCTCCTCTTCGCTCACCTGCCGTCTTGCTCACCGGATCGTAGATGAACAGTGGTGTATGGGAAATCTCCTCATAAACAGGCATGATCGACTTGCTCCACCAGTCATGCTCTCCCAGCAGAAATCCATGGTCCGTGTTCACGATCAGCATCGTATCCTCCCACAGCCCATATTCGTCCATCTTATCCAGAACTTTTCCAAGATAATGGTCGCACATCGTGATCAGCGCTGCATACTCCAGACGCATATGCTTAACATCATCCTCACCCTCTGTCACGAAATAGTAAGGAGGCCAGTCTCCCATTTGTCCTTTATACTCGTGCGCAAACTGCTCCTTATACTCCTTCTGAGTGAAAAATGGTTCGTGTGGATCAAAAGTTTCAATCTGTAAGAACCAATTATCTTCCCTGTGATTCTGCTCCAAAAAGTCTAATCCTGCCTGGAAAGTCCTGGCCTGAGGCATCTTTTCCTCACAGTCTATATACTGACGGTTTGCCTTGTCAAAATAATTGACCGGGCCCACTAACTGCCTCTTTGCCGCTGCATCCAGTAGTTCCTGATTTGTTTTCCACGGATCTCCTTCCTGCCCCCGGTTCAGGTCGAAGGAGGAGTATCTGTGATGATAGGTCGCTCCCCCGTCCTCCCAGTAATGTTGATGATCCGTTGTCAGATGTGTGTAGATGCCATTATTTTTCAATATTTCCGGCATGGAGTCATCGAACGGCTCCAATGGTCCCCAGCTTCTGTGCTGGAAGTTCAGCCTTCCCGTATGCAATTCTCTTCTGGCAGGCATACACGGCATACTACCTACATAGTTACAGTCAAATGTCACCGCCCGGTCTGCCAGACGCTTAAAATTCGGTGTTGGAATCCAGTCACATCCATACGGCTCTAACATTTTCCGATTCAGAGAATCGAACATTACCATAATTGCTTTCATTTATTTTTCTCCTAACTCAGCTCTCTTTGCCAGGTCTGCGCGGATCTCTCCCTGCTTCTTTTCCAGGTCATAAAAATGAAGGATCACAAGCATGATTCCGCAGAGGATCGCAGGTACAATGGAATATCCCATCTGAATGGCTGTAAGTGCACCTGCACTCTGTGTTTCAGCGCCGCTTACAAATCCTGCCGCTCCCATAAGAACACCCAGAAGACCGCTGGCAATGCCGGCTCCAACCTTGGATGCAAATCCATTCACAGAGTTCATCATCGCCTCAACTCTGACACCTGTTTTCCACTCGCCGTAATCCATGCACTGGATCATGAAAAGACTTCCGATCATCTGAAGCATGGATGCTCCCGGAATCATGGAGATTAAACTTCCTGCAAACACAATCGTCATATTGGATCCTGCAAAATATTTTAAGATATTGCCGGCGATTGCCATAATAAGACCAATTCTTACAAAATTCATTGCATTCCCTTTACGCACAGCTAATGGGAAAATAACAAGGGTAAAAGGTGTTAACAAACCAAGCATGCTTACAAGGGACATTTTCCCGATATCTCCCATGATGTACTGGAAGAAATAGGTGCCAATACCTGAATTCAGGTTATTGATTACTGCACATAAGAAGGTTGCACTTACAAAAATGAACAGGTATTTATTTTTAGCAATTGCTTTTAATCCTTCTTTCAGTGTAATGTCATCCTTCTTCTGAATCCCGACAGATTCATCTTCCACTACTTCTTTAATAAAGAAGAATCTAAACAGACCAATTATGGTAAGAGGCACTGCAAATACAAGCATAATCTTTGTCCATCCGCCTGGCTGAGATCCCCATTTAGCGATAAGCTGCGGCAGAAGGATACTTGCCATCGTAGGAACCAGCATAGCCAGGATTCCTGCTACCGTCAGTGCCTTTGCACGAAGTGCGTCATCCGTCGTCGATCTTGCAAGAAACGTGGTCTCTGATGCACTTAAGAATGTCACACAGACTGCCTGAATCAATACATATAGTACAAATACCCAGACAATTTTCCCTGTCGTCCCCATCGAAGCCGGGGTACTAAAGAAGATGACCGTCAGGATCCAGGTCGGTATCAGGAACAATTCATACGGCCTGGCTTTTCCCAGTTTTGTATGAGTCTTATCAATAATAAATCCTGCTATTAAGTCCGTAACCCCGTCAAAGATCTTGCTTACCAGGAACAGTGTTCCGACAAGCCCTGCTGAAAGTCCGAGGCTTTGGGTTGCATAATAAGTTGCCTGCATCAAAAGCAGTGAGTTGACACCCAGAGAAAAACCTCTTGTACTCCAGGCCAATGGGTACATTCTGTTTTTTGTTTGTTTCTTCATGTGAATCTCCCTTCCCTACATTTCATATGTATTAACTATCTGTAACAAGAGTAATAGAAATCAGCTTCTTCAACTATCACGGTTGTTACTTTTTTATTTCAAACATTACCAATTAGATTTCTTTTTTCAGTGCGGCTTCCATACTCTTTCCACTCCTGTTGTGAAGCATGATGCAGTACTCCACGGCCTGCTGTATTCCCATACCCTCTCTGATCGCCTCCTGAACCCGCTTTTCTTCACCTTCCGGACAAAGTGAACGGCAGACCGCCCAGACTCTTTCGAATGTAAAACGGCTGTCATATGTAAACGGGACAATATCACAGGTCCGCTGATACCAATCCAGCATCTCACTCTGATATACAGCCAGCCGTTCTTTCGATATTTTTCCTACGATATTAAAGCGTTCTCCCGGATCAGACGCCAAATCATAAAACTCGTCCCTACCGGACGGTCTGCGTATATATTTGTATCTCCCGTCAAAAATCATCGTCCCCTTTTCATGGGCTTCATCCTCTGCCTGCACAGTCATCCTTGGCCAGTATACATTTGTTTTGGGCGGTCCTGATGGACCATCCACATGAAACTCATCACAATGTACTTCCCCGGATTGCGTCCTCCCTCACAAAACACAAATTTCCGGAGTTGCCTTTTTCTGTCAGCGATTACCGGGCGAAGGGATATTCCAAATTGTGTATGGCCGGGCTTTACTCCTGCATAGTCCATTACTGTTGCATAAAAATCTACCAGTTCTGTCAATCCTTTGGCTGTGCCCGGATCAACGTCCTCTCCTGACGGTGGTTTGATTAAAAGCGGAACTCTTGTCAAACAGTGTTCGAAAGAATTCTGGCATTTTTCCGGCAGGCCGTAATCTCCGGTAAAGTCTCCGTGATCGGATAAAAAGAAAATTGCAGAGTTTTCATATTCTCCTGCTTCCTTCAACGCATCGCATACCATGGAAAACAGTTCGTCGATCATAGCACACTGTGCTAAATATGTGGCACGCAGTTCTTTCCACTGTGTTTCTTTATAATCCTGCATCCCGGTAAGTTCTTTCAGGCGGCCAATAATACGGGATTTTCCTTCTGTTTCCTCATACCTGATCCGTTTCGGAATTTTGGAATCATTGATCAGTCTTCGGTAAGTTTCCGTTGTCGTATATGGCGGATGGGGATTTGTCCAGCCCAGAAACAGACAAAGCGGTTTTTCCGGTTCAACCGGGTTTAGAATCCTCTCACAGGCTGCTCTGGTATCATCCAGATCACTGCCGCCTGCCTGTATCTTTATCCCCTCATAGTGGGAGTACACATGTTCTCTCTCTGCCCCACCCATATTCCCTTTTAAGACATCTAACGGAATTTTGGGTACGGGCTTTGATTTGTCATAATAGTAGATTTCATCCGCATGGCTCTCTGCAAGCCCTTCAATCTGGCCGGCCACCAGGTCATTTCTGGAATTCATCCAGACATAATATCCGGCTTCCTTCAATTCTCTGAACAATGACGTCTCATTCTCATGCAGCAGATGATTCATCGTCCGGTGTCCGTTTACATGGGGATACAGACCTGTTAAAAAAGAACAGCGGCTCGGAACACAGACCGGATTCTGGCAGAACGCGTTTTCAAAAGAAACCGCCTCCTGCGCCGCAAAGTCATCCAGATGGGGCGTATGTGCAGCCGGGTTCCCCATATGCCCCATGCTGTCTACACGCATCTCGTCCGGATTTAAAATAATAATATTGGGTGCTTTCATGACTCCTCCTGCTCCGCTGCATTGCACTGCACCAGAATCATCTGCATCAGCTGCATTGCTTCCGATGGCAGCATCTCGTTCATATCGTTTAGCGTATGTCCCAATGCAAACTGGATAAACATCTCATTCGCAAGTAGTTCCGGCGCATACTGCTTGAGCATCTGCTTTGCAATAGGATTTTCAAGGATCTCTCCAAACTTGCTCTCCATGTCATATTTCTCTTTTACAAAAGAACTTTCTGTCTCATATTCATAATGGTAATTTCCCGAACCCACTGTAAACTCATCCCTTTCAGGCAGACTTATCACAGCAGTCGTGTTCTCAGGCACTAAGATATCGACCGTATACTTGTGATCCAGACAGGAAATCGCACAGGATAGCTCTCCGTAAACAGTCTCTATGGAACCTTTCATTTCAGGAATTCCCTTAATCAGCCTCGGCTTTATCATTGATTTCTGATAGCCCGGTTCCATAAGCTTTAGTCCGCACAGATCATGGAATATCCAGTCTCCCACGGAGGCCAGTGCATATTGGTTCAGGGAATTCATCTCATAACCGTTAAAGCTGCCATCTGGTTTGACGCCGTCCCACAATTCCCATACGGTAGTCGCCCCCAGCTTCACGCTGTACAGCCAGGATGGACAATCCTCTTTTAGAAATATACTCCCTGCGGTTTCATGTGCTCCATTCTCTGATAATACTTTGCACAAAAACTGTGTGCCAACAAATCCTGTTGTCAAATGATTCTGGTGGTCTTTCAGATTTTTCAGGAGTGCTTTAAGCACACGTTCCCGCACGTTTCCTTCTGCCACCTGGAAATGCAGTGCCAGAGCACAGCCAGTCTGTGTCTCGCTGACAAGCCGTCCGTTTGGGGTGACATACTCAGCACGGATACTCCTCATCAGGGACTCGTACAACTGCTGGTATGTCTGGTATTCCTCTTCTTTTCCCAATATTTTTGCTGACTGGGCTGTAATATATGTTGAATAGGCATAATAAATATTTGCAATATAGTATAAATCAGTAGAACCTGTCTTTTCAGTAAATTCCAGGTCCCACACCTCTTCTTCCCTTGGAATGCACGGCCCTTTGTCCATATCCATAGCGACCCAGTCCCCAAGCTGCTGCCCGTTCTGGATCAGACCATTTTCCCCTGCGCCCTTCCTTGTATACTCTACGCAGGAAACCATGCTCTCAAACTGTTCCTCTAAAAAGCGTTTGTCACCATATACCTGATACAAAGTCCACGGTACTACCGTTGCTGCATCATGCCATATGGCGATCCCCCCTGAAGGACCCAGGATATTCGGAACAGATGTCGGGACCCCCATCCCCAGTGACTGCTCATATTTCAAATCTCTCAGCCATTTCTGGAAAAAGAGTGCAATATTTTTGTGACATGCTGCCGTAGAAAGAAACATCTGCGCATCTCCTGTATAGCCTAGTCTTTCATCCCGCTGCGGGCAGTCTGTCGGGATATCCAGATAATTACTGCGCATCGTCCAGTCAATATTTTTCCACAGTCTGTTCACCAGGTCATTAGAACAGGAAAATGTTCCAGTCTGCTCCAACGCTGTGTGCATCACACAGACAGTAAAATCTTCCGGGTTTGGCAGTTCTTCTAGACCCAGAATCTGAATGTACCTAAAACCATGGAATGTAAAGATTGGCATGAACACATCCTTACCTCCGCTGCAGATAAATGTATCTGTTGCTTTCGCGGTACGAAGATTTACGGTATAGAAATTTCCATTTTCATCAAGGGCTTCTGCATGACGTATTGTAATTTTCGTCCCCTTTTGATATTGCAGGTGCGCCTCCACGACACCAGTAAGGTTCTGTCCAAAGTCAATCACAACCTCCCCTTTCGGAGTTACAAAGAGCTCTTTCGCCGGGATACGCTCTGTGATCCTGACCGGCTCATCTTCCTGGGCTGTCAGAATCTCTTTTGCCTGATCATACAGCCGAACCGGCCTTACCTTATCTTCCTCCCTGCTGTAATCAATGACTTCTCCATGATAAATCTCGCTGTAACGTCTTGCCCCCGTGGTGCTCATCCAGCTTTCGTCTGTTACAATCCGCTCCCTGCTGCCATCCATGTACAGAATCTCAATCTGTGCAATAACAGCCGTACGTTTTCCGTAATGATCCCCCTGATTGTAAAATCCGAGAATTCCCTTATACCATCCATTTCCAACGGTCATGCGTATCTCATTATCCGTTTCTATCTGCTCTGTAATATCATAAGTCTGGTATTGGATACGTTCCTGATAGCTCGTCCATCCAGGTGCAAAGTAGGTATCCCCTGCCTTTTTCCCGTTCAATTCCAGCTCATAAATTCCCAGTGCGCTTGCATACACCCTGGCAGACTTTATTTCTTTCTCTATATGGAATTTTTTCACAAATATGGCACACGGTTCTAATCCATCCTCAAACCCATGGGTAATCCACTCTGCCTGAAAGTTCGAGTATTCCATAAGCCCGGTCTCAAACCAGGCAGAACCCTCTGCCGTCTCCTTGTGGTTATCCTCCACAATTACGGTCACATTGTAGCGCGTTCCCGGCCGGAAACATTTTCCCTGATAAGGAATGCAGACAGACTGACTGCTCTCAGATCATAAATTCTCAGCATATCTTTCGTAACTCCCCTTCTGTAATCCCATTCTCATTGAAAGCATCAATCCTTACATAAACAGGCTGTCCTTTGATAAGTGCACCGATCTGCACCTCATTTTTTCCATACACCAGGTAACTGTGATAAAGCTTGTCACAGGCAAATCCCCACAGGACATTGTATCCGAGAGCATCCCCTGCAGGCCATTTCACAGTCAGATCCAGCTTTGTTACCAGACTGGCATCAAACTCTTTCACACGCTCCGGCAGCTTACCATCTCCTTTTCCAAATACACGCAGTCCTGAGATACATGCATTCTGGGCAAAGGGAAGCTCTTTGACCGTACACCTTATATATCTTGCCTTGAATCCGTTTTCACGGACAATCAAATCATGTGGGAGATCTGTCTGCGCTTCGGACTTATCCTCGATCACAAAATACTCTTCTCCGTCCACAGACCCTTCTAAAAGCCACCGCGTATAATGCTGTCTCATGTCAATATATCTTGGGTCCGGCTCGCCTTTCAAACTCACGCCCTCCGGAAGCGGTACATCCAGTCCATCATCTGTAAAATTCACCTGGACCGCATGGATATCATAATTCTCCCCAAGATCAACCTCCAGCCATTCGTCAGAATGATTTGTGGCAGCCTTCCACCATGTCCGCATATTTTCATCTATCGCATATTCCTGAAGATGATCTCCCTCTGCAGAGGACGCCGTAACCTTTTTACCATAAGACAGCAGCATCCATTCCGGCTTCTCCCATTGATCCTTCCTGACATCTTCCAGTCTCATCGGCCAGTCTCCATATCTCTGATTACAGAACAATTCTCCGTCATGGTCAAAGCCTGCCGGCCACAGACCGATCCTTCTTTCAAAATTGCAGTGGACACTCAGTCTTACAGATGCCGTATGCCATACATTTCCATGTTTGTCTTCCATTGTGGAACCATGGCCTGTCCCGGTTACAAAACCGCCCGGCTTGTAAGAGTAAGGATTATTTTTTGCGAGAGTGAACGGTCCTAAAGGACTGTCAGACACATAGACACTGTCGCCATAGACATTATCCTCCGTGTGCGGAATCGCATACTGCAGATAATACTTTCCTTCGTGCTTATCCATCCATGGACCCTCTAAAAATGGGGATGGAGTCATATACTGCCTGACAACTGCAATTTCCTCCTCTGTCAATCCTGGATTGGCGCTGACATAATAACTAATCTGCGCTTCTACCTCCTCCTGGCTTATGGAAGGAACATGATTTTCTCCGTATCGTTCAAACCCATTTTCCTTATCATTTACAGAAAACAGCCCCTTTGGCTCTCCCAGCGGATGCATGGTCTCTGGATCTAATTCCACTCCATAGATTGGCAGCACGTTCGAGCATCCCCAATAGAAATACACTCTCCCGTCATCATCGGCAAACAGATTAGGATCCCAGAAAGAGAAGGTTCCCTTGATCTCTTCGAACTCACCATGTATCGGATCCTTACTTCTATAAAAAGAACAAATATCCTTATTAGAGGCAGAAAAGTAAAGATACTCTCCAAGCACCCTGACATCCGGCGCATAGTCATAGGCCGGCGCCCCTTTCAGCGGATAAAATTTCCAGTCTGCCAGATCATCGCTTACATAAAACCCCCCCGCCATAGAAGGGAATAAATAATACTGCCCTTTAAACATCACCAGAGACGGGTCTGCCGCCTCTCTTACGATCTGCATTCCATTTCTGGACTCCACAAATTGATATCGGTATTCTATATTCATGGGATTACATATATATTTCATCATCCTTATCCTCCAAACAAATTCTGAGACAGCGGCACATCTCTGTACCGCTGCAATGTCATTTATATTCTTTCTTTCCTTACGCTCTCAAGCAGATCCTTGTCATTGTATCTCTCTGCCCACTGGATGAGCTTCTGCTTCATATCTTCCTTTAAAGCCTGGTATTTAGGATCGTCGTAAAGGTTATGCAGCTCGTATGGATCCACTGCCAGATCATACAATTCTTCGATCTGTCCCTGATTGTATATATACTTATACCTCTGTGTCATCAGTGCCCTTCCCAAGTGAGGATATTTATGACCATAAGTTTCACTGACAACATAGTCTCTTATATTTTGTTCCTTTCTGCTGGCAAGAGGCAGCAGTGATATTCCGTCGGCCTGAGTTTTAAATGCAGTGCCTGCCGCGTCCAGCATTGTCTGTGCCACATCCAGGTTGCTCACAAGCTCGTTGCTGACCTGTCCAAAGGGAATCACTCCATTATATTTCATCGCCATTGGAATCCGCAGCATTTCTTCCGGCATATAGCAGTCTTTGTCAAAATGTCCCCCATGGCTTGCGATGGCATCTCCATGGTCTGTAGTCCAGATGATCAGCGTATTGTCTTCCAGGCCCAGCTCTTTAAGTTTGTCCAGGATCATGCCTCCTGCCTCATCTACCAAAGTTGTCTGTGCATATTCTAAGGCCAGATCTTTCTGCCATATTTCCCAGGGAATCGGATTTGGATAGATCAGTCTGTCATGTTCGCTGATCCCGCCGTTTGTTTCTATCTGATAAATTTCCGGTTTTTTATTGTTATACACATTTTCTGAAAAACTAGGGTACTCTGGTATATCCTTCGGATCATACAAATCCACAAACTCCTGTGTCGGAAAATACGGATGATGCGGCCCCCAAAAATCCACACGTAGCGAAAACGGGCGGTCATCCTCTGATCCGGCAATTCGCTCCAGCTGGTCACAGGCAAGGCTTGCCAGGAAGAAGGACTCATGTGCCTCCTTAGGTCCCTGCATAATACCGCTGCATGGTTCGTTAGACCAAAGATACTTCTGCTCGTAGAGCTCTCCCGGAGTCTGTCCCGGACCGAACTGCTTCACCATACTTTCATTCACTGATTTTTCCATTGCCTCATCGACCATGTCGGTCGGCTGTCCCTGGCTCTTTAAATAATCCTTTAAGCTGAACTCTTTAAAAAAGGAATGCTCAATCCGCACTTTCGGAAACTCCAGGTGCTTACGCTCCAGATAATCCCGGTACTCCGGCTGGATATATGGATTGTTGTAGCCGGGAAGAGAGAAGCCTTCACACCCGTGGTCATACGGAGTTCCCGGCCCTACATGCCATTTTCCGAAATAGTAGCTCTGATATCCTTCTTTCTTTAAAATATCCAGATAGGTATCCTCCGTAAAAGGAACATCCTTATCATTACCGCACTCCCCATGGTTGTGAGGATACTGCCCGCACAGCATGGAACGGCGTGCAGGGCCGCAGAGCGGATAGACACAGTAAGCTCTGTTAAAAGCAATCCCCTCACTGGCAAGACGTTCAAAATAAGGACGCTGTATCTTAGGCCCGAAATCTCTGTCATGTCCGTAAAACGCCTGATGGTCATTCACTATATAAACAATATTTGGTCTCTTGCTCATTCTTTTCCTCCTAGTATATGTAACTGCAATGTTCTCTCTTCCCTATGCTTCTGCCTCTGCACAGCCTTCGGTTTTTGCTTTTGGCAGCGCTTTTTTCTCTTCCTGCGTATCCCTGAGCAGGATGCTGGAGAAAATCACAAAACTTGGAGTATCACTTCTTTCTTCTTACATCCCGGTGCCTCAAAACTCACCTTAATCTCCCCTGCCTGCAGACCTGCACGCACCACCGCCAGCAGATATCCATGATAGGTCTCCCAGGTTGTATTATCATAATCGTTCTCCGTAGCCGGATCAGCGCTTCCGAAGCCCTGCAGTGTCCCGGCGCCTTCTACAGTGACGGTTACTTCCCGGACAGCCTGGAGATTCTCGCGCCCCTGTGCATCTTTCAGTGATATCGTGAGATAAGCCAGATCCGCTCCGTCTGCTTTGAGTATTTCACAGTCGGCCTCTACACAGAGTTCTACTTTGCTGTCAGCACTTGCCAGACTGTTCTTCTCTGCCTGTGCATCTTTTCTGTAATTGACAGCCTCCAGTTTTCCTGCCTCATAGGCTGTTTCAAAAGATGCCATAAATCCATTTGCTTCTCCTGCCGGTTTCCTGCCAAGAGATCTTCCATTCAGGAATAATTCCACTTCCTCTGCATCCGAATATACGTTGACCACTGCCGGTTTTCCTTCATATCCGTCCCAGGTCCAGCTTGCAATCTCATCTTTCCAAAGCCATGCAGACTGGTTTGGCTTTTCTCCATAATGATTCAGCGGTTCGACTGCGATATAGGGCTCTTTTCGCAGCCCATACACAATCTCTCTGAAATAACTCATCGGCCTCCGATACCCGATAATATCAATGTCGCCCAGATAGGCGATGGAGATCGGCCAGTTCGGCATAAAGCCCTGCCGCCCGTCATAATAGAACACACCGGCGCCTGCTTCGCCGAGATAATCATATCCCGTCCAGGTCATGTCACCGATCACGTGTGGATTCTCTTTTACGATCTTCCACAGCCTGACAATATCCGACGGAAGAGTCTCTGTCCCGAGAATCACCCTGTTCGGATATAAGTTATGCTCCATTTCATGCCGGGATGTCAGATAATTATATCCAACCAGATCCGTAACACTGGAAAACTCCTCCAGCATCTCTGTTACGATATGATTTGCCGCAAATGCATCTGCCATCGGCCCTTTCATCAGATCTGTGCTTCCATTTGCCGCATCACTGCCTGCATCGGATGCCGGAGCAGAAGCCGCCTGTGCCTGCATCTGCATCATCTGTTCCATGGTCATGCCTGTAATATCACAGATGATATCTCCCATCCGGTCCATGCAGGAAAGCAGCCCGTTGATCGCAACCGTCACATAACGGGTATCATCCAGGGCGTGCAGTTTTTCTGTAACGACACGGTTTAACTGTGCCCCTTTTGCAGTTCCCGCCTCCTGAATTTCATTTCCGGAAATGTACATGATGACAGACGGATGATTATAATCCTTCGCGACCATACACTTTGCATCCTTTTCCCAGTAATCCGCGAAATACTGGGCATAATCATTATTGTTCTTCGCGCGGGTCCAGCAGTCGAACAGTTCATCCAGCACCAGAACCCCCTCTCTGTCACATGCATCAAGCATCGCGCGGCTTACCGGGTGATGAGAACTTCTGATGCAGTTAAAGCCTGCCTCTTTTAATTGTCTCAGACGACGCTCCTCTGCCTTTTCCAGCGTACAGGCCCCGATTACTCCATTGTCATGGTGGATGCATGCCCCTCTAAGCTTCACTTCCTTCCCATTGATACGCAGCCCCTTCTTCGCTGTCAGTGAAAGCCTGCGGATCCCAAATGTCTCGACAGCCTCATCGACCAGAATATCTTCCTCTAAGATTACTGCCCGGCATTCATACAGATCCGGTGTCTCACAGCTCCAGAGAAATGGATTCTCTATCTGAATACGGCTCCGGCAGTGCTCCGTACTTCCCGCAAACAAAGTGACCGGAACCTTTTCTAATGCAACTGTATTTTCATTTCTATCCTGAATTTTAATCTGAAGCTCTACCCGCTTCTTTTGGGTTCCAAGATTGCGAAGATCCACTTCCACCTCTGCCACTGCCAGGTCTTCTTCGATCTCCGGGGTGGTAATTCTCACACTGTTTTCCTGAATGTGCATCTGATTGCCCACCAAAATGTTTACATTCCGGTAGATCCCGCTTCCTGTATACCAACGGCTGTTCTCTTCTGCGCTGTTATTCGCTATGACCTGTACTGTATTCACGCCTCCGTAATTCAGGAAATCATCGGCGCAGACCATAAATTCTGTATAGCCGTAGGGATGCCCGCCCGCATAATCACCGTTGATGAATACTCTCGCGTTTGTATAGACACCCTCAAACTCGATTCTGACGGTTTTGTCCTTCCATTCCTCCGGTGCGTCAAAAACTTTCGTATATGTATAGCATCCACCCGGATAAAAGCCTGTCTGATGCTGGTTTTTCGTTTCTTTCGTCCTTTTTTCGTGTATCATGGCATCATGTGGAAGGATCAGACTCTTTTCCTCCCCCTGCATGCCTGAAACTGCGGCCATCATCGGGCTCTCTCCTGCCTTGTTGACCTTCCAGCCTGAATTCCACTTTTTTCTTAACATATATGCGCTCCTTTCGTCTCCCCTTAGAGGGATATCATTTTCATTTCTGGTACATCGCTGCATAAGTCTTGCAGTAATCAGTGCTTGTGAGGCACTAGTACCATCTTATTAAAAAACTGGTACTCTCAATATCACAAATGTTACGTTCCTGGCACGTATGTGGAACAATCGCGGAGGCCTTTTTTCCAGCCTTTTGTAACACATAAGATCCATTATTCCCGAAAAATAAAAAAATTCATTTTTCGGGAATAATGTGTTATTATAGATTTACACGGAGGAATAGCCATGAAATTTTTGTCTTGCAAGAACCAGACACGAAAACTATGATTATCAGGGAATAGCTGTATGAGATATTGCAAGATGGCTGAGCGAAGAATATGACCAGTGACGAACTATTATTTTTTGATAAGCATTCGGAAGCACTTCCGATATATGATGTTCTGGCGGAGAAAATAGTAACAGAAATTGAAGATGTGAGAATAAAAGTCCAAAAAAGTCAGATTTCCTTTTATAATAAGCACCTTTTTTCCTGTGTCTCTTTTGCACGTATACGAAGGAAAAAGGAATGTCCGCCTATTTATATTGTCGTGACCTTTGGGCTGGATTATAGACTTGATTCCAAGCGCATTGAGATTGCCACAGAGCCTTATCCGAACCGCTGGACACATCATCTGCTTCTTTCTGATCCAGAAGAAGTTGATGACGAATTGATGGGGTGGATCAGGGAAGCTGCTGTATTTTCAGCAAGTAAATAGATTAGGGTGATAAGTACACAACAGGACAGTTGATCAGATATCAGCTGTCCTATTTTATACTGCAAAGCTAAGAAGAAATGAGGCTATGGAGAATATCCTTACTTCTCTTCACTATGATAACTTTTGATATACCGGTTATCCTTGCGGTATTCATTGGGTGTCATCCCATATATCTTTTTAAACTGCTTTCCAAAATGGCTCTGTGTTGCAAAACAGAAATATTCTGCAATAATAGAGATGCTGTAATCCGTATAACAAAGCATATTCGCCGCATGACTGCATCTTTCTTTTGCAATGTAATCGCGGATCGACATCCCCTCCTGCTCCGTAAAAACACGTGACAGATAGGAGCGGTTGACTCCGATATCCTCTGCCAGCTCCTGGATCTGAAAATGCTGGCGCAGATGGATGCCGATATAGTCCTTACATTTTTCAACGTAAATGTTTCCTTTCCTGCGCTCTTTCGCCGCACGCACGCGTTCCGTATAATCCAGCTGCATCTTGGCTCCAACAATGCCCATCTCTTTTACCGTTTTACATTTTTCCAGTTTTCTTAAATAGATATCCGAGAGATCGTAGGCCTCCTCCGGATTCATCCCACCCCTGATCGCTGCCCTTGACACAAGCATGACAGAAGAGACACACAGATATTCCATCTGCTTTAATGCATTTTCTGCAACAACACCGATTCCTTCTACATCCATGCTGTTTATCTGCATCATTCTCTTCATGGCGGCCACATCCCCGTCCTCTACAATACCAACAAATTTATTCTCATACTCGATACTGTTGTGTATCCGGTTCATCTCGGATTTCTCTAACTGAAGTTTTTCAATATCTGCAGGTCCGACTGCATATTTCTCCTCATCGTCCTTCCATTCCACAGGGATATCTGCTTCATCAACTGCCTGGCCGCTGTAGGAAAAAAATGCGATCGACATGATGTTGGCAAGAATATCATGGGAAGACTTCGGGATCGTAAACTCTTTGTCCGTTATATGATGTCTATGCTTATACGCTGTGATCTGCACCTGATTGAGCTTCTCAAGCGCAGCCGGTCCCCATATATGGCACTGCCCCTTCTGCTCTCTGTAAACACCGAAGAATACGTTCATCTCTTCCACAAAAATGATCGGAATCTGTTTCTGGTCTGCGGCCCGGCAAACCTCGCGCAAAAACTCTTTGTCATACTGAAACAGGCTGGATCGCTCATCTTCCTTTGGAAAACTTATTCTCTTCTCTTCCTTCTTATACACACATACCGGTATCCCACAGTTATTATGAAGTTTTTCCAAGATAAAATATTCTGTTTCCAACATCTTCACCTCCATTTTGAAGTCACATATTACTATGCGAACCTCGCCATCGTCCTGATGATCCACGTCACATTTTCCAATAGACGGCTCTTCTCGATCCGGCCTTCTTTCACCCCGGTTACGATCTGTGCTGTGAAAGTGTCGTCCAGGGAACCCGGGGTGATCCAGCAGTTTCCTGCCTGCACCATCTCTATGATATCAGCTGTATCATAGGATGTCCAGTCGGTCATGACAAACCCGTTGAACCCATTTTCCTCTCTCAAAATCCCCAGGATCAGATCTGCATCTGTGGAAGTCGGCTGTCCATTGCAGGCATTATATGCCGTCATCACTGCCGCCGGCATGTGTACTTCCATTGAGATTTCAAATGCCTTGAAATAGATTTCCCTGATCGCACGCTCTGTCACAATACTCTGGTTTCTCTTCCTGCTGCTCTCACAATTATTCGCAATCAGGTGCTTGATACAAGATGCGGTCCCTGTGCCTTCCATGCCCCGGCAGTAATATCCTGCCATCATGCCTGCCAGATATGGATCCTCTGAAAAATACTCCGGATGCCTGCCATTCAGCGGATTTCTGTGGATATTAAATGCGGGTGCGAGGATCATAGGCATTCCCAGCTCCTTTGCCTCTTCTCCAATAACGCGTCCGACCTGCTGGCAGAGTTCCTTATTAAAGGATGCACAAAGCGTCACTCCGGAAGGCATCCCGATATTTTTCACATTCAGGTTCACTCCACTGTTTCCATCGGATACTAAGAATGACGGCATATCAAAGCCTTCTATTCCCACAACGTGTCCCGCTTCACCGATTCCTTCCATTCCCCAGCCTGCGGAACCGCAGACAGCAATCCGGGCAAGCTCTTCTACCCCAAACTGTGCCGCAAATTCCGCTGCTTTTGAAAGATCTTTTCTTACCTCTTCGAAGGTCACCTTGTTCTGCCTCTTCTCCTCTCGGATTTCTTCCTGTTTCTCTGCCAGTTTCCTTATCATTTCTGCAACCGGATATGTCTGTCTTTTAGCATAAGGCTGAAATGTTGTCTTTCCTTCACATACGCCTGATTTTTCTCCTTTAGGCCAGGTTTCTTCCGGTGCATATTTGGAGAGGACACGGATCTCTTCTTCCGGAACCATCCGGTTCACAACCTGTTTCACCACGATCTCTTCCGGCACTTCAAATGTCCCGTGCTTCGGCGCTTCTGCGCTGTTTCCTACAAACACGCTGTAAACTCCTGCCTCCAGAATGTATGCCGCATCCTTTTCACTGTAAGAAGTCATATGCTGAACAGGAACTGTGATTTGGAATGTTTGTTCCTCACCAGGGGCAAGTTCTCTCGTCTTTTCAAAGTATACTAACTCCCGCTCCGGTTTTTCCAGCTTTCCATCCGGCTTCCCGACATAGATCTGCACAACCTCTTTTCCCGGTACGCTTCCTGTATTTTTCACAATTGCCTGCACGCAAAGCCCGGCTGTACCCAATCCGGTTACTTCTGCCTCAATCGCAAACCTTGTATAACTGAGTCCATATCCGAACGGATAGGCAGTCTCCTTTGAAAAAGTCGTAAAATACCGGTATCCCACATAAATATCCTCTTCATAACAGGTATCCAGATAGGTATCACATTCCGCATTCAGTCTTGGCTTATCAACACAGTCATAAAAGTTACGGCTGGCAGGGATATCAAAATAATCCTTTGCCCATGTGTCCGGCAGTTTTCCCGACGGATTCACTTTCCCTGACAGTACATCCAGAAGAGCAGGTCCGCCCAGCATACCGCCGAACCCTGAATAGATAAGTGCATCAATGCAGTAGCGCTCTACAAAGCTTACATCAATGGGATAGCCCACATTTAATATCACGATTGTATGTTCAAACTCATTTGCCAGTGTTTCCAGTAATTTTTCTTCTTTTTCTGACAGATAGTATTCTCCCTTGGCGGTAGACAGATCCATGTTCTCTCCGGCCGCCCGGGTAAGAAGCATGACTGCCATATCAGACTGCTCCTTCGCACGCGCCAGCATTTCACCGTCCGGGATCTCGTCCTCATCGCAGCTATAGAACTCTGCCAGCTCTTCATTTAATGAAAAGCGATCACTCGCGCGGACGGCTTCTGCCAGGTTCACACTGTAACGCGGAGATATCTTACCTGCACCAACAGCACCATTTCTGAACTGATGGATGCCCTTGCCGAATAAATTCAGGGTCATTCCCTCTTTGACCGGCAGTACCTGGTTTTTGTTTTCCAGCAGTACGATTCCCTCGGCCGCTGCCTGCCATGCAATCCTTTCATGCTCCTCATACTTTATGTCAGGATCAACCCGGTCAATCCCCTTCACCACAAAGTCCTGCGGATTCATTTCATTTCCATCCGTATCCACAAAGCCCTCTACATGAAGCTGATACTCTTTTCCATATTCCGTAACCAGTCCTCTAAGCGGAACTCCCAGGATCCACATACCGCCCATTTCTGCCATCGGTTTTATGACATAACGTGTGATCTGTTTCCCATCAAGGCTGATCCTCCCTGTAAACTCTGGATCCATCTGCTTCGCCCACATCATGATGAGACAGCCTGACAGATTCCGGTCAAGCATAAAGTAAAGCCCATCGATATCGTGAAAATCGTAGATTGACGGTCCCATCTCCAGTAACAGCGGTTTATCCTCTTTTCCTCTTGGCAGCTGTGCAAAAAATTCCTGCATACCCATTGTAAGCTCCTCCTATTTCTTAAAACATTTTATCTGATTATCGTTTATCCATTTTTATTATAAGCAAATATGAGGATGTAAATATCATGTTTGTTACTTTTAAAACCCATATGTTTCTTATTTACCCGAGATACATCAAACGCAGTTCTTCCCAGCCTTTCAGTTCAAACCCAATTCCCTGTAAAATGTAGTTTTCAAAAGACCCATACTTCTTATCCGCAGTTTCAAAAGCGGTTTCCAGATACCTCTGTTTCACACAGAGTCCTGCATGCACTGCCTCCAGGACATGCTCCGGCTCCCCCGCATCTCTGAGATACTCAAGGATCGTATGATTGATCCCTTCCCGCAGCACGTTTGTTTCCAGATAATCTTTTATGATATCCTCTTTTGATACACCCAGTACTGTCAGGATCACTGCCGCGGTAATTCCGGTTCTGTCTTTTCCCGCATAACAATGGAACAATGTTCCCCCTTCTTTCGTCTCAAGCAGAAGTTTCAGGAACTCATACAGTGATTTCCTGACATGCTCCTCCTCAATAAAAGACTGGTAAGTTTCTAACATATTTTCATGCATCTGCTCAACACTTTGCAGCTTCCCCAGATGTTCTTCACTGCAGTCCGCCTTTTTGGCAGCTTCCCCGGGAAAGAAATCAAGATCAATATGGCAAGCCCCCGGTATTATTTTATCCGGAGATGATTTTCTTTCATTCTCAGTCCTCAGATCTACGACATTCACTACCTGGTACTCTTCCCTGAGAATTCGGATATCTTCTGTGGTAAGATTAGACAATTCCCCGGAACGAAGCAGTCTCTTAGGCTTTATTGTCCTGCCGTCTACTGCCCGTGTCCCTCCCAGATCCCTGAAATTGTCCAGTTTTGAAAATTGAAATTCCATATGCGCCTCCATCTTTTCTAATGATTACCTATGACTATTTCTCAAAAATCTAAATTGCTTTGTTGTTTTTTCCATTTTATCTTTTTACTTTCTATTATAGTATCACCTGCGTTGCATTTTTGACAGATTTGTGTGTTATTCTAATTATATTTTTTACTTTATCTTCATTTATTACCAATGCTTAAGTGAACCTCACATACCGAAAAGGACAGCATGATTCGCTCAAATCACACTGCCCTTTTCCTTTATACTATTTACTTCTCCGTCGCTTCATAGTTAAGTCTTCTTTATAACCTGACATCAGTGTTTCTCCTGCATTAACGGCACTGTAAAATTCTTCCTTAACTGCTTTTGCATCCGAACACATTTTAGGTATTTCCAAAAGATTCATCACAATGGAGGTGTCCATAAATCTTACATTCATTATATGCCTCCCTCCAACCATGTATAATCTATCGGTTTTTGCGGAGTTTTTATCATTTTAATTAAAGAATCATCCAGCATTGCTTCTCCCAGACCGCCTTTTGCAAGAAGTTTGGGATACTGTTCAATTTCAACAAATGGTATAAATTGGCTGATTCCCTTTTCCCGATCCCGGTATACGATAGAAACCCCCAGGAGTTTCTCCTTATCGTACTTATTCAGCAATATCGGATTATGTGTCGTTAAGATAATATCTACCCCTCTTGATTTACCGAGTTCACCTAACCTATTTATTAATGCACTTACTTCGCACCACCAAATATCTTCTGCACAAACCTGATATAAGTATACACAACCAGCACCACTGCGATCACTGTCTCAACTAAGACTACCACACTCATCCCCGGTATCTGCATCCCCATTTTTCCCAGACAGGCCATCGCCTGTTTCACTGCGATCGCACTGATCACAAACGGGAAAGTAAAGGATGCATAGCTTGGATAAAATGGAAGCTTTAAATACCGCACCGCATTCACTAGTGCAAATATATAAAGCACACATGCCAGAACCAGCATGGCCAGCAGCAGCCCTTTAGATTTTACAGCCACAGACTGCACATATCCTGCGATACACAGGCTTGCCGGAGCCGCATAAATACAGATCAGTGGTTTTGCCGGTTCCGGTACCTGGCGAAACTTTGCATATCTGTAAGTAACCAGAACCAAAAGTACGATCAGAGCCGCAAAGCCAAACCAGAATGTGGCACTTCCAATGGCCGTTTTCTCATAAGCCGGAGCCGTGATCGCTGCCACTGCAATCCCCACATACACGATATAATAGCTCGCAAAAACCTTCGGCATCTGGATATGTACAATGAACCGAACTGTAAAGAATACGATCAGTACAATATGAAGCGCCAGCGCAAACAGCCAGATATAGTAAGCCCCTTTCCCAATAAACGGTTTTACATAGGTACTTAAGATCATAAGTGCCATGGAAAATGTTCCTGAAACGCTTGCCATGATCGGATTCTTCATATCTTCTTTAAACGCCTCTGGAAACAAGATCAATTTTAATAAAAGCAGGATCAGCAGAAATGCTGCCGCGATCCCGCAGACATACCGGATCCCTTCCGAATAACTCTGCAGCAGATTTCCAAGCGCCGCCGTTCCAAGCATCACACCACATAAAGGCAGAGGAACCTTCTGTATTATATTTTTCATCTTCTTTTATCTCCTCTTCACCAGTCTTTCTCTCATCCCATCATCGCTGTACATTCTGATAGCACTATGCCGGATTTTCATCTGTATTGGCAAGGCCCATTTCACGTATTACAATTTCAGCTACCTTTCCTGCGCAAAGTCCCGTATACCGCACGCACTGCTCTTTGTGCTCCCCTTTCCCCATGTCAAATTCTCTCGTCAGAACACGGCAACAGACCGATTTTTTCCCCGTTGCCTCTTTAAACCATTCATGGAGCTCATGGGTCAGCTCCATACATTTCACGGCTTTCGGATCTTGCGGTCCATTTGGCTCTGACCGTCCAAACAGCAGCCCCAAAGCCAGGATTCCTCCGTTTAATGCGCCGCACATACAGCCTGATTTTCCTGCTCCCACTGCCATACCGGATGCCATTGCAATGACCTCTTTTGGCACATCCAGTTCAAAGTTATCACGGATAGAAGCCATCACTGCCTCACAGCAGAAATATCCGCCTCTGAAATATTCCTCTGCATCTATTCTCACCTTGTTTACGCTTACTTCCTTTTTTACGTTCATCTTCGTCTTCTCCTTGTCTTTTCTTCTGCCAGGATCGAAGCCCCCAGTGCTCCTGCGTATCTGCCGAGCTCTGTGTTCTCCACCTTCTTCCCGATTTTTTCTGATAATATCTTAGCAAAATATGTACTTTTACTTAACCCTCCGGTCAGCATGATCTTCTCCGGCATCTCCCGTCTCAGAGCCATCTGCGCCACCTTCGCTGCCACAGATTCTACTACACCTGCAGCAATGTCCTCCCTTTTTTGGCCTTCTCCAATATAGCTGATGATCTCTGATTCTGCAAAAACAGTACAAAGGGAGCTGATCGGCAGCACTTCTCCCTGAGCCGCCATATCAAATAATTCCTGTAATGTGATTCCGAGACGGTTCGCCATGATCTCCAGAAATTTACCTGTCCCTGCAGAACACTTATCATTCATCAGGAAATCCTGGACTGTTCCCTGTCTTACCAGGATCACCTTTGTATCCTGTCCCCCCACATCGATGATCGCACAGTCCGTTCCGGCAAATTCAATGCCGCCCCTGGCATGGCAGGTGATCTCTGTCACCACATAATCGGCAAAATCAACCGCCACACGCCCGTAACCCGTAGCGATCGTCTTGGTTTCATCCGATCCGACATCCACGCCTGCTTCCAATAACCGATCTCTGATGACCAGTGCAGTTTCCTTACTGTTCCACCCCGTAGGCAGCGTAAAATGCAGCTCTTTGCTTCCTCTCGCCACCACCTTCGATGCAGTGGACCCTATATCAATTCCTACATAATCCATGCTTCTCACCCTTCTAAAATACCCGGATTCAAATACGCCTCACTGTCTTTACAAAGAAGCGCATGTCTTACTCTTCATGGCACACCATGGCTGGCACTTCCGCCTACAGCATTTCAATAAAGGCTGCGATCCTGGTTCCCAGCTGTCCGATATCTGCCTGTGAATAATCGGTCTCCACACTGATATATGGAACGCCTTTTTCCTCACTCACAAACTTGCGGATTCCCCTGGATTCCACACTGTATGTATGACAGGCCGAAAGCAGCATCTCCACCACACCGTCTACCTGATATTCATCAATCAGCCTGCCAAGCAGCTCCAGACGGTTTGGATTCGGGGTCATGACAGAACAGCCGATATCCAGATATCTCCGTGCCAGTGCATCATATACATCCGGGTTCTCCTCGTCTACCAGCTTGTCGATAGATTTTGCCCCGCTGCAGCTTTCATATGTAACCACGATACCGCCGTGATCCTCGATCGCCTTGATTACCTTCTCTGTCGCGCCACCAATCGGACATCCGGTCACAAGAATACGCGGCTTCCTCTCCTGCATGATGCCCTGTGCATATTCCTTTTCAATCTTATCCACAAGCGCATCCACCTCTGCCGGAATCTCACTCCTGTCTAATTTGAATGTACTTCCATAGAGAACCTTGAACAGATCGTGCCCTTTGATCGGTGCGGGGTCGTGTCTCATCACTTCATACAGTCTCTTAAGAGAACGTCTGCCCGCATTATTTACCCTGATCGCTTCACGAATCTGATCCTCTGTGATCTCAACATCGAACTTCTTCTCCAGGTATTCCTTAAAACGGATGATCTCGTTCTTCCAGAGCTTTAAACTGTCTTCCCTCTGACTGTTCGGAAGCTCCATGACAAATACATCCTTAAACTCGGACATATATTCATACATTTTCTTCTTACCATCACATGTAGTCTCCCCGACGACTACGTCAGAAAAGTAAAAAAACGGACATTTGTCTGTGACCGCAAAGCCGTAGCTGGACTTGATCAACGGACACAGATTCTTCGGCAGGTCCCTCTCTGCCACCGGGATCGTCTCGTCAGAGGTGGAACACAAACTAACTGTGGCAGCCCCCATTGCCATAGCGATTTCCTGCGGGAAATAGGTGCAGTATGCTCCTACGACCGGAATTCCTTTTTCCTTCAATTCTTTGACCGCAAGAAACGAATTTTTCCGCTGTTCGGCAAATTCCTCAAATACCTCAGGCAGATCTTTGATTACTTCCATGCTTGAATCCTCCAATTCGTGTTTCTTCTTGCCCCGGAATGATAAATCTCCCGGATACAGTATGTCCATATTTTAACATTTTCCGGGCGGAAGCACTAATCAATAAAATTCATATACAAGGGGATTTATAGGGAAATTCTATACCTTATTTTGCAGAGAAACTGTATGCCCGCCGAAAGACATGTATTACGGAATGCCCTTTAAGTATCATATCTTATACAATAAACAGGGCTGTCACAAAATATATGTCAGTCCGGGATATGAAATCACCTCAGATTTCATTTCCTGTAAAAACTTACATTTTGTGACAGCCCTTAGACACCGGTATGGTGCATGACTGAAAAGCCCAAAAATTATTTGAAATGTGGCAATATTGTCTCTTTATTCTTCCACGATCACCCTGACTCTGTCCAGGTTTTTACACTGTACAAAGATATCCTCCAGGTTTCCCGTCCGGCTGCTCTGTACCTTCAGCGTTGGGAAATATACTCCCGGTTTTGTAAATGTATGCACTGCCCTGACGTTTGCCTTCTTCCCTCCATCTTCTTTGTTAAGCTCCAGCGGCCCGTTGTTCTCACCTTTTCGTTCAAAGGTCCAGGTAGCTGCCGTTACATAACCAGCCATCGGCGGCACTTCAATAACCGCGGTAAATTCTACCTCTTCCCCCGCCTTCACAGTTACACATTTTTTACCATTTGCATAAGAATCGGCTACAGGCTGCAGGCCGCCTCTTTCTGCCGCTGTCGGTGGTATCTCTATCTGTCCGTCATGATAAGTATAATTCGTCGTCGGAACAGGCTTTATTCCTTTTTCACACCAGTCTGCCAGATCCAGAAGCGCCTGATGCAGCACTCCGAGGTAATCCACCTGATGCAGTTCATCGTCCAGTACGTTTGCCTGATCATCATGAATACAATTATCATTATAGTACAGACGGAACCATTCTTCCTCGTTTCCCTTTTTTGCTTTTCTTACAGCATTCCGATACCAGTCCCCATGCCACGGCAGGGCACTCTCATCCTGCAGGCTGCAGACAGAGATGACTTTGCACTCAACGGTACCATTAGGCACAGATCCACCGCCGCTTTGTGCAATCTGAGGTCCGATTAGAACCGGGAGCTGTGGATATAGCGGTTTTCCATCCTGATCCCGATACTGATCATATACTTTATAGCTTACATCCGGGATCTGATGGCGCTGCAAAGTCTGCATAGCCAGATAATCGCTGTTATCGATCATCACCTGATCGTCGGCCTTAAGCCCTTCCAGCGCATTTCCGGAATTGGAACCATCAAATGCAGAACCCACTATAACAACTCCGCTCTCAATAGATTCCACAGGGCATTCCGCGCCTTTTGCATCTCCGCTTAAGACACGCAGCCGGCAGTGAAAAAGGTATGCATCTGCCGGAGGCTGCTCACTCAGGCGCACATGCGGCGTCTCCTGGTTGCCTATCATGGTATTGATCCAGCTGTTATCGACACTTGTAAACTTATCCTCACTCTTTTCCCTGACTCTCGGAATCAGTTCTTTTACCGTTGTTACAAACTTAAGCCGGTCACGGACCTCCGTGCTATCAGGATTGGTTCCCTCATATCCCGGCTTTGTCCAGAAATCCTGAAAATATTCAGGAGCAATGGAATATACATACGGAGTCAAGGTCATCAGCGCGCCGTCTCCCATGAACGGCCAGCTGAACCATCCCCTTTTCGGGAATCCCATCTTTGTCGCTTCTTCAAGAACCAGTCTCTGCTTTTCGTCCAATCCCTCATACAGATCCCCGCTTCCGCCGGCATCCATCCTGTCCACCAGCTTCTTAAGACCATCTTCTCCCAGTACACGCATGACACGCATTCTTGGGCAGAAGACATTCGGTGTTGCCATCGGATTGGCAATGACATAGGGGACACCTCCGTCCCAGATGCCCTTTGTCATCTCGACACAGCTGATCGTCTTAAAGCTTCCGCCGCTGCCCCCAAAGACGTATCCATAAGGTCTGTGTTCATATTCATATACTCTTTGGGCGATCCTGCGGCTAAACTGTGCGCAATTGGCACTTGCCTTGTAAAGCCGTTCCCCCATGGGGAATACAAATCCCCCCTGATTGGATACCACATAATATGCTCCGTGAGTGAGTGCAAACGTGATTTTATCATCTTCTCCTGTCAGATGTTCACTTTCATGCTCATCCTCCGGTGCAGGAGACAAATATTGGAAAAATCTGCCCTCATATTTCTCTTTTTCCGGAAAATAGAAGCAAAACTTCACCTGGCTGCCATCTATTTCTGTCCCTTCGAATCCCCCATGCACAAAGTAATGCCGGACCGGTTTGTCTCTCCACTCTTCCACATCAATATACGGATGTGAAAAATAAGGATCATCCTCTGGTATGTATAACTGCTTTTCATTCATTTTTCCGTCTCCTGATTTTTTAGGCTTCTTTACACTGCCTATTTTAATAATTCTTTCTACCCAATACTATTTTTCGCGATGCTCCGCTGCCTCTCTGCGTGCATTGTTCTCCTCTTTGATCTGCGGCATCAGCTTATCCAGCTTATATGTTTTCAATGAGAGAGCTGTGAGCACATACAGTACCATTGGTACCAGGCTGTACAGCATCCGGATCATCGTAATAGCTGCCGGTGTTACATCAGCTGCACCTCCTGAATATCCGACTGCCGAAAGCAGAATTCCGAGTGCTCCGGCACCCAGTGCTGCACCGATCTTCCCCCCAAGCCCGGTAATACTGCCCATGGTTCCTTCCATACGGTGAATTCCCTTCCACTCGTTGTAATCAGCACATTCCAGGATCGGAAGGGCGATCAGCATACTTGCAGGGATAGTACCTGCGCCTGTTAAGATTGCGCCAAACATCAGAAGAGGTACATTCGCACCAGCAAAAAAGTTCACCAGATATCCAAATGCAGAAATCAGAAAACCAATAATCATTAATTTGACAGTCGAAAACTTCGAAATTAGTTTTGGAAATACGAATGCCAGCGGAAGTGCAACGATCTGTGCAAGTGCAGTAACTCCCATAAGTCCAACATTTCCTACAATATAAGTAAAGTAATAAACACCGACTCCCATATTGGCAACAAAGTTGAAAATAAAGGTCATAAGCCCCAGCAGGAGGATATATTTATTTGTCTTTATAACAGTCAGAATATCTTTCACCTTTACATCGTTTCCTGCAGCAATATCAACATCATACTTTTCAGGGACGAAGATCATTCTCAGAATACCAATTGCGGCAAGTGGTACTGCGAACATAGCGATCAGTCTGCTCCAGCCGGCAGGGGATGTAGCAATTTTTCCCATAAGCCCCGGGAATACAACATTAAAGATCACTGCTGCCAGCATGGTAATCACACTTCCGTAAGATGTCAGCTTTACGATTTGTTTTTCTTTAAATGCGCGTACTACATACGGATTCCCGTTCGCATTTAAAAATGTATAGCAGACGGAATTTGCCAGTGCATACATGACAAAGATCCAAATACATTTTACGGTCGTACTCCAGCCTGTCGGACAAGTAAACATGAGCCAGGTACAAAGCCACAGTCCGATGATAAATACTTCATAGGGACGTGCCTTTCCCCATCTGGTCTTTGTCCTGTCCACAATAAATCCCGCAAACATATCTGTCACGCCATCCAGAACTTTGCTGCCCATCAGAATCGTACTTACGAGTGCTGCAGGGATATTTAATGTGTCCGTACAGTAGATCATTAGAAATCCCATTACCAAAACTACAATGGATACAGAAACCATACGGCTCTGCCATAGCATCAGCATACCAAAACCGACTCTGTCCTCTCTGTTCTTCTTCACTTCTTTTGCCTCTTTCATTACAATCTCCTTCCATTCCCTCTTGATTAAGATATGCCTATTATATAATGTTGTAAAAGTCTGCTACGTTCCCAATTTAGCGATAGGGGATAATTTTTCGCCTCTTTAAATGCAGAACAATAAATCAGATATAAAAAAACCACTTTTTATCCCTCAAAAAGTGGGCAAGCCCACTTCAACTCCCCATCCCTTCACTCATGAGGGGCGTGTGCATTCCCCGGAGGGTTTTTATGATATAGGAAATTCCAGAGGAATTGGGTATATCATAAAAAACAGACCCAATACTTTCATATCAGATCTGTTCCTCTGTCAGACAGCTTATTTAATTCAAATATCTTACCGTTCCCCGATCAATACTTTCTTCCCCTGAAATGCAAATCCATAACTGCGGATTCTCGATTCGGGTATCCCCCTCTTCACCAGCTCCAGAGCATATCGTTTCTCCTGAATCTGCCTAAGCGCTGAGCGCACCGTATCTTCCAGAGAGGCTTCATCCTCCGCATCACGTACCTTAAACTCCATGATTACAGCATCCAAGCCATCACGAAGCGGTTCCAGCATTACATCATATCTTCCAAAACCACTTTCCCTGTTCGAAGTAATCCGATACTGCCCTGCCAATTCCACCATAAGCCCCAGAACAAAACCATGATAATATCGTTCCGGTTCTGATCCGGATGCCTTTTTCCCGGTATCAAAATAACTAAACACAGACAACGCTACATCGTTCATATATGTGTTCATCGCTTTCAAGTCTCCCAGAAGAAGGGCTTTTACAAAATCATTGTAATCGGAACCTGCCGGCTGAAACCAGGCATGTATCATACTCTGGAACATGCGCTTCACTTCATAATTCGTCAATTCCAGCTCATACCGCTCCACACCCTCATCATATCCTGATTCAACGATCTCATACTTCTTTACCTTCAGATAGCCGCTGGCAAGCAGCAGACTCCAGATTGCATTTTCATTATTGTCCAGCTGATCATACACAATCTGCTCGTCAATGACTGTACACAATGTTCCTCCCCGCATCAGCTCTTCAAATGGCTGTTTGATTCCTCGCCCGCTTTCCCTGATCAGCTTTCCTGCCAGGCTGTTTGTACTCGTATTTGCCCAATATGCCGAAAGCTTCCCTGTTTTCAAAAAGTTCAAAATGGACCACGGATTATAGATATCCTTTTTCCTCCCAAAAGCAAACCCGTCATACCAATCCTTTACATCCTGCTTTCTGTCAGAAAAACCATACTCATCTAATGCATCAAAAACTTCCTCTTCCGTAAATCCAAAACTGTCAGCATAAAGATCAGAAGTAGTTGTAATAATCACTAAATTATTCAGATCTGAGAAAATGGATTCTTTGCTGACTCTGGTAATCCCTGTCATAATCGCCCGTTCCAGCCAGGGATTTGTCTTGAATGCTGCATTAAACAGGCTCCTGGTAAAGGCAGCCAGATCCTCCCAATAGCCGTCAACATACGCCTCCTGCATCGGCGTATCATACTCGTCTAACAGGATGATCACCTTTTTCCCATAGTAGCGGTAAAGATAATTACACAACTGATAAATCGCCAGAGTCGCTTCCGCATCTCCCATATCGATGTTTACACTGTTAAAAAACTCCCGGTCTTTATCCGTCAACACATCACTCTCAAGCAGAAAGCTATTCTCCACGTATAAGTTCACCAATAACTGGCAGATTTTTCGTCTTGTGGTCTGATAATCCGGCTCTTTCAAATTTGCAAAGGACAGACTGATCACCGGATAAGTTCCCTGTATTCTGCGGTATGACTCCTCCTGCCATATGGAAAGCCCCTTAAACAGATCAGCACGGCCGGTATAGTTTACTGAAAAAAACTTTTCTACCATGCTCATGGTCAGTGTCTTCCCGAAACGGCGCGGACGTGTAATCAATGTGACACTGTCCCGGTTGTCCCACCATTCCTGTATAAAATGTGTCTTATCTATATAGAAGGTCCCTGTTCTTCTGATATCTGCAAAATCCTGCTGCCCGATTCCGATTACTCTTGCCATACGTGCTTCTCACCGCCTGTCTCCGATTTCATATACCTATGTGTAACAATACTTTCCCATAGTATAACATTCACAGGACCTTTTTACCAGATTACTTTTCCCTCACTCAGTTCTATATCCACATTTCCGTTACTGTTCACAGGCACGGGTGTGAACAGTAACACATCCCCTTCTATCCAAAACAGGCTCTTCTCCCCTTTGTAATCTACTGCCAGCCAAAAATCATCTTTTGTTTTTACTGAAATCCTGACTCCATCTCCTATTGCTTCTGCCAGAAAATCTGCTGATTTCCCTGCAAACCAATATCTTCTGCAGCCGATCCGCCCTGCTGACAGGAGTGCTTCATCAATCTGCCAGTTAACTGTCAGCTCCTTTTTTCGCTCCACAGACAATCCTACACCATATTGAATCAAATACAGAACCGGACCGATTCCGGATATTCCCACAAAATCCTTATGATCTGAATCTCCGCTCGTAATATGATCAGGCGGATAGTTTTCCCAAATGGTCTGGGTCTGTTCAAAAACCTTTGCCACCGCATCCAAATGGTTCAATGCGATCTCCCCTGCCAGACTTTTGTATCCGTACCGTTCCAAACCATTTGTCACAAAGAGATTTGCGGAGGCCCACACCGCCCCCTTCCAGTATCCGCCCTCCGGCTCATATCCCGGTTCATCTGCCGCCAGAGACGGACATCTGTGAGGTCTTTTAAATGTCCTCTCATCCTCAAGCCATGACACCAGCCGTTCTGCCTGTACCTGATCTGGCGCCCCCGCGGTCAGCGGATAAAAACCTGCAATAGTCTTGATTCCTGTCTGCCGCATTCCAAAGGTCAGGTCATAGTAAAATCCATCCCTTTCATTCCACATAAAATGGTTGATCCGGTCGGTCAACTGCTTTTTCTGTATTTCAAGCTGTTCCCGTCTTGAATCATAACTCTGGACCGTACATCCTTCCTTTTTCAGGATATCCATTATTTCAAGTAGATTATCTGCAAACAGGAGCATCTCACTGCTCGTATCTACCGCAAGTCCCAAGTGTTTATTCCGTGGAGAATTATCCATACTGGCCCAATCCGTTACAAATAAACCGCTCTGATGTCTGATATGGTAATACATCGCCTCATAATATTTATATAACGACTCAAAAACTGCTTCCAGCCGCTTAGAATCTCTTGTATGCCAATAGCTCTGCAGTTCCGCAAATGCTGCGACCGGCCGGTTCAAATTATCCAATGTCAGATAAGGAGGCCGCTCAATGACTCGTCCCATGTTGGGCTTATACATCTCTTCAAAGGGCAGTTTTCCCAATTCTCTCAGTTTTCGGAATCCATAGTGATTGTGAAAATACGAATAGAGAGCGCTGTTAAATACGTTGACCCAAGGCAGAAAATCTTCCCCTGTGCTGCGGACCAGTTCTCTTGGAATTTCTCCATCCTCAAATTGTTTACAGTAAAAATTGTCCAGCGAACAGATTCCCGGCACATAAGGGTGAAGGAGATTACAAAACACAGAGATAAATGCCGCATCGCTCAGAAAAAGGTCCTCATTAAAAGCTGCGTCCACAAAGTTACTGACAAATCCACTGCCAGGTCCTGGCCTGTATATGTTCCCGAACAATAACCTCAGCGTATGTTGATAGCACTCTATCCATAAGGGCCTGGCCTCTACGATTGGCTCGGGGAGTTTTCTTTCCACCTCCCTATACTGAAAGGGTACACTGCCATCGTATATTTTCTTATAAAAATATTTCCCTCTTTCAAGGCTCTTAAAAGACTGATCATCCCGCTCCATACAAACCCCTTTTCTTTCCGGCTTCCTTACAATTTCCAGCTCATCCCTGCTTTATCCACAAGTAATCATAGGCCTTAAGCTGTACCCGTGTCCCTATCCTTTTGCCTGAGATCAGATCTGATCCCTCAAAACCGGTCTCTACCGTTACTGATTCCTTCGACGTATTGATAAGTACCAGCACCGCATCCTCGCCTTCTCCTCTTAAAATTGAGAATACTCTGTCATTTAACCTCACCGTTTTCTGCGGACTATGCGGATCAAATGCCTTTTCTCTTCTCCGTATTACCAGCATTCTGCGATATGCATTGAGTACCTGATATCGAAGAGACTTTATATCATGCAGTTCATTCTTCAATAGAGCCGCATCCAGTTTTTCCCTGTTGATTCGTCTGTTGATCCCTGACTCTTCAAGATCTCTGTAACAATTTCTGGAGCCAAGCAGGCTGTGATAATAAATACCCGGGACGCCCATCACAGACAGCAGTATACATTGTGATCCCATAAACTTCCTGACCATTAATTCCTGCTCCTTTTCATCCCCGGCAACCGCATCCAGATAATTTATGTTCAGCTCATACGGAACTAAACTTCCGTCCGGCAGGGATCTTAAGCTGACTTTGCCGCCTCTTTTCAACACCTCTGCTGCCATTAACTTACGCTCGTCTTCATTTAAAATATCCTCCACCGGCCGCATGCCAATCCCATCATGGGAAGCGAGGAAATTAAAATATGTCACCTCATCTGAGACATTTGCCAGTGTTTCAGCCCAATCCATCAGATAAACGGCATTGCCGCTTAAATAGGAATAAAGTGTAAGCGGCGGCAGCGGAAATTGATAGACCATTCCGGCCTCATCATGTCCGTTTCCGAAATAACTGATATTATCCCTATGCGGCACATTTGTTTCTGTAATGATAACAATTCCCTCTGCACATTCATCCAGCACCGCACGCATTAGCTTGATGAGAGTATGCGTCTGTGGAAGATGCATACAAGTCGTTCCTAATTCCTTCCATGCAAATCCGATCGCATCGAACCGAAGAAAACGAGCCCCTTTTTCCACATACATTAGAAGGACATCCAGGATCTCCAGCAATACCTCCGGATTCTTGTAATTTAAGTCAAGCTGGTCTTCACTGAACGTGGTCCACAGATGCTTCTTTCCCATTTTTGTATCATATGCAGTTATAAGGGGCAGAGCACGCGGCCTTGTGACCAGACTGTAATCTTTTGCTGGATCCGCTTCAATAAAAAAGTCCTTATAATCCGGATTTCCATTTGCATACTCTGTAAAATACTCACTTGACTGTGATACATGATTAATTACCGCATCAAACATCAGACCATATTCTTTTTTCAACATTTCTATCTCATTCCAGCTTCCCAGATCCGGATTGATCTTTCTGAAATCTTTCACTGAAAAACCGTCATCAGATGTATATGGGAACATGGGGAGGAGATGGACACAGTTCACCGTATCAAACAACTCTTCCTTCAAAAAACTCCCCAGTACAGCAAGTGGTGCTTCACTGCCACATTTGACCGCATCACCATATGTGATCAGCATCACATCCTCTCTTCCAACTTTGGGATGTGATACCTTTATATCTTTCTTCCATTTTTGTATCAGTTCCTGTATTCTTCCATACACTGCTGCCCAGCAGTCCGGATACAGTTCCTGCAGATATATCTTTATCATGTTAATCCGTCGATCCTTTCTGCCCTATATAGGTACGGCAAAACAATCCCCTGTCCTGTCGACCCACATTTTTAATTCCTTCCTAAGCCGCATCCGTAAATCATGATATCTATTGTCATGAGCCAGATTCATCTGCTCATAAGGATCCCTGTTCAGATCATATAAGACCCAGTCCATTTCTTCAAAACAGGCATATTTATATCCATCTTTTGTGATCAGGCCACGCCACGGCTTATTGATACTGTCAAAATGTCCCGTAGCAACCACTGACTGTAGATATACACTGTCCGGAAACTGTATGTTACTTTCTTTCCCCGCATACCGGAGATGAGAATAATCATATCCCTTCATCCATGAAGGAGGTTTCATTCCACACAAACCAAGCGTGGTAGGAGCTATGTCCACATGATTCATAAATACCTCATCAATATTTCCGATCCGCCGGCCTGCTTCATGCGCCCCTGTCTTTTCCCCGCTTATGATAAATGGGATCTTAACTGCTTCTTCATAAACAGTTGTCTTTCTAAACTGGCCATGTGAACCATGCATATCACCATGATCACTAAAGAACATTATATGAGTATCCTCATACATTCCATGTTCCCGAAGCCGGTCCATAATGCGTCCCACATTTGCATCGATCTGTTCTATCATTGAATAATAGCCTGCCAGCTCGTATGCTGCCTGCTCTCTGACGCAAGCTATATTCGGAACATTTTCCCTGAACCTGATATTCCCGGGTTCATGATTCATAAATTCCGGCGATGCAATATACGGATTATGGGGAGGCTGAACCGAGAGAACTGCAAAGAAAGGCTGTTCTTTTGTTTTTCGCTCGTCTAGATATTGAAGGAGCAGCTCCGTCAGTGAATCCGTCTCATGTCCATTTAACCGGAACATTTTCACCTCCTCGCTGTCCTTATGTCCATGCAGCCAGCAGTCAAGCTGGGCATTATTATTCTCATAACCAAGCCACGTATCAAATCCGCCTCTATGCTGAGGCCTCACATAATGCGTACCAGCACGCTCTTTGTCTACCGGACCGCCATCCAGATGCCATTTTCCCAGATAACAGGTATGGTATCCTCCCTCTCTAAACACATGTGCGATTGTCTTATGTGAAGGAGGCATCAATGTATCATGTCCCGGATTACATTTATGCGGGTATTGGCTTGTCAGCATAGACCCCCGAAAGGGGCAGCATAACGGGTAGCCTGAAACAGCATTCGTAAAATTAAGGCCTGTCCTGGCAAGAAAATCAATGTTGGGAGTCCGTACATTTATGTCTCCGTTAATTCCCAGCGCCTGTGCTCTGAGCTGATCTGTCACGATCCATATTACATTTGGTCTTTTCTGCATTTCCGGTCTCCTTCCTAACCTTTGACTCCGCCTTCCAGCCGGCCACCGGAAATAAATCGTTCTACAAGTGCATATACGACAACGACCGGAACCGCGGTCAACAAGGATGCCGCCATCATCCTTCCCCATACATAATCTTTTGAACTAAACAGGTTATTCAGTCCTACGATCAGAGTCATATTATCCTGAGATGTCAGGAAAGTAGTCGTAAAGATAAAGTTATTCCATGCAATCATAAATACATAGGTAAAAGCCGAAATGATCGCCGGTATGGAGAGCGGTACAATGATCCTAAAGATGATCTGAATCCGGTTCAGTCCGTCCAGCATGGCTGACTCCTCCAGCGATTCCGGAATGGTCTTAATATATGCTGAAAGTGAGAACAGGGTTGCCGGAAGTGTTGTGACAATACAGCAGAATACGACTGACCATTTACTTCCGATCAGGCCGATCCTGCTAAAAATCTGGAACAGCGGAACGACCAGCAGGATACCTGAGAACATATATACGACCAGAGTAGCACTTTCAATGATCTTCTTTCCTATAAAATTCAGCCTGGCGAGGCTGTATGCCCCTAAAATACCGATCAGCATATTGATCAATGCCGCAAACAGTGCGATAAAAAAGCTGTTTCCGAAATATCGCATAAATGGAAATAATTCCGGATCGAAGATATCCCTAAAATTCTGCAGTGTAATCTCCTTAGGCCATATCTCCGGTGGAAACGCCACCGTTGCCCCTTCTGTCTTCAGCGCCGTTGTCACCATAAAATAAAATGGGATCAATACGATGATCAAAAGGATGACCACCAGTATATTCAAAAAAATATTCACTCTCTTTTTATGCTTCATTTTTCTTAAACAACACCTTTCTCATAAAGAATACCAGCAACATTACAACAAAGAAGAGTACTACCGTAATTGCGGCTGCCATACCGAAATCATTGGATGCGAAAGATGTTTTATATAAATAAACACCGATCAGCGGAAGCTGCTTTGTCAAGAGATATACATCATCAAACTTATAGAAGTTCCAGATAATCCTCAATGTAGCTACTGATATGATCGCCGGCATGATCTCCGGAAGTGTGATATAACGGAACCGCACGAACATTGACGCCCCATCCACCTCTGCCGCCTCATAAAGGCTCTTATCCACAGCCTGCAGGGATGCCAGTATCATCATGAATGCATAGGGGAAAATACGCCATGTATCAAACAAAAGAACCAGGAGGAACGAGAATACAATGTGATCAAACCACGCAGGTGCCGTTCCCATAACTTTCAGGCAGTCCACCATGAAATAATTCACCACACCATAGATCGGATTAAACATGTAAATCCAGATGTACACCAAAGATACCATAGGTGTCACATAAGGAAGCAATAGCAGACTTCTTGCCGCACCTCTGAACTTAAACTTCCGGTTCAGCAGCAGTGCCACTCCCAGACCCAGGCCGGTAGATAATATGACAGAAACAACAACAAATAAAATAGTTACCCCCAGTGATAAGTAAAATTCAGGATCTGCAAATAGGTCCAGATAATTTTTTACCCCCACAAATATATCTGGTTTTAATGGATTGAGTGCAACATCCTTGAAACTCAGGTTGATATTATAAATGATCGGATATGCGACCAGCCCCAAGATCGCCAAAACCGAGGGAAGTATCAATAATGTCCCCAGCAGGGATTCTCTCTGACTGGAATTCATTCTTCTCCGCTTTTTCAATGTCTTTACCAACAGACTGTCTCCTTTCAAAAAATACTCCCGATTCCCGTTCTCCTGCCGGGATTCGGGAGTATTCTGTAATTCTGTTTATTTCTCTACAATTTCTTCCAGTTCACTTTGAGTTTTTGCAATTGTATCATCCAGGTCTGCATTTTGAACCAGGATCTGGTTAATTGCTTTTCCGATCACAAATGTCTGTGAGATCTCACCCATATACGGATTCAGCTTTCCGTCCTGAAGTCCGAACTGCTGCATATGATTAAAGCCTTCCGGAACCTCCTGTGCAATGTCAGCATATGCCTTAAGTACCTCATTATCCAGATATGCCGGGGCCTCTGCCACAGATTTTAATACTGGATTTGCTCCGCCAGGTGATGTGTGAAGCATTTCAATATTGATATCGTCTTTCAACATAAATGCGAGGAATTTCTTTGCCGCATCCGTTTCCTCAGGTGACAGATTATTTGAAATCGTGTAATTTGTGAATCCCCCTGCTGCAACGGCTTCTTTCTTTTCCGGAATCGCAAATCCTATATTTTCTGCCATGCCCTGATTGAAAAGCGCCGGGAGAATATAAGTTGAGAACACACACATATATGTATTTTCGCCGACCATGGCATCTCTTACTTGTGTTGTACCATTTGATCCGGGCAGACTGTACTGATAAAGTTCTTTATAAAATTCCAGCGCCTCTTTCATTTCCGGAGTATCAAACTGCGGCTTTCCACTATCATCAAACAGCTTTGCACCGTTGGAGAGTGCAAACTGCTGGAAGGTCTGCTGGGTAAAAGCCCCCTCTTCTGATGAGATCATAATTCCATATTTTTTATTGTCAGGATCATGGAATGCCTTTGCAGCCGCCAGTATATTCTCCCATGTTGTCGGCGGCTCTAAGCCCTTTTCTTCAAATTTATCTGTCCGGTACCAGATTCCTGAAATCCATCCTGTCACCGGTACGCTGATGTATCCTTCATTGTTTTCAGAGTTCAGGAAACTTGGGATACTGTCATAAAAGGCATCCGCGCCGATCTCATCGAATACTTCCTTATTGGCTGCGGTATCACTGACTCCCTCCTCATCCAGCATCTGCATCAATGTATTGGAACCGGCTACAAGTGCCGGAAGCTCTCCCGCCGTGATCAAGGTCTTTACCTTTGTCTCAAAGGCATCCTCGGAAACAGCCTGCTGTTCTACCTTGATGCCTGGGTTTTCTGCCTCAAACTGATCGATCATCTTCTGCTTTGCAGCAATCCGGTCTTCCTCTGCCTCGTCATGCATTACAACGATCTTTACAGTTCCATCTTCATTTTTAGAAGCCTTTTTTTCTTTTCCGCCAGCACATCCGGCTAATCCGAATACCATAACACCTGCCAGCATTAACGCTACGATTCTCTTTTTCATACCTCTGCTCCTTTTCTAACCCTTTGGCGGTCATCCCGCCTTGCTTCCTCTCTCACCATCTTTGTTACAAATAGGACAAATTAATCAATGATGTCAGACGTTACTCTGACCTCTGCGGATAATCTAACTATATACTTCGATGCAGTATTTTTACAATGTTGCCATGCCCAAAGGATTTTTTTATATTTGTGTTTCTGCACAATCAATTTTCCCTTACGTCTCCCATCTTTATCACTGCTATATACAGAAGCATCATATCCTTTATCCTTCTTGGATTGCATGCCATCAGTTCCTCGATCCTGCTGAGTCTGTAATTCAGCGTGTTTCTATGCACATGCAGCTTTTCACAGACCAGAGCAGTGTTATCATTCGACTCTGCATATGCTATGATGGTTTCTTTGAGACCTCCGTCTGCGTCCTTCTCCTCAAGTGTCTGGATGATCCCGTTTACTTTGCTGGTGTTCGGCACCTCACTCAAAAGACATTCCAGAACTACCTCATCATACCCCAGGAACTGTTTATTGATCTGCAGCATTCCTGCGATCTTAGCCGTTTTCATTACCGAATTGACCGTACGACCGGCCACAGTATCTGATTCTCCGATAAAACACTGCTTTAAATCGCTGCTGATCTCCATGATCTTTTCCAGCCTCAGGCGGAGACGCTTTTCTGTACGGAATAAAATTAATACCTCGTCCATCCCCTGCCTGACTATATACTCACTTCCAGTCAGGTATTTCCTGATATTCTCGATCACACTGTACCTGATACGACTGCTAGTGATCACAACCGCTGTCCTTGGAACCGTCAGATCCACATTGAGATACACTGCCTGATCCCAAAATGCTTCATCATATTCATCTTCAGTCCTGGATATCCATTCAAACAAAAAGTCCTTTAGTCTGCTTTCTTTGATGGAAGACATATCATTTAAAAGCTGATTCTCCAGCATCAGAAGTGTAATTGACATGCATATCTGCCCGATCATCAGAACTTCATCCACCCTGCCTGCAATACAGATCACACCGATCATTTGATTATTATATAAGATCGGCAGGTTCACACCCTGTTTTTCTGACTCCGTATCCATATAGACAAAATATGACTCCTTCTTCTGCAATGCTGTAAGCGCACTTTTTAAAACAGTTCCAACACTGTCTCTTTCCCCGCTTGCCAATATGATCCCCTTCGTATCGGTAATATTGATGTTATGCGGTACGATCTTCATGATTTCATCTGCTATTTTCTGCGCATTTTCGGCATTCAGATAGTTCTGATACATACTGCCTCCTCAAATTTGTCCTTCCAATGTTTCTAACAACTCATTTAGTTTTATCCCGGCCAGCTGACCTGTTGAGTGAAGTACCAGATCTGCCTGCTTTAAATATCTTTCCTCACCGATCGCAATACAATACATGCCGCCTGCTTTTGCTGCTTCAACACCTGCCCTGGCATCCTCGATCACGATGCAGTGCCCTGGTTCTGTCTCCAAAAGCCCGGCTGCTTTTAAGAATACTTCCGGATCCGGTTTTGCTTTCTGAATGATATTTCCATCTACTACCACATCAAAAAGTGACCGGATCCCCAGTTTTTCAAGTATCATTCTTCCGCTTTTACTTGCGGATCCCAGGGCTGTAAGAAAACCTTCTTTTTTTACATTTCTAAGAAATATCTCAATTCCCGGAAGGATATCCGCCGAAGTTAAACGCTCTATCATGTGCAGGTAATGCTGATTCTTTTGTTCGGCCAAACACTCCTTTTCCTTCTGTGTAAGCTTAAGTCCGCTGCAGGATTCTAAGACAATCTCCAGCGACTGCATCCGGCTGACTCCCTTTAGTCTCTCACCCTGCTCTTTTGAAAAATCATATCCCAGCTCTGCTGCCAGCTCCTTCCAGGCCAAATAGTGATATTTTGCAGTGTCTGTGATCACTCCATCCAGATCAAATATAAATGCCCTTCTCATCTCGTTTCCTTTCGTCCACAGTCACTTTATTCTTTGTAACTGTAATTACCTTTTTTCTTCCTTTATGTACGATATTAAACTTGATACTGGTCCAATGTTCCGGGAGATGAGGTGAAAATTTAAGCTTATCCTCCCCGATCCTCATCCCTGCAAATCCACGCAGTACACAGTTGACTATTCCTCCCAGCGATGCTGCATGGATTCCATCAACAGAATCTCTGCTGTTATCACACAGATCGATCTCCATTGCTTTCTCGAAAAACTTCCAGGCCGCCCTATCTTCACCGATGCCTGCCATTGCCTCCGCGTGTGCACACAGACTTAAGGAAGAATCATGAATCGTATGCCTCTCATAATAATCTACATTTTTCTGTACCGTCTTCTTATCAAACAATCCCGGGAACAAGTTCAACAGCATTACTACATCGGCCTGCTTAAGTACCTGCATATCTATCACTTCACTACGGCTGTAATCTGTCAGGATCAATTGCTTTTCTTTCGCATTTTTATATTTTTCAATATCAGGCAGCTCGCTTTTACTTAAAAATGTATCATCCTGTGGGATTATCCCTCCTGCATCCGGCAGCGGAAGATAAATTTTCTCCAGAAAATGACTCCACTTTTCCTGCCATCCTTCTTTGATCCATACTTCTGTCATACTGTGTTTCCATGTTTCAAGGACGTGCAGAGCTGCCCGGACATTCTGCCCTGCCATATAATTTGTGTAGGCATTATTGTCAATATGCTCTGTATATTCGTCCGGCCCAATCAAGTCCCTTATCTCATAACGTTTGTTTTCTTCGGACCAGACGGCTCTGCTGTACCAGAACCTGGCTGTCTCCAGGATCATCTCATTCCCACACTGCTCCATGAACCCATAATCTGAGGTCATCCTGTCATATTCCAAAAGCCCATGGATAATGTCTGCGGTTACATGATGCTCTTTTATACCTGACCAGACCTTCGCTGCTTTTCCTGTATGAATATTAATCGCGGCATACAGAGGTGTCTCTTCCTCCCCGGACCGTGCACTTTCCCATGGGTACATCGCTCCCTCATATCCATATTCTTCTGCCTTTTTCTTAGCCCCCTCCAGGCCGTGATATCTATATTCCAGAAGGCTGCGTGCCACATCAGGAAACATAGCTGTAAACATTGGCATGATAAACAGCTCCGTATCCCAGAACACATGCCCTTTATACCCTTCTCCGGTCAATCCCTTGGCACCTGCGCTGTAAGCACAGCCTTTCCAGGGGACCATTCCCGCCAGATGATACTGCGCAAACGCCACAGCAGCCCTCTCATTTAAAGAAGCTCCCTCTATTCTAATTTCTGCCATCTTCCAGAATTCCCGGAATACTTCTACATGCTCTTTTCTGTTTTTACAGTATCCTTCATGCAAAGCCCCGGACACGATCTTTACCATGGACTCATGCGGTGTTTTCCCGGTATCATACAATGTATATTTCTCAATAGTCCAAGTTTCCCCGGCTTTGAGATGTTTGTGACAGCTTCCATAAATACTGCGTCTCTTCAGAAAATATCTTCCCTCTATATCCTGACCGTTTTCCCCCAGGCCTGATATGACTTGAAGCAGCTGCCCGTCATCACAGCTATTTTCCATATACATATATTTTCCTTCAAAAACCCGGCACGTACTTTTTTCAAAATGGGAAACTCCACTGTTGGTGATCTGTCCGTTAATCCCTGTGACCAGATCGATTTCAGCCCCTTTTTCACACATGAGAGACAATTGATGACAGAACAGGCATGGATGCTTTCTTGAGGCAAACCGATGAGTTTCAAACACTACTTTTCCTGCCTCTGACGTATCAAATACCAGCCTGATTGTTAGTTCCCCGGTTTTCAGATCAAGGCTCTTATGATACTCCTCCATTTTGAGTACGTCTGGCTGCAATTTTATGCCATTCACAGTTATATCGAATTGAGTGACATCAGGACAATTCACCAGCTCTGTCACCTCATAAGGCCCCGCTTTATGATAAAAACCTCCGACAAAAGTGCCCCTTTGTTCATTGAGCTGTAAGAGCTCTGTACAGGCCCGCACTCCAAGCGCACCGCTGCACTGGGCAAATACAGACTCTGTTTTCCTGCAATAGTCCGGATGATAACCCGGCTCTAGCAGCCGGATCCCCTCCCCGGCTTCTTCTGGTTTGTAATAGATCATATTTTTCTCTCTACGCCTCCATCATAACAGGCTGCCCTGTCTCTGCTGACTCATAGAATGCCGCAGTCACTTTTTGAAGATACACAGACTGATCTGCCGTTACAAGAGGCTGACTGCCTGTCCTGATACTCTGTACGAAATGATAGATGCAGTTAAAATGCCAGTCTTTCGTTTCTTCAAATGGATAAACGGTGTTCGTCTGATATCCCTGCTCATCTGCATAAATTTCCAGTGGAAAAACACTGAATCCCTTCCGGTCACCATAAAGTTCTACATTTCTTCTTTCCTTTTCTCCTATGTGCAGGGCAAACGAAGTACTAACATGTAGAGAACGCCCATCTGCAAATCTGATAAAGCCGAACAAACCATCTTCTACTGTAAACTTACCGCCTTCCCAATCTCCCAATAATCCTGTGCCCCCCTGTCTGCCGATACGGCCGGATGCAGAAGCACACACATAGCCGATTTGCGGATAATCCAAAAGATACAGCGCCAGATCCAGCATATGTATTCCTACATCGATCAGTGCCCCGCCGCCCTGCAGCTCCTTATTTGTGAAATTCCCCCAGCCCGGGATCCCCCTCCTTCGTATCCACTGTACCTGTCCGGCATAAAGCTCTCCGAATTCTCCGTTTTCAATCTTTTCTTTCAACAATCGGATTTTATCGGCATAGCGGAAATGAAAACCATAGGTAAGGATCTTTCCGTACCTTTGTGCTGTGTTACGCATCTCTTCTGCCTCCTTTACTGTGATGGCAGGCGGCTTCTCACAGAGTACATGACAGCCCCGGCTTAATGCTTCACATGTGATGCGGCAGTGAAAACGGTTGGGAACACAGATACTGACCGCATCCGGCTGCAGTTCCCCCAGCATCTGGATATGGTCATCATAATATTTCGAAATACCGAACATTTTAGCTGTTGTTCTTGCAGCTTCGATATTTACATCGCAAACAGCTATGACCTCTACGCCTTCTATTGCCTGGTAATGGTTGATATGAGAAACCCGGGCAATCTGCCCGGATCCTATTACCGCTACTTTTAACATATATCTCTTCCTTTCGTGAAGACTTCCCTACAGATACTGCCTGATATATGGAACAGATCTGCCATAAGCTTCCACTGGATTTTCTCCACGGATTCTGCCCTCATTCACAAGTGCACCCTGATATCCGATTTTTTTCAAAGTCTCAATATGTCTTTTGAAATCAATACTTCCAGTTCCTGGCTGATATCTATGATTCTCTGCAATATGTACATGTCCAATATATTTTGCATATTTTTCAAGAGATTCTGAAATATCATCCTCCTCAATCGCCATATGATAGAAATCCGCTGTAACCTTCACCATCTCAAACCTGCCTTCATCGATAATAGCAGCTGCATCTGCTATCGTATTCATCATATGGTCCTGATATCTATTGAGCGGTTCCAGGTAAATGTAGATTCCACACTCCTTCGCAGTCTCATCCAGCTGCCTCAGAGAATCCAAAACAGCCTCTTTGTCCCCCTGTGTGCTGCGCGGTGATACCATAGGCGGAAGACGGTACGTGAACATTCCCCACGCAGCCGGAACAACAACACCCGTTCCCCCCACTTTTTTCAGATTTCGTATGATGACTTTTAAATCTTCAATTCCGTTCTTTCTTCTCTCCTCAATAAAATCGCCTATCCAGCCTCTATATCCTCCGCATGCGCTCACAACCGGAAGCCCACACTTTTCACTGGCTTCTCTAACCTCATCAGGTTTTTCCATTAACAGTTTTCCATCTATCTCAAAACATTCGAATCCCATCTCTTTTATAAACTGAAACTTCTCGTTCAGATCCTGAGGGAAAAAATCCTTATCCTGTGTCCCTAACAACATGTTGTCTCTCCTTTAAAATTCAACACCTAATTTTATACTTTTTTCAGGTTCTCTATCCATATACGTGCAGATACCCTCGGCACAATCCTCAAATGGAACGACCGGATCAATGATCTCACTGCAGTCGATCTCGTTTCTCATCAGCATATCCCATACAACATCTTCGATTCTTTTTCTGTTCCATCTTGGATAATCCGGATTAGGTTCACTGCATGCTCTTGAAAATACGATCCTGCCGTAATTGTAATGTGCCTCCTGTCCCAGCCACAGTCCGCCCGGAAATGGTTTTGCAAATGCCACATATGCGATAGTACCTCCATAGGCAAGTCCCTTTAGTGCTGCCTGGAGTGCCTGCATGCTGCCGCTTGTCTCTAAAATGGCATCTGCCCCCATTTTACCTGTAACACGCTTGATCTCGTAACCAACATCGGATGCGGTCGGATCAAAACAATGATCTGCACCATATTTTCCTGCAATCTCTCTTCTCTTTGCGATCGGATCCACAGCGATCACAGTGGCTGCTCCTGATCTCTTAGCAATCTGCACCGCGATCTGACCAATCGCTCCGAGCCCGATCACAACCACATGGTCGCCGGCTCTTACATTCGCATCTCTGATCCCCCCTAATGCAAACTGTGCCGGATCATAGCAGACAGCATTCTTCGCCGAAGCCTCCGGCCCCATTTTGCGAAGTTTATAGTTATCTACTGCATTCACGATCTCAGTCTCTTTAATTGGTCCATAGGAACACACACGGTCACCAACCTGAAATTCTGTTACATCAGAACCGGCTTCGATAATGGTTCCCACAAACATATTTCCTATCGGAAGATCACCGAACTCGATTCCTCTGGGTTCATCCTTATCCCGCTCCACGAATATCTTCCACTCATCGTCAAATTTTCCATCAATAAATGGCGTTGTTCCCCTAAAATCAGCAAGCTCTGTTCCATGCTTCGGTGCGGCAAACTCTACTTTCACACGCACCTCATTGCTTTGTATTGCCCTGTCTTCATATTCTTTCAATTCTGCTGTCCTGGGGGCAGCTGCCACTAATTTCTTCATTTTTTTCTCTCCTTACATTGTTGATTCCCTCTCTGCTACTGTAGAAGGAAGAAATATCTGCTTTCTTTCCCATTCTCCTCCATGCTGCTTTTGGTCAAGCTGGAAGGAGAGCATGTTCATGCATTTTTCAGCCAGCTGGTCAAAATCCTGGTTCAACGAAGATAATGTAGGGTATACCTCTTCATTGATCGGAAGATGATTCGTAGAAAAGACTCCTATATCCTTTGGGATCCTCTTTCCGCTTTCCTGTACTGCTCTGTAAATTCCCAGAAAACGTGTTCCACCGTTTACAAAAAAACAGTCGGCTGCACCTTCTGCTATCAAATTTCTGGCTGTTTCATAGGCATCCTTAGCATCCTTTATTCCGTAAATGACTCTCCCATCCGGTACAGATTCTAAAAATCCTCCTACGCGCAGCTGAGTAGAATAATACTGCTGGTCATTTGTCAGATAGCAGATTTTCTTATACCCTTTTTCTCTTAGATACTGCCCTCCTCTGGCTCCCACATCATAATTGTCCAGACTCACTGCCGGAATCTGCTTTTCTTTCGGCTGGGCCAGTAATACATAGGGAATCTTTGTTTTCTCCAGATACTCCAGCCGCTGATCTTCCTCCACATATTCAAACAGGATCGCACCATCTGCGATACCGCTGGAGAGGAGATAAAATCCGTCGGTCTCGTCTCCCTTAAATCCCTTACTGTCTGACGGAGAAACAATTACTTTCAATCCACTTTTTACAGAGTAGCGAAGTAAATGCTGCAGCATATTATTTCTCCATTGATTCATATATTCTCCATTGTGCTTGTCTAAAAATATAATAATAATATTCGTCCGATTCTGTTTCAGCCCTTTTGCCAGAAGGTTGACCTGGAATCCGCATTTTTCCATGGACCTTCTGACGATTTCTTTTGTCTTCGGACTGACCTGTTCCGGATGATTGATTACTCTTGATACAGTTTTTAGAGACACTCCGCAATCCTCCGCTATCTGTATCATGTTTGCCTTTTGAATCATAATTACCTCTTTTTATTATTGATTAATTTTATTTTGTCCTACGTTGTCATTTTATGTCATTCATATACGCTTGTCAATTACTGTCGGGTAGATTTGGTCGCCTGCATAAACTTTTTTATTTGGATTGTTTGTCTGCACAAAAAAGAGGATGCCGCCTCAAAAGCCATTTTCGACTTTCAGGTGACATCCTCCCGGTTAAGGCTTAGTTAAAAATTCCCTGATCCCCTCTTCATCCGCCTTATTTTTACATACAATACTTGCCGTTTCCATCATCTCTGCATCAGCTGCCGCCACTGCAAACACCATCTGCGACAATTTGGATTTTAAATTGATCACATCTCCTTCCGGAGTACAGAATAAAACCTCATCACTGCATTGATTTACCTGCTTCAAAAACTGAACCGCATCGATTCCCTTTTTTAACTTCATAACTCTCCTCCATCTCTTAATCCACAGGATATCCATTACACTTTATGCTTCCCTCTATATTCCCCCGGGCTTTCCCCGGTTTCCTCACGGAACACCCGTCCAAAGTGGCTCTGTGTATTAAATCCCAGCTCATCGCTGATCTCCTGCACGCTCATGTTGCTGTACAGCAGATATTCCCGGGCTTTCTCAATCTTTTTCTTCATCGTATACTTCCGCACACTCAGTCCGGTCTCTTTTTTAAACTTCTCACTAAAATAATAGTCGGAATAGCCAAGCCGGGAGGCCAGAAGATGGATGCTCCACTTTTCATTCAAATGAAGCGTGATATAATCGCATGTCTGACGGATCGCAGGAGATATCCCACGGTCACTCCTTGCATGGTGCACCCGGTGGACGTAATCCTCCATCATAGACTCGTTTATCTTATTGATAGATGCGATGTTCCGGGCATTCTCAACCTTCTGAATATACTGATCCCTCAAAACATAAGCAATATCCGGTGCGACTCCGCCCTGGATCGCAGACCTGGCACATAATGCACAGAAAATGATCACAGAGTTCTTGGCCTGTCTGAGATAATCTCCGTTTGAAAAACGTCCGACCTCTCCGCCCTTATATCGTTCCATTTCCTTTTTGTAACTCAAATTTCCCTCCTCGATCAGCTTGAGGATATTGGTCTCTACCATATAAGTACCGTGGTTTTCTTTCAGTGCCTGCTTAGAAAAATCCTGTATATCATCTGCATAGACAAAGTCGGAAACGCCTATCTTGTGTCCCGACAGACAGTAGTGCAGCATGATCCCATATTCATAAAGTCTTCCCAGAGAGATTACCGGAAGCTCTTTGATCACATCCATAAAATGATGCCGCATCTTGACGGAAAGTTTTAAATATTCCAGTCCCTTTTCGATGCTCTGGAGGGAATAGTCGTCTAAAAATACAGGACCGAGCATATGAATCTTATCGATTCTGTCTCCCTTATATTCGATATCTGAGATCCACGCCATTCCCACCGAATTGGTGCAGAATACAGGGCTGTTCCTGTATGCACTCGTATCCGGCACTTCATAGTTTCTCTGCTCAAGCATCTGGTCATAGTTTGTGCCCAGACGGAAAAAGCTTAAGAACACCTCCAGATATGCTGCATCACTGTACAACAGATTATAATCTGCATCCAAGGTTGTAAAATACATATTCGTCACACTTGATAACATTTCCCTGAAAAAACGGATTTTATCTTCCATCATGCACCATCCATCTGATTTCTTCCCTGTTTATAGAATCCCTGTTTCACAAACAGGGGCGGCTGTGCCGTCCCTGCCTTTCCACTAATTCCTGTTATGTTTTTTAAGAAGTATATTACTATTATTCCACCAGGATGCGTACCCTGTCAAGATTTTGTATCGCAGTACAGGGATCATCGTTACGGTTTGTCTTGACGCGCACGACAGCAAAATAGGTACCCGGACTTTGATATGTGTGCTCTGCTTCTGTGCCTCCCGGCGCATATCCCTCTCCTTCAAAACTCCACTCAATAGATCTGACCGTACTGTCCGGATCCGCAATTCCAACTTCCAGCCCAAAGAAAACAGATTCCCCGGTCCTTACCTTTGCCGCTTTCCCGCCATTTGCTTTGAGATCCACAACAGGCTGGATTCCCTTTCGCTCCTCTGCTGTCGGCGGAATGAATGCCTGACCGTCAATGATCTGATAAGCAGTTGTTTCCGCAGGTGCCCTTCCCAGCTCCACCCAGGCTGACAGATCAAGCAGAGCCTGATAAAGAACACCCAGATAGGACGGGATATGGAATGGATCTGCAGTATGCTCCTGATCCGTATGTGCACAATGCTCCAGACACCAGAGACGGAACCACTGATCTGTTTCGCTTCCATATTTCTCTGCGACCCTGCTTCGGTACCAGTCCGCCATCCAGGTACAGGCGCCTCCGTCCGCAAGACAATTTACCATAATCACTTTTCCCTGAATATCCCCGTTTTGTATGGATCCTGCCCCTTGATAAGCGAACCCCATGCATAAGAGATTTTCCCGCTGTGGGTATTTCGGTGTACCGTCCCCATTTCTGAATTGATCCCACACAGTAAACTCCGCATCCGGAACTTGATGGCGGTGGTAGGTCTGGATCGCGATATAGTCTGAATTGTCGATCAATATCTCGTCTCCCTGACTGGCCTGGGACAGGATATCCTCCATCGTTCCCTGACCATATCCCTTTTCAATGATCAGCCGTCCCTTCTCTACCTCTTTTAAAGTTAACTCATTCCCCTTTGCTTTCCCTGTCAAAAAGTGAACATGCATCCCGAACATGTAGTCAAACTCATTATCCGGTAATTCCTCCGGTACAAGATAAGGCTTCTCACTGCCGCTTTCCATCAGCATCTTCTGCCACGCAGTATCAACTCCGTTACGGCTGTCTGTCTTCTGCATCTTCATATCGCTGTCTTTTTCCGGCAGGTATACTTCCTTGATCCTTGTCTGGAATCTCACCCTGTCCCTGAGTGCAGAGCTGTGTTCCTCTGTCCCTAAATATCCCGGCTTTGTCCAAAAATCCGTAAAATATTCCGGATCCACCTGGCGCACCACAGGAGCAATCACCGCAAATCCGCCTTCATCTGCATGCTTAAAATTGATCCATGCATCTAACGGCATCCCCATTTTGGACACCTCATCAAAAGCCGCCCTTTCTTCCTCATTCAGGCCACTGTAAATATCATGCGTACTGCCCGGCTCCACAGCATCCTGAATCCAGTCTAATTTATTTCTTAAAATCCTGCGTGCATGTGCAGTCACAGACATAATATTGGGCAGTGCCACGGGGCAGGCTGTTACAAACGGGACCGCCCCGTCAAATGCCGTCGTATTTTCGATGCATCCGCAGGTCTTATATCCCCCGCCGCTGCCACCATATACATAACCATAAGGGCGCGGGCAGCCATACAATCTGACAGCTGTCTCCCTGGAATATTCCGCTGCCGCCGCGCTGGAACGGTACAGCATCGTCGGGTCATTATTATCTCCGAAAGATGAACCGGACCCCATATTCGTCTCTACGAAATAAGCCCCGTGTGTCAGAGCAAATGTGATATGATCCTCTAACCCTGTTCTTTCCAAAGATGCCATCTCTTCATCCGGTCCCGGAAAGGGAGATAAAAAGTGAAAGAATCTGCCCTGGTAATCTTCTTTTTTGGGAAGGCAGAAGGAAAATTTCACATTTGTCCCTTCAAAACCGCCATGTATGTAACAGAACGTGATCTCATTACGGACACGCTCTTCCTCGATGTCAATATAAGGATTCTGAAATACCGGATCCTCTTTTGGATTATACATTCTCATCCATCCCTTCTTTTTCTGCAATATCCCGTCTATGTGCCTCAATACCTGCATTTATCTCCGCTTTCATCTTATCCAGCTTGTAGAATCTCAGCGCAAATGCACCAAATACATAGAAAAATACCGGGACAAGTGCATAGCTGACACGGATCATCATAACCGCTGAATCCGGCTGCGCAGCCAAAGTTCCGTCAAATCCTGACGAGGTAAGCAAAATTCCAATCAGAAATGTTCCAAATGCGGCTCCCAGTTTATTGGCAAAACCTGTGATACTGCACAGAGTTCCTTCCATACGAGGGGTTCCCTTCCATTCGTTATAATCCGCACAGTCGATGGCCAGAATATTTGTCATATAAGAACAGGGCAGTGATGAAACTCCGATGATAATTCCGCCGACAGCCAGCATCGCAAGGTTTGCTCCCGCCAGGAAGTTTAAAACACCTCCCAGAATGGACATCATCAACCCGTACTGGATCAGCTGTTTTGTACTGATTCTTTTCAGGATCATTGGATAAAACACCATGGATACCATCGCCAGCATACCAAACAGACTCATTACACCACTGATCTCCACGTTTTTTACAATATAAAGAACTAAGACTTCCCATACCCCAAATGGGCTTCGCACCTTGAAAATTCAATATTTCAGCTAACAAAATAGCAATTTATGCCATCGCAGTCCCTGGA
>NZ_JBZUUL010000021.1:0-47975 GCF_058819085.1 Faecalicatena sp.
GCCTTTGTCATTGCATCTGCTGCTTCGATTGCTGCTGTAAGTCCTCTTGTTTCTACCATTCCTAATGCCTGCTGTGCCATTTTATATTCCTCCTAAACTTCTTCTACATAAATTTTATTGGGTTTTCCTTTATCTAAACCAGATAATTTTAACATTTTCTCTGTATCTTGTGTTGGTCTTGCGATCTCGTATTCGTTTACAACGCCTGCGAGCTGCTCCGCTCTCGCTTTTGCTGCCTCCAGTGCGGCTTCCACATCGGACACGCTTCCGCGGAACTTTACCATAACGATCAGAGGTACAGGTAATTCGTCTGCATTTGCCGGTTTATTCTTATCAAAGGTCTCAAGCCTTACATTGCCTGCCTTGCATCCGGCATCTGCCGCTGCGAATGCAGTCGCAAGTCCGAAAACCTCTAACATGCCTACTGCTTCTCCCATTTGTTTCTCCCTCCGTGGGATTGCTGTTATTTGTTAACGATCGCGATCTTTAAGCCTTCCATCTTTAAGTTTGTCTGATGTGCTTCATTGATCTGCTCCAGCGGGAACTCATGTGTGATGAGGTCATCCATCGGAAGTCCGATCGCTTTTGCTCTCTTCAAGAAATCAAATGTTGTAGCGTAATCTCTTAAAGTATATACCCAGGAACCAACTAATGTGATTTCCTTAGAGCACAGGTCAAAGTGCGGATTGATCGTTGCATCTCCACCATTGATGAAGAATCCTAACTCACAAAGTCCGCCGCCGTTTCTGATAAACTTGTAGATGTTAGCATGTGCAACAGGTGATCCTGTACACTGGAATGCAAAGTCTGCCGGATGTCCGTCGAATGCAGCCTTTACTCCGTCTGCCAGGGCTTCGATTCCCTTGAAATCCTTGAAGTTTACAGATCTCTCTGCACCCATTCTCTTAGCGAAGTCAAGTCTCTTCTGCTCTCCGTCTACCGCAACGATGTTCTCGATTCCCATGGTACGCAGTACTGCGATACAGATCAGACCGATCGGTCCGCATCCCTGTACAACAACCCTGCTGTTGAATCTTAAGATTCCTGTTGTCTTAGCTCTCTCTACAGCATGGATTAATACTGCACAAGGCTCGATCAGGATTCTGGATTTCAGGTCAAGGTCACTTACGTTAAATACAGTAGAACCTTCGCGGATCAGTATGTAATCTGAGAACCATCCGTTTAAGTGGATGTCGTCATCCGGAAGAAGTCCGTATACATCAGCGCCGCCGACATTCTGTTTGTTCAGGTCATACATTGTGATGTCCGGGTCATCCTTGAAGATCATACAGGTAACGACCTTGTCTCCGACCTTCAGTTCTTTTCCGGCGCTGTCGCGCTTAACATTCTTACCCATCTTCACGATCTCACCAGTTCCCTCGTGTCCGAGAACAACCGGGATGAGTCCGAATGGATCTCTCTTGAATTCATGAGCGTCTGTTCCGCAGACACCGCATCCTTCTACTTTAACAAGGATATCTCCGTCGCCAAGCTCCGGGATCGGATATTCCTTGATGTCATAGTGTTCCAAAGCTGTCAGCATAGCCACGTGAGCTGTCTTCGGGATCTCACCTGATGCTGTTGTATTTGCAGCAGGAGCAATCTTCTTGTCCAGCATACTTTCCAGTACCTGTTTAACGACTGCTTCTACATTTGCAGAATTCATTTCCATTTTATTTCCTCCTGTCTTAGCGAATGCACAGACTGTCTGTCATTACGCAGCGTCTTCTCTTTGTAAATGAGCTTGCACTTGTAAGTCCTTCGCCTGTACGGCTTGCAATGGTAAATGTACAGAAGCCTTCGCCTCCGAATCCGATCGCTGCGTAGGATGGACCGTTCTTTACAAGAATCGCTGTGTCGATCGCTTTTGCATATTTTGTGATGTTGTCAATGTTCTTAGAATGGATATGTGCGGAATGTCTGTTGCCGTGCTCCAGCCAGACAGCCTGCTCAACCGCATCGTCAAAGTCTTTTGCTCTTACGACGCCTAAGATCGGCATCATCAGCTCTGTGGCGATCAGCGGGTGTTCCTTCGGTCCTTCAAATGTGATGCATCTGATGTTGTCCGGAACGGTCACTCCGATCATTCCCAGAAGAGTCTTCGCATCTCTTCCCACGCATTTCCTGTTCAGTCTGCCGTCCTTTAAGACAACAGCTGTCAGTGCATCCTGCTCTTCTTTTGAAGCCAGGTAGCATCCCTGCTCGGAAACCATATAGTGCATCAGTTCATCCACGATGGAATCGACTGCGACGATCTCCTTCTCGGCGATACATGGAAGGTTGTTGTCGAATGTACATCCATTCACAATGTCTTCTGCCGCTTTACGGATATCTGCTGTCTCATCTACAAGTGCCGGCGGGTTGCCTGCCCCTGCTCCGATCCCTCTCTTGCCTGATGACAGGACTGCGGTAACAACTCCCGGTCCGCCTGTTGCTGCGATCAGGTGGATATCTTTATGCTTCATCATGATGTTGCTGGAGTCCAGCGTTGGTTTTTCTACTGTGCAGGCGATGTTGTCAGGTCCGCCCACTTCCATAGAAGCCTCATTGATCATGTTGATCGCATAGATCGATGTCTTGATCGCTGCCGGATGCGGGTTGAATACGACTGTGTTGCCGCCTGCCAGCATTCCGATCGTGTTACACAGAACCGTCTCACTCGGGTTGGTACATGGTGTGATCGCTCCGATCACTCCGAATGGTCCCATCTCGATCAGTGTCAGTCCTCTGTCTCCTGACCATGCAGTCGTTGTGATATCTTCCGTTCCCGGTGTCTTCTCAGCAACTAACTGATGTTTCAGGATCTTGTGTCCGACATTTCCCATGCCTGTCTCATCTACACCCATGCGGGCGAGAATCTCGGCATTCTCTATTGTCTTCTTCCTGATGTTTGAAATTATCTTCTCTCTTGCGTCCATGGACATCTTAGCAACGATCTTCTGCGCCTTCTTGGACGCTTCGATCGCTTCGTTCATGTCGGCAAATACGCCGTGGCTTCCTGTTACATCGGAAGCGATCTGCATCTTTGCCATAACTTCCTGAACAATGTCCTGGACCATCTGTTCATTTACAGACACGCTAATACCTCCTCAAAAACTTCTTTGCCATAGGCCGCGATGGCTGTATCCTGTTCGGCTGTGCCGCCGCTGACTCCCAGGGCTCCGACTATTTTTCCATCTGCTTCCAGCGGTTCTCCACCGCCAAATATTACGATCTTGCCTTCATTCGTAAACTGGATTCCGTATAAAGGCTGTCCCGGCTGGCTTAATCGGCTAAGCTCATCCGTGGACATCTTGAGGCTCGCTGAAGTAAATGTCTTATTGATTGCAATGTCAAAACTTGCTATGTAGGCATCATCCATGCACTGAACCGCAACAGGTCTCCCTGCCTTATCAGATACGGCAATGACTGCATTCACACCCATATCGGCGGCTTTTGCCTTCACCCTTTCGATCAGGGCGTTGGCAGCCTTAAGGGTCATCTTATGCTTATTGCATCTGCAGACATGGCCTGCCGCATGATGTTGATGTCCGCCGCTTACTTTCATCTGGTCCAACACCGCTTTGACGGCATTGGTAATTTCCTGTTCATTCATAGCAGTCCCCTATTTTAGATTACAGTCCTAACTGATCCATAACTTTCTTTGTGATGGATGCAACTAAGTCAGCGTCTGCAGAAGCTGAAGGTGCGCTCTGGCTGCATGATCCGCCGCAGCTGTGGCAGCTTGGCTTACCAGCTTTTGCGTTCGGGCATACATTTGCAGGATGCTTTCCCGGAAGTCCCATCTGTCTTCTGATCTCATACAGCTTGTCCATCTGCTCTTTGTTGAATTCCTGTGGCTCGCCAAGCATCTTTGACTGATACAGAAGACGTGCATAGAACTCTAAGGACTCCATCTTATGATATGCATTTAACAGAGAGTTAGAGTAAGCAAGTGCTCCGTGGTTCTCAAGAAGTACTGCATCAAAATACTGTAAGTGCTCAGATACTGCATCCGGGATCTCCATAGTAGAAGGTGTACCATATTTTGCGATCGGAACACATCCAAGTGCGATAACAGCCTCCGGCATGATCGGCTGTGTCAGAGGAATACCACAGATTGCAAATGTTGTAGCGTACAGTGGGTGAGCATGTACCACCGCGTTAACGTCCGGTCTTTCTTTATATACACGCATGTGCATCTTGATCTCTGAAGAAGGCTTGAATCCCTTGTTAGCCTGAAGCACATTTCCTTCTGCATCTACTTTACAAATATATTCTGGTGTCATGAATCCTTTGCTTACCCCTGTCGGTGTGCACAGGAATTCGTTGTCATTCAGTTTTACAGAGAAGTTTCCATCGTTAGCAGCAACCATACCACGGTTGTACACTCTTTTTCCGATTTCACACATTTCTTTTTTGATTTCGTATTCGTTTTGCATCCTTTTTTTCCTCCTTGGATTCTTACAAACAAAACTTGTTTTTGTTTTATGTTGTTTCTAACTCGATATTACCACATAACCCCACAACAGTCAACTTGTTTTTATGTTGGATTTGTTGTAATTTAGACTTTTTCGCCGTCTTCCTCCATTTCCCACGGAAGTACATCCCCATCCTCCTTTAAATACTCCAGAATTTCCGGGATTCCCTCGTAATTTTTAGAGTCTACATAGAAGATTTTCTTGCATCCCGTGAGCCTTAACCACCTTTCGGCACGTTCTACATCTGCCTTCTCATCGTGTATCTTTGTCACGATCCCAATCACCTCCCGGTTACACATGGACGTGCAGCACGGCGGATAAAGAGAATAAGGCTCTGTGGCCGATAACAAAAGTCCTACCACATCAGCTTCATAGGAATACAGTGCAAGTGCGTATCCCAGATGCTTTGTCTGGGCGTATTCGCCTGGAGTGTCTATGATAACATCGAAGTTATTCACATATTGAGTCTTATGATACTGGATCTTTTCACCTTTTAATGCCTGCGTTAGTGTGGTTTTTCCACACTCGCTCCGGCCCATCAATACGATTTTCTTCATTGTCCTTAAGTCCTTGTGATCTCACATACGGAGAAGCCCATCTTTTCCTTTACATAATCCAGTACCGCACGGATCGCTGCCTCCACCTCGGAAATCGTGCCTGTCACGATCAGTGTACCGCTGAAACGGTCCACAAATCCCAGTTCAATTCCCGCCGCCTTGGTTGCTATATCGGCCGCTATGATTGCGGTCTCGGCCGGGCTGATGGTCAGAATTCCGATGGCAGACTTGCTGTATTCCACCCTCGGGTCCAGCCCCAGCTTCTCATATAATATGATGTCAGGGCTTGCGATCAAATGGGCGATCGTAATCTCTTTGCCGGGGACCAGCTCCTGTACGATCCGCTCCGGCATCTGCTCATGATTCATCTCTCTTAACCTCCTATCTGACACTCTACATCGGATGCCCGGGAAGCAGTTTCCAGCAGCATCTCCATCTTTTCATTGGACGGCGGCTCTACATCTCCCATGAGATAAGTTCTTCCCAGTCCCACGTATTTGTCCTGTCCCAGTCTGTGGTACGGCAGAAGATGCAGCCTTTTTACATTTCCAAGCCTCTTTGTATATTCTGCAATATCCCGGATCTCCTCCGCGGTATCATTAAAACCCGGGATCACCGGAACACGGATACTTAATTCTGTCATACCCGACTGTGCGATCTTCATCGCATTCTCTAACATCAGTTCGTTGGATCGTCCTGTAAATTCCTTATGCTTCACAGGATCCATATGCTTGATGTCCAGAAGATACTGATCTAAATAAGGAAGAATCCCTTCGATCACCTGATAACCGGCGCATCCCATACTCTCCAGCGCAGTGCTGATCCCGGCCTCATATGCGGCCCGCAAAAGTGCGGCTGCAAACTCCGGCTGGCACAGGCTCTCTCCGCCCGACAATGTCAGGCCTCCGCCTGTTCTGCGGTAATAGGTCCGATCCTTCTCGACCGTCTCCATGACCTCTTCCACTGTGACATCTCTTCCGATGATCTTCTCTTCTCCCTGCACCTTCATCGTCTCGATCTCATAGCTCTGAGACTCCGGATTGCAGCACCAGCGGCATCTTAAGACGCAGCCTTTTAAGAAAACGATGGTCCGGATCCCGTTGCCGTCATGGATCGAGTACCTCTGTATATCAAATATGCGACCCTTTGTCTTTAAATAATCGTCCATGCTGTCTTCCTTCCTAGAATCCCTGCTCTGTCCTGCGGATGATATCATCCTGGAGCGATTTGGACAATGTGGTAAATAATGCACTGTATCCGGCAACCCTGACAACCAGGTGCTTGTACTGCTCCGGGTGCCTCTGTGCATCCAGAAGTGTCTCGCGGCTTACCACATTAAACTGCATATGGCTTCCCTTCTGGTCAAAATAGGAACGCACCAGGCCGACAAAATTCTCAAGTCCCCTGCGTCCGCTTAAGGCGGAAGGATGAAACTTCTGATTAAATAAGGTACCGTTTGACGCGATATAATGATCCAGCCTGGATACTGAATTTGCTGCGGCTGTGGGTCCGTTCACATCCTTGCCGGCTGACGGGGATACTCCGTCGGCAACCGGTGTATGTGCCAGACGTCCGTCCGGTGTAGCCCCGGTCTGCGCTCCCAGCGGCACGTTGGCCGATACCGGGTAAAGCCCTGCCTGGAACATTCCGCCTCTTGGATTTCTATACTGAAGAAGCGGCTTCGTATATGTATAAGCAACATCTCTCGCAAATGCATCCACTTCCGGGATGTCGTTGCCAAACTTCGGTACTTCCTCAATGAGCCTTAAGATCCTCTCGCCGTTTTCCTTCACTTCCGGTGACTCTGATGCAGCTACAACTGTCTTAAGGATCGCCGCAACCTCCCGTTCGGTGACGGCCTGTCCGGCCTCCTTCATGCTGCCCGCGATCTCAGCTGTGATAGAAGCGATATCCTCGCTGCTTAATCCCTTTCCATAATTGGTAGCCAGGGCTTCCTTCAACTCCTTCATAGTGATCTTCTTCTCATCATACACCAGCTTCTTCACTGCATATAAGGAGTCTGCCATGTTCGCCACTCCAAATCCCTGGGGGCCGGTAAAGTTGTACACTGCCCCGCCTTCCTGGACCGTCTTTCCCCGCTTTAAGCAGTCATCCACCATGGAGGAAAGGAACGGAAGCGGACATCTCTCTGCATGTGCCATATCGATCGCATTGTCTGCATTGACTAAAAGCCGGATCGCATAGTCCATCTGAGCTTTGTAGGCATCGTAGAATTCCCCGAAGGTCTTCATTTCCTCTACCCTGCCTGTCTTAGGTCCGATCTGGACACCTCGATCCATTCCATTGCTGAATACCAGCTCCAGCGGTCTGCACATATTGAAAAATGCAGCGTCATGCCATCCTTCTGTCTTTCCCGCCTTCTGTGGTTCCACGCAGCCGATGATATTATAATCCCTCGCATCTTCCATGGTCAGTCCACGGCTTACCAGTGACGGGATGATCACCTCATCGTTGTAATATGCCGGAAGACCGATCCCGGTCCTGGTCAGTTCAGCCGCCTTGATCAGGAATTCATGGGGGGTGCCGTTCCATACCCTGACGGATAAGGACGGCTGCGGAAGGAAAACATGCATGGAGGCCTGGATACTCATGAATGAAAGGTCATTAGTCACATCCACCCCTTCTTCATTCTGTCCCCCTGCGATCAGGTTCTGGAACAGGCTGTATCCGGCAAATCCTTCCGCAGAAACCGCATCACGGCATTTATTCAAATCATTTAACTTCACCCAGATGCAGTCCATCAATTCCTGCGCAGACTCCCTCGTGATCCTGCCGCTGTCCAGATCCTTTTTATAATAAGGATACATATACTGGTCAAACCTTCCCGGTGAGATGGAATGGCCGCTGGACTCCAGCTGAAGCAGCTGCTGTACGAACCAGAACGACTGGCAGGCCTCATAGAAACCAGATGCTCCCTTCTCCGGTACATTCGCACAATTCTGTGCGATCACAAGCAGCTCCTTCTTTCGTGTCATATCAGAACACTTCCCGGCCTCTTCCAAAGCCAGTTCTGCGTAACGTCTTGCATATGTGATCACAGCATCGCAGCTGATCATCACTGCTTCCAGGAATCTGGATCTCTTCTGATAGTCTCCGTCAGCCAGAGAAAGCTTTGCCAGTTCAGCCTGAGCTTTCTCTTTAATTCCCGAAAACCCAATCGCTAATACTTCATCATACTTCACAGTCACATGGCCAACACCATTATAGAAATAATTGCCCGGTGTAAAAATATTGTGTTCCATAGCAATCAGTGTCTCCGGCTCCATATATGAGGTTGCCAGTTCACTGGTTGTCTTGCCCTTCCAATATGCATTCGCTTCCTTTAGCTCTTCCTTCGTCTTCTCAGAAATATAGAACGGGTCTGCGGATCTCGTCTCTACAGTATCAAACTCCGCTTCCAGCCATTCATAAGAAAACTCCGGATATGTCTGACATCCTCTCGGTGCGATCGTTGTACTTCCCACGATCAGTTCCTGGTCTCGTATCACGATCGGTATGTTCTCCAGAATGTGCAAAAAAGCCTTTGCACGCCGGATGATCATCGGTTCATTCTCGGTCTGTCTGTAGGACTCCGTGATCAGAACTGCTCTGGAAGATTCGATCTCAGGCATCTTTGCATACAGATCCTCGACAAGCTTGGATATTCGTTCTGATTTCGGTATATCCGTGCTGTCATAGGTATATAATCCCATTCGCCGTGTCACTCCTTTCCTTATATAAATAGCTCTTCGATAACACTGTTTCTATTTATATACTTATCGCCCCGGGCAGAAGCTAATCCTTCTTTACCCAGTTATTTTTATTATACTCTTACAGCCCCTATAAGTCAACGCAAAACAACATTTCTCGCACAATTTCCCCCACAAATTCAACATAACCCAACACATTATCTGTTGTTTTTGTTTGTTTTTAATGGTGTTTCTGTCAGTTTCATATTGACAAACAGGTTCAAATCACGCATACTATATATCAGAAGTTTAACAAAGAAATTTACTGCTCTGGAGATACGCTTTTATATCAGCAGTAAAAGAAAGGCCTGTAGCTTATGTCTGTACCAGAATTCGATATACATACACATACAATTGCAAGCGGCCACGGCTCTGCTGCCACGATCACTGACATGGCAAAGGCTGCAGCTGCCCACGGTTTAAAAATGCTGGGAATAACCGATCACGGCCCCGCTACGTTAGGAGGAGGGCGTACTTCTTATTTCCGCAGTCTTGCCTATGCACAGCGTACCCGTCTTGGCGTAGAGATGATGTACGGGGCAGAAGTCAATATTCTGGATAATAATGGGAAGCTTGATCTGGAAGACTCCATATTGGATAAGCTGGATTACGCGATTGCCAGTGTCCATAAGCCGGTTAAGAAGCCCGGCACAAAAGAAGAGAATACAAGGGCCTATATCGCAGCGATGCAGCACCCCAAGGTACGCATCATCGGTCACTGTGATGATGTAAAGTATCCGGTCGATCACCTTGCACTCGTAAAAGCCGCAATGAAATATGACGTTCTCCTGGAAATCAACAACAGCTCCTTAAGCCCCGACGGATACCGCGGCGATACAAGGTTCAACGACCTGATGCTTTTGCACCTGTGCCGTCACTTCCACTATCCTGTCATTCTGGCAAGTGACAGCCACGGAACAAAGCATGTGGGAGACTTTGAGCATGCCCTTAAGCTGGTCAAACTCGCAGACATGCCCGACTCCCTTGTTATGAACTATTCCCTGAAAGCCTTCAAGTGCTTCCTTGGGAGGTAATCAAAGAATCCTCTGAATCGGACTTTTAGAATGTAAGCTTCATACGATATCGTATGAGCCTGGCATTCTGAAGTCCTATTTTTTCACAAAAATTCTCAGGGATCTCCTCCTGCTGATTCACGATCAGCTCGTCTAATGTGACATCCACAATCTGGCTGAGCGCATAAAAATTATCCAACGACGGAAGCGTCCTGCCGCGGAACCAGCCGTAAACCGACTGGGGGCAGCTCAGTCCTAATTGACGGCACAATCCCTTCACAGGTATCTTCTTAAATCTACAGATAAAGCGCAGCCAGTTACCGGTCCTTTCCATATTAATTCCAGGATAATTCTTTTTCTCCATCTGATCATCTCCCTTTTGTAAGATATTTCATTGTACCTTCTGTATGATCCTCGTATGTATGCACCCTATACTCTCTGATTTCATCATAACACACACAACAAATATTTATCCACTATTTCCTTTGTCAAGCAGTTTGTAACTCAATGACGCAGGATTTTTTTTGATGTACAATAGAAAAAAAGAACTTCACCAAGGAGAAAATCATGAATTCCTTTCATTTTGAAGATATACCGCTAGAATCCATCATTAATCAGGCTTCTGTCCCTGACCCTGCTTTGAACCGCCAGGGGTGCTATACACGCAGGGACTTCTTACAGTATCCGGCCCATTCACGTGTGCAGCTGATCAATGGCTTTCTGTTCATACCGCCTCCGGTACCTGCCATACACCAGCGCATCATTACTGAGTTATTATATCAGTGTACCCGATACCTTAAGGGAGACCGCCTGCCCTTCAAAGCAGTCAGTGCACCTGTCCGTTTTTTCCGGGAAGAGGACGAAAGAACTGTACTGCTTCCGGACCTGGCTGTCGTCCGCTATCCAGACAGTATTCTAAGTCCCGATATCTCCGTGCTTCCTGATTTTGCCGCCGAAGTCACGACCCGGGACACCCATTGTCTGGATCATACGGTAAAGCCTTGGATATACAAAGACTGGGGAGTGAAGGAATACTGGATCATCAATCCTTCGATGTCCAGCATAGAAATCTATCTTTTTGCAGATGATCCAAGCGGCGCTGCTAAGACATATGTCTTTGGCAATTTGATCCCTGTCAGGGCATTTCCCGGCCTTCTTATAGATACGTCAGAATTTCTTTAAAATCTGAGACTGAAGAGCTGTTTTAAACGTCTCATTCCTTTTAGCGCCAAGATCTTGAAAGGAATTTTTGTCAAACAAAAAGCCGTCCCTAGTCTCTACACCGGTCTATTCAGATCTGCGCAGCGAAAAGGAACGGCTTTTCTCCGCATTCGGCGGAGAAGTCCTTCTGACTATTTTTCTATACATTATTCTGCAGCTTTTGCTGCAGACCCGCCCCGTTAGGGGCATGTATTACGGTGTGCCCTTTGGGTATAATACCTTCCGGTTATACTCTCTTAGAAAGTACCTCTTCCTCATACTTCTCAACCTCTGAGAACCAGCCTTCTGCCGGAACACCGCACTGTGCACAGTATTCTTCCCAGATGTCACCGATCGGAAGAGTCTTACACTGTTCCATTACAACCATCTTCTTACTGAACTGATTTGTATCCTGAAGCTCTTTCAACAGGGCACTTGGAGTACACAATGCATTCAAGAGAGCCTTCTGGAAGCTTCTGAATCCTGTGATCCATGCAGAAACACGGTTGATGGATGCATCAAAGTAATCCAGTGCGATATAAGTACGGTCCAGACCGTCACAGCGTACGATTTCCTGAGCGATCTCTTTTGTCTCATCATCATACAGTACTACATGGTCAGAATCCCAGCGGATCGGACGTGTTACATGGAGTGCGATCTCAGGGAAGAATGTCAAAAGCGCCGGAATCTTATCAGATACGACCTCTGTCGGGTGATAATGTCCATTATCCATCAGCGGCAGACATTTGTCCATGTTCGCAGCCGCGTAGCTTAATGCAAATTCAGCAGAACCAACTGTATAAGCCTCAACACCGATTCCAAATACCTTAGACTCTACACAAGGTTTTACCATCTTCGGATCGTATGGCTCGGAAAGGATCTCATCGATAGACTCTTTATAACGCATTCTTGGTCCCATACGGTCAGCAGGAACATCCTTATATCCGTCGCCTGTCCAGATATTCATAACACAAGGAATCCCTGTCTGCTCTGCGAAATAGCTGGAAATACGGATGCAGGCTTTTCCATGCTCGATCCAGAATCTTCTTGTTTCTTCATCCGGGCTTGAGAGCGTCAGCCCGTCTTTTACCTTATCATGTGAAAAGAAGGTCGGGTTGAAGTCCAGTCCCATTCCTCTTTCTTTCGCAAAGTCTACCCATTTCTGGAAATGCTTTGGCTCTAATTTGTCACGGTCAACAAATTCGCCATCCTCAAAAATCGCATAACTTGCATGTACATTGATCTTTTTCATACCCGGCATCAGGCTCATAGCCTTGTCCATATCAGCAAGCAATTCTTCCGGATTCCTTGCCTTTCCGGGATAATTTCCAGTTGTCTGGATTCCGCCTGTCAGAGGGCCGTCATGGTCAAAGCCTGTTACGTCATCCCCCTGCCAGCAGTGCAGAGATACAGGAACGTTTTTGCACTTCTCAATTGCAGCATCTGTGTCTACACCTAACTTTGCATAAATCTCTCTGGCTGATTCATATCTTTCTCTTGTTGTCATGATAAATCTCCTCCTTATTTCAAAGGGGTCTGACCCCTTTGCACTCCATTGTCAGAATTGTTTTCCTTTTTCATCATAGTTCACGATATCAAAGGAACGGTTAATGCAGCTTCTTGCCTCCGGCAGGCTTGCAAACACGCCGTCATGCAGCATCTGTACGGTAATGTTGCCGATTGCAGTAGCCTCTGTCGGGCCCGCAGATACCTTCTTGCCTGTATATCTGGCAGTCAGTTCGTTCAGATATCCGGCATTTGCGCCGCCTCCGATCACATATATCGTGTCGTATGTATTGCCTGTAGCCGCTTCGATCTCGCGGACGGTATCCCCGTAACATTTTCCCAGGCTGTTATAGATCACTGCTGCGATCTCTCCCACTGTCTTGGGTACCGGCTGGTTTGTATTCCTGCAGAAATCCTGTACGGCCCGGATCATGCTGTCCGGCGCAAGGAAACAGTCATCGTTACAGTCCACGATAGAGGTGATATCCTCCTTGGATGCTCTCTCGCAGATCTCCCCAAAGGACAGATCTTCTTCGAATTCCTTCTTCACGGACTGGATCATCCATAATCCCATGATGTTCTTCAAATAACGGTAACGGTGGTCATATCCGCCTTCATTGGTGAAATTAGCCTTCATGCTTTCCATGGAACATTCCGCTTCTTTTCTCTCAATCCCCATCAATGACCATGTTCCTGAACTGATATAGATCGCATTGTCATCATTGGTCGGAACCGCAAGAACAGCAGACCCTGTATCATGAGTTGCCGGAAGAACTACGGTACAATCAAATCCCACCTCTTCCTGGATCTCTTTTGTAAAATTCCCTACCACTGTCCCCGGCATGGAAACCGGACGAAACATCTTCGAATTATATCCCAGCATATCGATCAGCTCATAATCCCAGTCGTTCGTCTTAGGATCGATCAGCTGTCCTGTTGTGGCGTTGGTATATTCCATCCTCTTTTCGCCTGTCAGCAGGAAATGGAAATAATCCGGGATCATGAGTATTGCCTCAGCCTGCTCCATATACTCTGGGTGAGTCTCCTTCACAGCCATCAGCTGGTAAATCGTATTGAAGATCTGCTTCTGGATCCCGGTCCTTGCATAGAGATCCTCCAGAGAAATCTTCTCGTAAACCTTCTGGTCCATCCCGTTTGTACGGCTGTCGCGGTATCCTACTGTGTCCCCAAGAATCTTGTCGTCTTTATCAAGCAGCACGTAATCCACACCCCAGGTGTCGATTCCCATAGAGACCGGAATCTTGCCAAGTTCCTTACACTTCTTTAAACCGTTCTTAATCTCAGTGAACAAGCGCTCCACATCCCAGCAAAGAGTACCGTCCTTATTATCCATTCCGTTCGGAAAACGGTATACCTCCTCAAGCTGCATCTTTCCGTCTTGCATGGAAGCGAGCATGTGGCGTCCACTGGATGCCCCAATATCAACGGCCAAATAATACTTCTCCATTTTGTGCCTCCTTTATATCTATTCAAATCTACCCTTATTATAATTGTTGAAAGCTGACAAAAAAAGGACGCTATTTATCTAAAATAGTGTCCTTATTTGCAGTCTTTCCCGGCTATCCTGTCTTTATCCTCCTGCACTCCCTATCTCCCAAACACATGTCTCAGGAAATTCACCGAGTTTCTGGCATCTTCGTCCAGCTTCGCAAGATCAGCACCGGGCAGCATTTCCCTCCAAATCTTGATATCGCTTCCGATTCCGCCTCCTGTCAGCACAAAAGGCTCCATGACCACACTCCCGTCATAAGCCACCCGATCCAGCGCTTTCCCGATCTCTGCCCACGGGATATTGCCTTTTCCCGGAACTCTTCTGTTATTTTCACCCACATGGAAGTGTCCCAGTTTATCTCCAGCTGTCAAGATCGCATCCACCATGCTGTCCTCCTCGATATTCATATGAAATGTATCCAGCATGACCTTGACCGCGGGCGTCCCTACTTCCTCCACAAACCGCACGGCCTCCTTTGCAGTATTCAGCAGATATCCCTCAAACCGGTTCAATACCTCCAGACAGTAGTCCACTCCGCAGTCTCCCGCGATCTTTGAGACAGTCCGTACATTCTTCACGCTTCTCTCCCAGTCGCCCTGTTTATCGATGGGCTTGGAATAATCCACCGGCCAGTATGAATAAATACCGCCGCCCAGCGTATGGATATCCAGATATTCCAGCTTTTTTAAAATATCCGTATAAAACTCAATCGCATGTTTAACGACCGCATCATCGGCAGAACCAAGATTCTCACTTGCTGCCGGTCCGTAGCCCGCCGTAAGGGTCATGTCATACTCCCTCGCCGCATCCCGAAACCTGTTAAGGCCTGCCTGATCGATGTTCTTTAAGGCTGCGCAGGAAAGCTCCAGGATATCGAATCCCAAATCCTTTGCCTTCTTGATATAGCTTGCCTGATCTGCATCCCATTCCTTTTCCCAATATGCAAAATAAATCCCATATTTCATTGTTCTTACCTCCCTCTATCTGATCTTTTACTTTCCATTTGTTTCTTTTCCCTATTCTCCGCCTATTTTTCTGACAGAATATTTTCTGACTGCTTACTCTTCTTACAGCCCGCTTTTCTCTATTGACTGACAAGGCCGGCCAGTAATTTATTTCCATAGAAATACTCTTCTGTGATCCCGCATTCCCCGATACATCTGGGATTTGGAACTCCTTTCTTCTGATCGCCATGATAGTCTGATCCGCCGGACATGATCTTCACTTCTGCCTCGTAATTTTCCCGGATATATTTCTCAATCTCCCACTTCGCAAGAGGTCCGTCATAGCTGGTCTTATCATAAGTATAGCAGGCCTCTATCCCATCCAGTCCCGCTTTTACAAGCCTGTCCATATAAGTCCTGCGATCCATCTCTTCCTGTCCCTTCACCACGATATCACTGATTAAAAACGGATGCGCCAGTATGGCAATCCCGCCTGTGCGGTGGACCTCCCTGATCACCTTTACAGGATCGGGCTTTCTGCGCCTGATCTGGTAGTTCTGCGTATTCTTCACAAGCAGCTTAGCCTCCCCCCAGCTTTTCGCATAACCTTTTTGGGCCATTAATTCAAAGATCATCTTCTTAAGGACATGCTGCTCTTCAATAGGCTTCCCTCCATTATAGAGGACTTCATCCCAGGTGATCTGCATCCCGTCCTCATTCAGGCGTTCAATCAGCTTCTTGTACCCTTCTGCTCTGGATACGGCCACCTCCTTTTCAAGGTTTATAAACCATTCATCCTCCCAATCACACCCAAGGCAGATGATATGTACGTCCTCCACCTCCGTATCGCAGGAAACCTCCGTTCCCAAAAGTAGTTTCACGCCCAGAGACGCCGCAAAATCTGTCAGCCTTATTTCCTTCCCCTCTTCATCTGTATCACGATCCCTGGGCACAATATCGTGATCTGTCAGTGCCACTATCCTCACACCGCTCTCCGCCGCTCTTTTGATCACTTCTCTTGGGGTATCCGCTCCATCAGAACGTGTCGTATGTGTATGAAGATCACATGCATAATCTGCCTGTATCACTCTTATTTCACACTCCTTTCATTCATATGCTGTCCATGATAACTCTGCTTTCCCAGTCAATTTATATCTGCGTTATATATAGAAAAAGCAGGAACGCTCCCGCCCCCGCTTCTCCTACATCTTTTCTCTGTATTCTTTGGGGCTCATCCCATACTTTTCCTTAAACTTACGGTAAAAATAACTGGTGTTATCATATCCCACCGATTCGATGATATCCAGAATCGGCAGCGTACTGCTGCCTAAAAGATAAAGAGCCTGGTTCATCCGCTTTGCCTGTAACAGCTCCTTATAGGTCTTGCCTGTCCTTTTCTTTATCTCTCTGCTGAGCCAGTATACATCATATCCCATCATATCCGCCAGCTCGGACAGACTTCCATTTTTATAATGCTCCTCCACATAACTGAGCACAACTCCTGTCAGCTCCTTATCAGACCGGCTGCTGCCCGTCTCCATTTTGTCCATATAATTTAAAAGCTGGAGCAGCAGAAGCCCCATCGTGATCTGGTTGCAGCTCCTTATGTTAGACAGGTCATAAAAGATCGTCCAGACCATATTTTCCACCAGGTTCTGGATCGGAAGGATATCGGCAACATGAAAGTAGAGATAAGAGGTCACATCATTTTTCCCGCAGAGTGAACCGACCAGAAACTCCTTGAGCAGATTATCCTCCTCCCCCATCATGGAGAATGCCGTGTTAAAAAATTCCGGCAGGATGATAAAATTCACCGCAATATCTTCTTCTTTCGCCGGAAGGATCTCCTGCACCGCATTCTGGTTCAAAAACAGCAGATCTCCTTTTTCCAATGTCACCTGATCCCCGTCAATGATATGGCTGGTCGATCCCTGACACATGTAGATGACCTCCACATAATTATGGCGGTGCTTCGGGAAATGCACAAACCGGGTGTGGGGCCTTACCTGGATCAGTTTTCCTTTTTTTAGAAGCTTTTCACAGTCTACGATCAGCTCCTTCTTTTCCGTGTACAGATGAGGATCGATCCCATCCCTTCCGGCCAGGATCTTTCGTTCCTCCTCTGTGATCACCGATAATTCCTTCAAAAGCTCAGAATGCATCCACTCACCTATTTCTCATCTGCGATTTCTCTTGTCAGTTCCATATATTCCGCAGCGCTCCTGCTGCTCTTCTTGTATGCCATGATCGGCGCGTTGTTGTCCTGTGACCATTCGATACCACTGTCCACCCGGATATAAGTATCAAAAACCTTTACATGTTCCAGCTGTCTCAGGGACTCTAATGTCTGCTTGAAATAATTCTTCCTTGTATCTACCTTCGTGATCACGATCCCGCCCAGTTTCAGGTCAGGAGTGATCTGCTTTACCTCCTCCAGGAATTCGAACATATTTCCCAGGCCGAACAGCCCCCACGGAGTCGACTCCACCGGAATGACCACCTCATCAGAAGCACATAAAATATTCATGACCCATCCCCCCAGGGTCGGAGGTGCATCGATCAGTATGTAGTCATATTCCCCTGACTCTTTGATCTTGGAAAGACATTTTCTCAAGATAAATTCTCTCTGCCATTTTGTAAATAATTCATACTCAATGGAGCTCATTAATGTAGAAGACGGGATCAGATCAAGGTCTTCATACGGTGAATTCACGATATATCCCGTCAGATCATCCTGTCTTTTGATCCCCTCATACAGATTCTTATCCCCCTGTGCAAATGCAAGCACCTGGTCTTCATCAAAAAGCGACAGTGAAAGATTCAGCTGCATGTCCCCGTCGATCAAAAGGACCTTTTTCCCAAGCTGGGTCAGCCCATATCCCACATTGGAGCAAGTCGTTGACTTCCCACTCCCTCCTTTGTTATTCGCAAAGCATATCACTTTCGTCTTTCTCATCTCGTACCTCCTGGAGGATTTGCAAAGGGGTCTGACCCTTTTGCTCTCCATTTTCAGAATATTCTAAAGTTAGCCCCGCAGGGCGTCCCGTAACTCATGCCTTTCGGGCGGATCTACAGCTTCGTAGTAAAATAAAGTATAGACAATTCATTTCTATCCGTTTACCATTATATCATGATTGATTCTTCTGTAAAACGCTCTTTTCATTTCTTCATAGCTGCCCCCGGGTCCTGCCATCAGCCACATAGCCTTGGTGAGGGTTGCCTCCAGGGTCATGTCATAGGTCTCCAACAAATCAAAGTCTTGTTTTACTTTCTTTCCGACTTCATATACCATCATGTTACTGCCTTCCTTTACCACCTGGGTAGCCACGATCGCTAATTTGCCACGGGATTCCCAGTCTTTCATGACCTCGTAGAATTTATCTACCAGATACTCAGGAATTCCGCCGACCCCAAAGCTCTCGATCACGATGCACTGGTACTTTTCAAAGACATATTCCAGAATCTCAGGATCCAGACCAGGGATCAGCTTTAGTACATAGATACTATTGTTCATTTCATGATAAAACTGAACACTGCCCTCATATTCCTTTGGCGGGATATACCGGATCACCTTCTGATCCTGGATAATAGCCGGATAGGGGAAATTAATGCTGGAAAATGCATTGTAGCTTTTCGCCCGTTCTTTCTTCGCCCGGGTGCCGACTATGACTTTCCCGTCAAACACGATGTTGACGTCCCGGGAACCATCATCCGCAGCATAGATGAAGCTGTCCAGCAGGTTGATCCTGGCGTCCGTATTCTCTACATCGATCGGTTTTTGTGCACCTGTGATCACGATAGGCTTTCTGGAATTCTGGATCATATAAGACAGGGCTGCCGCCGTATAAGCCAGTGTATCTGTCCCATGGCACACAACGAAACCGTCATATTCTTCATAATGCTCCTCGATCGCCTGGCTTACCATGCTCCAGTGCTTCGGTGTAACATTGGTGCTGTCCACATTACACACCTGGATCGTGTGCACCTCACAAACCTCTTTCACATCCGGGATATATCCCACCAGCTCTTCCGGCGTGATCCCCGGGCTTAACCCGTCATCTGTACGCTTGCAGGCGATAGTTCCTCCCGTCCCCAGCATCAGAATTCGCTTTTTCATCAATCTCTGCCTCCTTTATATTTCTCCGCTGTTACCACTCCAGTGAAGCAGGCTCACTGCCAAAATTCTTCTCCACAAGGATACAGTATTCCTCAAAAGCCGGAATGCCTTTGAATTCTTCCTTCAAGGCATCCCTAATCCCCTTATAATACCATCCGATCGCAGCTTTACTGTTCATCCTGAAACGCTTCCAGAGCTCTTCTCCAAAAACCGGATAGTCCCGGTCAATATCCCTCATATTGGACAGCTTATCCGCCAGCCCGATCATCTGGACCTCTTTCGGTGCCGACTTCATATGATGGATGGTCTTCCCTTTGCGTTCCTCCCAGGATCTGGACTTATCCTCGCTCTCCTGGCGGACCATAGCTGCCACCCGTTCTCCAAATCTTGTTCTTAAAATCTCTTCCGTTACTCCGCTGCAATCCTCGATCGTATCATGAAGTACTGCCGCACAGATCACCTCTTCATCCTGCGTCATAGTTGCCACAATATCTGCCACTTCAATTGGATGCACAATATATGGGCGCTTTGTCCCTTTCCGAAACTGTCCCTCATGTGCCTTTGTTGCAAATTCAATGGCTTCATCAATCATTCTTAGGATCCTCCTCAATGCCTTCCCGCAGTCTGGCCTTTTCCTTCTTATGGAACAAACCATAGATACACGGTACCACAAATAGTGTTAACACAGTTCCATATATGAGACCGCCGATTGTTACGATCGCCATCGGCTGGACCATATCCGCTCCCGAGCCAAATCCCAGTGCCATCGTTGACAGCCCCAGGATCGTTGTAAGCGCCGTCATGATAATCGGGCGCAGCCTCGTCCTTCCTGCTTCCACCAGAGCCTCCTGCTGCTCCATCCCCAATGCAGTCAGCTGGTTTGTATAATCAATGAACACAATACCATTATTTACAATAATTCCGGATAACATAACAAATCCTACCATCGCAATGACACTGACCGGACTTCCCGTCATCCACAATCCGAACAGTCCCCCGGTAAATGCCAGGGGCACCGTAAACATGACAATAAACGGTGATCTTAAAGACTGGAACTGGGCTACCATGATCAGATACATGAACACAACCGCAAGCCCCAGCATTTTCAGCAGCTCTGTCATAGTCTCATTGATCGTCTCGTCCTCACCCTTCATCTCCATGGTGTAACCTTTGGGAAGGTCATATTTCGCCAGCGCCTTCTCCACACGGCCGCTTACCAGTCCAATATTATCCCCCTCATCCACCTCTGCTGTCACGTTGATATACCGGCTCTGTGCATCCCGGGAAATCGACTGCAGGCCGCGTCCTGTTTCAAAGGAGGCAATCTCCTTTAATGCCACCTGTTCCTGAGTGCCATCCTGCTTTGTCACGTTCAGCTTCATATTCTGGATGGCTTCGCGGGTCAGGTCCTGATTCTTCTGCTCTGCAACAACGATCCCTATGGATGCGGTATCTGTATCCAGATTTGTCATCGAAGCCGGGTCTTTAAGCTTTTTCGCAAGTTCCTGGTATACCTGGGCTACAGTCAGATTATGTGAGATTGCTTTTCCTTTCTCTACCACGATCCGAAGCTCCTCCGTCGTTTCATCCATTCCGTCGGAAACATTTTTTGTTCCCTTTACATCCTTCAAAATCGCTGCCACATCTTTTGCAGCCTTTTGGAGCTGGTCCAGATCCCGTCCTTTGATCTGGACAGAAATACCTGATGAACCAAGGGCACTCATATCCATATTCGACATACTGATGGATAACTCCAGCCCTTCCTTTTTTGCGATCTTCTCGATCGCCTTTGAAAGCTTCTCATCAGACATCGTCCTCTTCTCGGTGAGCAGCGCGTAGAATTCCACTTGATTCGAAACGGTTGTTCCACCGCCCATCATGCCGCCGCTCATCGCCATTCCGCCGACATCTCCGATGTCCTTTAGCTTCTGTATTTCTGCTGTAAACTGATCAGCCGCCCTGGACGTATCCTCAAGAGAGGTTCCCTTTGGCGTGGTGATCGACATACTAATCTGTGTACTCTGCATAGACGGCATAAATGCGGTTCCCCTGGACATAGCGAGCACTCCGCTTAATACAAACAGTGCCGTCGCTCCAACCAGTACCACCGGTTTAAAACGCAGAGCCGTTCGAAGCAGTTTTTCATAAGCGCCCTTCAAATGCTGGAAGAATCCTGATTCCTTCTGCTCAGTTCTCTTAAGCGTTCCTGCAGACATCATCGGTACCAGCGTCAGTGCCACAACAAGACTCGCAAGCAGAGAATAGGCAATCGTCAGTCCCATGTCGACAAATAGCTGTCTTGCGATCCCTTCTGTAAATACGATGGGAAGGAATACACATACTGTGGTCAGAGTAGATGCCATGATCGCACCTGCCACCTGCTGTGCGCCTTTGATCGCAGCCTCCTTTGCTGATGCATGTTCCTCATTTCTCATACGGTAGATATTCTCGATGACAACGATCGAGTTATCTACCAGCATCCCGACTCCAAGCGCCAATCCCGAGAGGGAAATGACATTCATCGTCACTCCGCTGAAATACATCAGGACAATGGCCGTCAAGATACTGATCGGGATCGAACATGCGATCACAAAGGTCGGCCGGATATCTTTCAGGAACAGCAGAAGGATCAGAATCGCCAGGATCGCACCGAAAACAAGGTTCTGTAAAACAGAGCCGATGACCATATCGATATAGACGCCCTGATTCATCAGGATGACCACGCGGATATCCTGATTTTCCTTTTGGATCTGTTCAAAACGCTCCAGGATCCGGTCCGTCACCTCCCCGGTAGAGTAGCCCGTCTGCTTCTGTACCTGGAACAGGATCCCGTTCTCACCATTTAGCTTTGCATAGGTCTCGTCTGCATCATCGATACGCTCCACATCTGCCACATCGGACAGCTTGATAGGGCTGATCCCCTCCATGTCTACCAGCACGAGATTATTTAACTCTTCTATAGAAGTGAACTTATCGCCCACCCGGATCAGATAATCAATGCCATCCTCATTCACATAGCCCGCCGGCATATTAAAGTTCTGCGCACTTAGGACGCCCTGTATCGTCTCTGCTGTAAGCATGGACTTTACATTTGCACTTGCTTTTGCCTGTTCCTTGGCTTTTTTGAGTTCTTCTTCTTTTCCTTTGATCTCCGACTCACCGACTGCCAGCTGCGCAGAGGCCTGGCTCATCGTAAGGGCCGCCTCTAACTGCGCCGTGCTAAGCTGTGCCCTGGCCTGTGCCAGACTGAGGTTTCCCGCCGTAAGCTGCTCCTGAACCTGCTCTAACATAGCTCTGGCTTCTGAAAGCTCTGCCTGCTTGTCCGCGATCGTCTGTCTTCCCTGCGCTGCCTGTGCAAGCCCCTGCTCGATCGCTGCCATGGACTCGTCGTATTGTTCTAGAAGAGCAAGCTTTCCTGCCAGTGTGGCCCTGGCGATCAAAAGCTCCTGTGTCTCCCCATTTTCTTCAATGGCCTGCAGGACCTGCTGATATTCTGTCTCGATCTGCTCTCTGTTTGCATTTAAATCTTCCAGCTCCTGCTTCTGCTCATTCAAAGACTGCTCGCTGGCATCGATCTGGGCCTGAAATTGCTCCAGAGCGGCCTCGGCAACCTCCAGTTCACTCAGCTTCGTATTGACTTCCAGCTGTCCCTGCGTCAGTTCGGCATCACTCTGAGCCAGCTGCTCCTCTGCCTGGGCCATCTGTCCGGATGCAGCACTTTTGCCTGCCTCCATCTGGGCTTTTCCGTCCTCCATCTGGGCTTTGGCCTGGTTCAGCGCATCTGTCGCCTCCGCAAACTTTTTATCCAGCTGGTTTTGTACCGAGCTGTCCACACTGCTTACCTTATCCTCTTTCACCGTAATACGGATGGTTTCCTCTATATCTCCAACAGTTGTGACAGAAGCAACCCCCTCCAGGCTTTCGATCTCAGGAAGCACTTTTTCCTTGATCACCCGCGTCGTCTCTGCGGCTTCTGCCCCATCCACACTGACTGCCGGGATCATGACCGGCATCATGGTCGGGTTCAGTTTCATGATGATGGGATTCCCCACCGTGTCGGGCCAGTATCCGCTGATCTGATCCAGACTTTCACGCATCTCTATGGTTGCTGAATCCATATTGGCAGTCTGTTCAAATTCCAGGATAACTGTGGATGCATTCTCTCTGGATGAAGAACTGACATGACTGATATTACTGATCGTAGACATCGCCTGTTCCACCGGCTTCGTCACTGTCGTCTCCACCTCCTCCGGGCTTGCCCCCGGATAAGTCGTCATGACAACGGCATAAGGGAGATTCATATCCGGCAGAAGGTCCACTGTCATTTTGTCGAAGGATACAAACCCCAGAATCAGAATTAATACAACAGCCACAACTACTGTATAGGGTCTCTTTACGCTGAACTTAGATAACATTATGTCTACCTCTTTTTCTACTTTTCACTGGGCATGGCCTCTTGCTGCCAGCCCTGCCGGGCTTGTCCTGTCTGACCGGCAATAAAACTAGCAGCCGCTTTTCCCGGAACAGCACGCACTATAAAGAAATCATAACATAAGCAAACTCGAATCACAATAATAGGTATACAAAATTTGTGTAATAAGCTATAATATCCGTACAGTTTCAAACAAAGCTATTATGACGAGGTCGTATCATGAAAAAAAAATCCGTACTGATCACAGGAGCCTCCCGGGGAATCGGGAAGGCCTGTGCCCTGGCTTTTGGAAAGCTGGGATATCATGTATTTATAAACTGCCATAGTTCCATAGATGTCCTGGAAGAGGTATGCAGGCAGATCCAGGCAGAAGGCGGAACATGCACGTGTGTTCCCGGAGATGTCAGCAGGCCTGACGATGTAGCCTTCCTCTTCCGGAAGATAGAAGAAGAGTCAAGCGGTCTGGATGTGCTGGTCAATAATGCCGGGACGGCCTATATCGGGCTGCTCACGGATATGACGGATTCTGACTGGGAACGCATCCTGGGGACGAATCTTTCTTCCGTATTTTTTTGTTCCCGTGCTGCAATTCCTTATATGGTTTCTCAGAAATCCGGGAAAATCATTAATATATCCTCTATGTGGGGAACCTGCGGTGCTTCCTGTGAGGCCGCTTATTCAGCCTCCAAAGCCGGGGTCAACGGCTTGACAAAGGCACTGGCCAAGGAACTGGCCCCCAGTAATATCCAGGTCAATGCCATTGCCTGCGGTGTAATCGATACCGTCATGAATGCACAGCTTTCCGATGAGGAACGCAGTCTGTTGATGGACGAGGTGCCTGCCGGGCGGTTTGGTACTCCAAATGAGGTGGCGGGCCTGGTCACTGATCTGGCCGAACACCACAACTATTTGACCGGACAAGTCATCGGACTGGATGGCGGATTTATTTAACGAAAGAGTTTTAAGAAAAGGAGCTTCCTTATGCTGAAAGTAAAAGATATTGAGAACATCCCTGTAGACTGTACGATGTCAGAATTTGTGGGCACGACTGTCCTGGATACGATCGGACTGGTCATCCCCGGCATCACTCCTGCCCTTCTGGAGCAGATGGGACTTTCCAAGCCCTACCGCAGTCTTGGTCTGATCAGCTCCCGTACCGGTGCTGCCGGACAGATCAACGCCGTGGATGAAGCCGTAAAATCCACCAATACAGAGGTGGTTTCCATCGAGCTTCCCAGGGATACCAAAGGATGGGGCGGGCATGGCAACTTTATCATCATTGGAGGGGACAATGTGTCTGATGTCCGCAGGGCCGTTGAGATCGCCCTCGAGTATACAAAGAAGTATGCCGGAGAGCTTTACATCAGTGAAGCAGGCCATCTGGAATTCACCTATTCCGCCAATGCAGACCAGGCTTTGAATATGGCGTTTGACGCCCCCATTGGCAGGCCCTTTGGTTTCTTCTGCGGCTCCCCTGCAGCGATCGGACTCGTCATGGCTGATCTGGCAGTTAAGTCCTCTCCGGTGGAGATCGTCAAATACATGACCCCGGATAAGGGAACAAGCCATTCCAACGAGGTGATCGTGGCAGTCACAGGAGATGCAAGCGCCGTAAAGAATGCGGTCCTCACAGCACGCCGTGTCGGGCTGCAGCTTTTAGTCTCTCTGGGAAGCTACCCCGAGACCCCCTCGGTTCCTTATCTTCAGTAAATATAAAGAAGGGCAGCTGATCCCGTTCAGCCTGCCCTTCTTTCTTCTTATCAAATTCAGATCTTTCCGTATATTTCTTTCGTCACATATGCCTTAACAGAAATCCCGTCGGGCATATACTCTTCTTCCAGCAGCTGGCCATTTTTACGGATCATCTGGATCTTACCGGCCTCTGTGAACGGATAGAGCTTTTCGATATAGATCTGCTCTTTCCTGATGATCTCCAGAAGTACCGTCTTCAATTCTTCCAGTCCCTGCCCTGTTTTTGCAGAGGTCAGGATAGAATAGTCTGCCTGAAAATCCCGCAGGCTCGTTCTTTCTGCCAATTTATCCTGTTTATTGAACAGAGTTATAACAGGCTTCCCCTCTACCCCCAGCTGTCTGAGTGTCTCATAGACAACATACATCTGATGATCCATCTGCGGATTGGATGCGTCTACCACATGGATGATGATGTCTGCGTATTTTGCCTCCTCCAGTGTGCTTTTAAACGCTTCGATCAGATGATGGGGCAGCTTATTGATAAAACCGACCGTATCTGTCAGCAGGATCTCCTGCCTTTTCTCCAGCTCCAGCACCCGCGTCGTAGTATCCAGCGTGGAAAAAAGCATGGCATCCGCAAGGATTCCAGCATCGGTAAGCGCATTTTCAATACTGCTTTTTCCGGCAGATGTATATCCCACAAGCGCAGCCACCTTAAGATGGGAATCCCGCCTCTGTGTGCGGATGAGTTCTCTGTGCTGCTCCACCTCCGCCAACTCCCTTTTCAGTTTACTGATTCGCTCACGGATCAGACGCCTGTCCATCTCCAGCTTCTTCTCTCCCGGTCCCCTTGTACCGATACCGCCGCCTAAGCGTGACAGAGAATCCCGAAGCCCCACCAGGCGTGCCGCCCGGTATTTCAGCTGTGCCAGCTCCACCTGAATCTTCCCTTCACTGCTCGTTGCTCTGGCTGCAAAAATATCTAAGATCAGAAGGGTTCTGTCTATCACTTTGCATTCCAGCTCCCGTTCCAGATTATGCAGCTGGACAGACGTCAATTCATCATCACAAACGATTCCTGTCGCCTCTGTTTCCCACAAAAGCTCCTTAAGTTCCAGGATCTTTCCCTTTCCTACATACGTCGCCGGGTGAAGAGCCTCCCTCTTCTGGATCAGCCTGCCTGCAACGGACGCATTGGCTGTTTTGACGAGCTCTGCCAGCTCATCTAATGACTCCTCTGTCCTCTCATTTTCATAAACCTGGATCCCTACGAGAATCAAACGCTCTTCCTGCTCCTGCATTTCATATAACGGCATATCATAACCTCACATCTCTACGTTTTCAAAGGGGTCTGACCCCTATGCACTCCATTTTCAGAATATTCTCAAGATTTGAATATTTCCTTATCCAAATCTTTGATCGCTATTTTCTTCAATCGCTCCATACACTGGTTGTTCAGGTCCTCATAGACTTTTTCCATAAGCCCACCCATACCGGAAGCTATCAGACATTTCATCTCTGTGCTCCCGCTCTTCCAGCCGGATGAAACAAAGGTAAAGTCCAGAGCTTCTGCGATCGTGTGAAGACTGATCTGGTCTGTCTCTTCGATGCAGTGATACCCTCCGTCAATGCCCTCTTTTGTCTCTACCAGTCCGGCTTTTTTTAGTTTTGCCATAACCTTGCGTATTCTTGCAGGATTTGTACAGATATTTTCTGCCAGCCCTTCACTCGAATACGTGGTTCCTTTGTGGTTTAAAAAAACAAGTGCATGTACCGCAACCGAAAATTCACTTGTCATATCCTCATCTCCCTGCCTTTTGTTTTATAACCGTTATCTTTTTAGTAACAGTTTATCTTTATATTATAATCATATTTTTATAAAAAATCTACCCTTTCTGACAAATAATTTCTATCAGATATTTTTTCAAAATCACAACCCCATTTTATCTGAACTCCCTGCGGCTATCATCCCTTCATTTCCCGATAAATAGCCCGGATCATTTCAATCTGATTATAAACGCCGGGATCGGAGGGTCGTTCCTTCTATTATAGTACTGGTTCAGAATCACCAGCCAGCGCTTCATATCCAGCTCCATTAGATAGGAAAGGATCGCATCCCTCTCCTCATACCCGGAATCCCTGCCGCTGTAGATGCACAGACTCATGACGCCGTCCGGCCGCAAAAGCTTTAATCCCTCTTCAATTGCCCGGACACTTGTATTAGGTTTCGTGGCGATCGAATGATCCATGCCAGGCAGATATCCAAAATTAAAAACGATGGCAGATACGCTTTCCTTCACGTATTCCCCCATCCTTTCATGCCCATCCCGGATCAGAACTGCCCTCTTTTCTAAACCGCAGCGCTTAAGGCGTTCCTCTGTATTAGCGATGGCCTCAGCCTGGATATCAAACGCATACACCCGGCCATTTTCCCCGCAGATGCGGCAGAGAAATTCGGTGTCATTCCCATTCCCTGCAGTCGCATCCACACAGACATCTCCCGGCCGCAAATGCATCTCAAGAAACCGATGGCAGTATTCTGTAATCTGATAATTATACTTCATCTTTCACTCCTGTATAAGCTCTCCCAAAGCCCTTATCGTGTATTCAAAAATTCCAGTTCCTTCTGTGCCGCCTGATCATCGGGATATTCGGCCGTATAGGCCTCTGCCTTGGCCTTGGCAGACTGCCAGTCCTTCAGATTCTCATAACAGACGATCTCATTGAACTTCATCTCCTGAATCACCTTAGACACATCCGCCTGCCCATCTTCTTCATCACTGTCTGCCTTCTCATTAGCTGACTCATCTGCAAGAGCGATCCCCTTTTGAAATGCATCCAGTGCCCCTTTATGATCATCCAGCTGCATGGAGCATACTCCGATGAAATTATAAAGTGTCACCGTCACATCACCTTCATTATCAATCACTTTCTGGAATGCGTCCCTGGCAGACTCATAGTCCTGCTGCTCATAATAGGCCATACCAAGTCCTCTATACGCCTCGGCAGCATCCTCTTTCTTTTCAAGGGACTGGGAAAAAGATCCGACCGCATCCTGGTACTTCTTTTCTTCCAGCTGTTTCGTCCCCTGTTCGATATAATTCACCTTTTTCCCGCAGCCTGTCACAAAACAGACTGCAAGCAATACGCATAAAACCCCTTTTTTCATCAATTTGTCCACCTCTTACTCCGGATACTTCAGCACCCAGAATGAATTCAAAATATTGATCAGCATCACCGCCATATCTGCAATGATGGCATTCTGCATCGTCACGTAACCAAATACGGCCAAAAACAGCAGGATCACCTTCATCCCGATCGCAAATACCAGATTCTGCTTCACTGCCCGGATCGTTCCCTTGGAAATCTTAATGGCATTGACGATCTTGGATGGTTCATCTTCCATCAGGATGACATCAGCCGCTTCCAGGGCCGCATCTGCTCCCAGACCGCCCATGGCGATTCCGATATCTGCAAGCGCCAGAACCGGAGCGTCATTGATCCCGTCACCGACAAAGGCAAGCTTCTCTTCCTCCATCTGGCTTTCCATAAACTCTTTCACCTGCTCCACTTTATCCTCAGGCATCAGATTCGCATACACATAGCCGATGCCAAGCTGCTTGGCCACGTCATTGGCTACCCGTTCATTATCCCCGGTGAGCATAACAGCCTCAAGCTGATGCTTTCCGAGCCAGCGGATCGTCCATTTTGCATCCTCCCGCAAAACGTCCGCGATCAATATGTATCCCTCGTATTCTCCGTCAAGAGCCACATGTACCGCCGTACCAATCTCATAGACCGGCTGATAAAACAAGCCCTGCTGGTTCATGAACTTAGAATTCCCGATCAGAACCTTATGTCCATCGATAAAGGCTCTGACCCCAAAGCCAGAATACTCCTTGACTGCCTCCACTCTCCTGACATCAATCTCTTTTCCATAGGCCTCCCGAAGCGACACAGCGATCGGATGACTCGAATACGCCTCTCCGTATGCCGTCAGCTCCAGCAGCTTTTCCGGTTCCATATGCTTCGGACATATATCCTTCACCTGGAAAATTCCTTCCGTCAGAGTCCCCGTCTTATCAAAAACAAAGGTCTCTGTCTTAGAAAGTCCCTCCAGAAAATTACTTCCCTTAATCAATACTCCCTGCCTGGACGCCGCTCCGATCCCGCCGAGAAACGCCAGCGGCACAGAAACCAATAGTCCGCACGGACATGCCGCAACAAGGAAGATCAATCCCCTGTACAGCCAGGTCTTTGCATCTGCTGTGGTCATCATAGGCGGCAGGATCATCACGAGGATTCCCAACAGAGTTACGGCTGGTGTATAAAACCTCGTAAACTTATCTGCAAAATTCTCACTTTTCGCTTTATGATTATTCGCATTCTCTACCAGCTCCATGATCTTAGATGCCGTAGAATCCGCATAAACCTTGGAAACTCTGGCTTCCAGCACACCGCTGATATTAATGCTGCCGCTATAAAGCTTATCTCCGAGCCTCACCTCTCTTGGTTCCGACTCACCCGTAAGTGCCTTCGTATCGACCATGCTGCTGCCCAGTGTCACCACCGCATCCACCGGGATCCTCTCCCCCGGCTTGATCACGATGATCTGCCTCTGGCTCAGCTCCCTGGGATGTACCTTCTCCTCCCTGCCGTGGATCTTCCGGTTGGCATACTCCGGCCGGATATCCATGAATCTTGCGATCGACTTCTTCGTCCTGGTAAGTGAGATCAGTTCTGCCATCTTACCGAACTGGAAAAACAGAATCGCGCCTACGGCCTCCGTATACTTTCCAATGACCAGCGCCCCGATAGTCGCCAGCAGCATCAATAGATTTTCATCAAAAATATGCAGTTTTCTGAAATTCTTTGCCATATCCCGGAAAATGCCCACCGACATTACCAGATACGGTATTAAAAATAGTGCCAGCTGTGTCTTACCAATGACATCCCAATGTCTGACAGAAAACAATGCATTGAGATACAGAAATAAACCAAGACCGATCTCAATACATTTTGCCTTTACTTCTTTTGCCATCTAAGCCCCCTCTTCCCTGCATACTGTCTGATCCTGTCTACTCTCTGATATGCTCCATTCCCTGATTCATAATTGTCTTTATATGCCCATCTGCGAGAGAATAGAACACGGTCTTTCCCTCTCTTCGGTTGGACACCAGCTTCATCTGTTTCAACACCCGAAGCTGATGCGAGATAGCCGACTGTGTCATATCCAAAGCCTGGGCCAGATCACACACGCACATCTCCGACTGGAATAAAACATATAAGATCCTGATCCTGGTATGATCACCAAATATTTTAAAAAAATCCGCCAGATCCTGAAGTTCTTCCGCATCCGGCATCTGGGACTGAACCCTCTCCACAGTCTCCTCATGCACATGCACGAAATCACAGTGTTCTACTTCTATTCTATCCATAGCGAATCTCCTTCCTATGCCCTTTTATACGGGGGAATCCTCCACAATCACGACCCGTCCCCCCAAAGGGCGTGAACAACAGTTCAGATTTTATTATACGTGAAATCACCTGCCGGGTCAAGCAATGACAGAGGCATTTCCCGCCGCAGATTCTTCTTTATGTGACTGTTTTCCTTCCAAATAAGCACCTGCCAAAAAGTACCGCGGATCTTAAGAACCAATGTTCCCGGATCCACGGCACCACTTCTTACATCTCTCCTGTCATAAGCCTTTTGAAAGCCAGTTACTTTCTATATAGAACACGGATGGAGTTCAGGATACAGATCATGGCCACACCAGTATCCGCAAACACCGCCATCCACATATTTGCCATTCCTGCAAGTCCCAGTATCATAACAAGCGCTTTGATCACAAGTGCAAATGCCACGTTCTGCTTTGCGATCGCACCTGTCATCCTCGCTATTTTCAGTGATTCCGGAACGGCTGCCATCGAAGAGGTCATGAAAACCACATCTGCGGCCTCGATCGCGGCATCCGCGCCGCTTCCCATTGCTGCCCCCACATCTGCACCTGCCAGGACCGGAGCATCATTGATTCCGTCTCCAACAAACATGACACTTCCATGCTCTGAACGGATCTTCAAGAGCTCCTCCACCTTGTTCTCGGGCAGAAGCCTTGCATGCACTTCATCGATCCCGATTTCGTTACCAACACTTACCGCACTCTTTTTCTCGTCTCCGGTCAGCATTGCTGTCAAGATTCCCAGCTTTTTCAGTGCACTGACAGACACTGCCGCATCTTCTTTTATCGTATCCGCGATTACGATCCTGCCCACATATTTTCCGTTTAGTGCTAACAGCACCTCTGTTCCATATACAGCATCTTCAAATTTCGAAAGATCAACCTGCTCATCTTTTAGCAGCTTCTTATTTCCACACAGGACCGTCCCTGCTGCCAGCTCTGCCCGGATTCCTTTTCCGGATATTTCCTCCACCGCTTCCGGCCTTGAAAGCACGATTCCTCTTTTCTCTGCTGCAGACACAATACTGTTTCCGATAGGATGAGTCGAGTTCATCTCACAGCTTCCTGCCCATGCAAGAAGTGTTTCCTCATCCACACCTTCTGCCGGGACTACATCCTGCACAACAAAATTCCCCTGTGTGATCGTTCCAGTTTTATCCATCACGATCGCTTTTACACCCTGGAGTGCCTCGATGGCAACACCGCCCTTAAATAGGATTCCTCTCCTGGACCCTGCGCCGATCCCTGAAAAGAATGCCAGCGGCACACTCAGAACCAGGGCACACGGGCAGCTGATGACGAGGAAGGTCAGAGCCGTATAGACCCAGTAATTCCAGTCTCCTGTCACAAGTGACGGAAGAATCGCCGTTGCTGCTGCCAGAGCAACCACAAACGGAGTATAGACTCTTGAAAATCTCGTAATAAAACGGTCGATCTTCGGCTTGCTCGCCGCTGCATTCTCCACAGAATCCAGGATCCTCGTGACCATAGAATCCTCCAGCACCTTATCCACACGGATCTTGAGCAGTCCGGATGTATTCACACACCCTGATGTCACCGCATCTCCTGCTTTAGCAGCTGCCGGAACCGGTTCGCCCGTTACCGGAGAAGTATCGATCCTGCTTTCCCCTTCTACAATCGTCCCGTCCAGAGGAATACGGTCACCGGGTCTTACAAGCAGCAGATCCCCGATCACTGCCTCCCCGGCCGGTATCACGTCGACCTCTCCGCCGCGGACTCTGTTCACCACCTCAGGCCTCATGTCGACTGCCTCCATGATCTGGCTTCTGCTTCTCGCAACGGCGATCTCCTCAAACAGTTCCCCGACCCGATAGAAAATCATGACTCCAAGAGCTTCCGGATAATCTCCTATTACAATTGCCCCCAGCGTCGCAATACTCATCAGGAAATTTTCGTCAAACACATGCCCTTTCACCAGGTTCTTTCCCGCTGTCAAAAGTACATGTCTTCCAAGGATCAGATATCCGATCAGGAACAGCGCAAAGGAAAGTGTACTGTTCGTCTGCTCTGCGAGTTTCCCGGCAAGGAAAAAGACAGCCCCCCCTCCGATCTCCAAGAAATCCTTTTTATTCTCAGCAAACTTCCCTTTCCCGGAGATTTCCTTTTGAAGATCAGAAGCTGGTTTTCTTTCCCGTTTTGTGACTGTAACTTCCTCTTCGATAGAAGCACAGATTTTCTGAAATACAGGCAGAAGCTCCTCCTCTGTATTCGTCACTACCTGCAGCTGCTTGGTGGCAAAGATGATATTTGCATAATCAACCTGGGGCAGTGCCTGGATTTTTTGTTCCATCTTAGCTGCACAATTAGCGCAGCCCAGGTTTTCAAGGATGTACACCTGCTTTTTCACATGGTCAAATGCATGATTTTCCATCCGGCGCTCTCCCGGCTCATGTGCATGTTCCTCATGCTTATGCTCATGACCGCATCCGCAGTCTTCTGCATGCTCATGAGTATGCCCGCATCCGCAGTCTTCTGTATGCTCATGAGTATGCCCGCATCCGCAGTCTCCTTCATGCCCATGCTCATGACCGCATCCGCAGTCTCCTTCATGCCCATGCTCATGACCGCATCCGCAGTCTTCCTCATGCCCATGACCACATCCACACTTCTCTGTATGTACATGGCCCTCATGTTCATGACTAAAACTGCCTTCTCTCTTCTCTTGATCTACTTTTTTATTCATTGCCTGCTGTGCCATAATAACTCCTCCAATATCATAACATATGAATAACTGTTCATATGTTCATATAATCACAAAGCAGGCTGTTTGTCAATAGTATTTGTAAAAAAAATAAGGGGCTGCACAATCTTTTTTGTACAGCCCCCGCTATCCCCAAAGGATATCTTTTATTTTAATGTCCAGCATCGTGTTCTCTGGATGTTCCCTCCAAAAAACGTTTGCCGCCGATCACGTTCTCCGTAATGTCATCCAGCCTTTCCTTACCGGACTCGGATGGAAAACCCCCGCTTTCACTAAGCAGGCATGCCTGGATCGCATCATTGAGTGACAGCATCTTGTCATCCAGCTCTGCCACCATCTGCGCACACTCTCTTAATTCCCGGCTGATATAATCCGGTGCATTCCCTTCGAACTTATAGTAAATTTTATGTTCCAGGCTGGCCCAAAAGTCCATAGCGATCGTCCTGATCTGAATCTCCACCTTCGTATCTACCACACTGTCCGACAAAAAGATCGGAACCGATACCAGCATATGGTAACTCTTATATCCGCTCTCCTTTGGATTTTTAATATAATCTTTGATCGAAAGAACCTTAAGGTCGCTCTGATTACCGATCATCTCTGCAAGGCGGTAGATATCGGAAGTAAAAGAACAGATCAACCGTACGCCCGCAATATCGTTTATGTACTTGACCATATTCTCAATGGAAGTCTCATATCCGTATCTCTTTAACTTCTTAACAATACTCTCGGGAGTCTTGATCCTGGTCTTAATATGCTCGATCGGGTTATATTGATGAACGTGCTGGAATTCATCGTTTAATATCTCCAGCTTTGTCCCCACTTCCTTCAATGCCGCATTATATAGAAAAATAACCGTCTTCCAGCTATCCACATCCTCGTAATTCTTGATCGCATCATGCATCTGCTGCTCTCCTCTCACGTCAGAAATCCCCCTTTCCCAGTCTATAATAGTATATCATAAAATAAACTTCATGTCAGCGAGTTCATTCTTTTTTTAGAATTGAAAGTGCTGGAAAACGTTACCGTTCACACACACTGTTCGCAAAATGCATCTTCGGTGTTTCTTAACTTTACCCGGTTATTCCCTCCTTCATCTGCCTCACATATTCTGCCACGAAAGGTACACAGTCTTCGCCATGCTCCGCCACGATCTTCATGATCGCAGACCCTACGATGGCCCCGTCCGCCAGCTCTGCCATCTCTTTCGCCTGTTTAGGTGTTGAGATTCCGAAGCCTACTGCGCAGGGAATATCTGTCACTTCCCGAACCTCTGCGATCATGTCCTTGATATTGGTCGTAATCTCTTTTCTCACCCCGGTCACTCCAAGGGAAGAGACACAATAGAGAAATCCTTCCGCTTCCTCTGCGATCATACGGATCCTGTCATGAGAGGTCGGCGCGATCAAGGAGATTAACTCTACCCCGTACTCTCTGCACACGCCTGAGAGTTCCCCCCTCTCTTCAAAAGGCATATCCGGCACAATAACGCCCGACATTGTGCACTCCACACAGCGTTTCATAAATTTTTCTTTCCCATAGGTATAGATCGGATTGATGTAAGTCATAAATACCAGCGGAACCTTGATCTGATCCCGAACTTCTTTCACCGCGTCAAATAACTTGTCGATCGTGCAGCCCGCCGCCAGTGCCCTTTCATCCGCCTCCTGGATGACCGGACCTTCTGCGATGGGATCGGAAAACGGGATCCCAATCTCGATCAGATCGGCTCCCGCCTCCTGCATCGCGATCAAGAGTTTCTGCGTCACTTTAAGTGACGGATCTCCTCCCGTAATAAATGGAATAAATGCCTTCTTGTTTTCAAATGCTTCTTTTATCTTATTCATAGATTTCCACCCCTCTGTAACGTGCGATCGCCGCAACATCTTTATCTCCGCGGCCTGAAATATTGATCACAATGATCTGGTCTTTCTCCATTGCCGGCGCCAGCTTCATAGCATATGCCACCGCGTGTGAGCTTTCTACCGCAGGAATGATCCCTTCCGTCCTGGACAGATACTCAAATGCCCTTACAGCTTCCTCGTCTGTAACCGGCACATACTGTGCACGCCCCTCATCCGCCAGCATAGCGTGCTCCGGTCCGATCCCCGGATAATCCAGCCCCGCTGAGATTGAATACACCGGGGCGATCTGTCCGTCCTGATCCTGACAGAAGATGGATTTCATTCCATGGAAGATCCCTTGGGAGCCCTTCGCAATAGTTGCCGCATGCTTCCCGATATCCACACCGAGTCCGGCAGCCTCACAGCCGATCAGCTGAACTTCCTTATCCGGGATAAATTCATAGAATGCTCCCATGGCATTGCTGCCGCCTCCCACGCAGGCGATCACCGCATCAGGAAGCCGGCCCTCCCGTTCCATCAGCTGTTCCTTGATCTCTTTCCCGATTATTTTCTGAAAATCCCGCACGATCGTTGGAAACGGATGCGGCCCCATGACTGACCCCAGGACATACAGCGTATCGTCCATCCGGCCTGCCCACTCACGCATCGTCTCATTCACCGCATCTTTGAGCGTCATGGTTCCGGTAGTCACCGGATGTACTCTGGCCCCCAGAAGTTCCATGCGGTAAACATTCAAAGCCTGCCGCTCTGTATCTTCCTTCCCCATATAGATCTCACATTCCATATCCATCAGCGCCGCTGCAGTAGCTGTTGCAACTCCATGCTGTCCTGCTCCTGTTTCAGCGATCACACGGGTCTTCCCCATCTTCTTCGCCAGAAGCACCTGCCCCAGCACGTTGTTGATCTTATGAGATCCGGTATGGTTTAAATCCTCTCTTTTCAGATAGATCTTTGCCCCGCCTAAGTCCTTGGTCATCTTCCTGGCCTCATACAGCATGGACGGCCGTCCCGCATAATTCTGAAGCAGATCCTTAAGTTCCCGCTGAAACTCCGGGTCATCCTTATATTTTTCATAGGCAGCCTCCACCTCGTGCACCGCAGTCATCAGCGTTTCCGGTACGAACTGTCCTCCATACTCACCAAATTTTCCTCTATGATTCATTTCTTCTCACCCTTTCCACAAACTTTTTTACCTTATCAACATCCTTACAGCCATCCGTTTCCACCGCACTGCTGACATCCACTGCGAAGGGACGGCATGCCTTAATCTGGCCCAATACATTTTCTTCGTTAAGCCCTCCTGCCAGGAAATATGGCTTCTCTACGGACGGGATCACGCTCTTGTCAAAGGAAGTCCCGCTTCCTCCATACACACCCTTCACATACGCATCCAGAAGCAGATAATCCACATCCAGCCGGGCCGCCTGTAAGATATCCTCCCCGGACTTTACCCGCACAGCCTTCATGATGGGAATTCCCGTCAAATGCTTTCTAAGTTCTTCTATATAAGCGGCGTCCTCATCTCCATGCAGCTGAACCATCTGGATGATCCCGGCTCTGCTTAGCTTTGCCACCTTCTGGATGGGCGCATTTACAAACACGCCCACCGCCCGGATCAACGGATCCATTCTTCTGCGCAGTTCTGCCGAAAGCTCTTCCTCTACCTGCCTGGGGCTTTTTGCAAATACAAATCCGGCATAGTCCGGTTTCACCTCATTTACGATCTCAATATCTTCCGGCCTTTTCAGACCACAGATCTTAATCTTTGTCATCATGCCTCCCCAAGAGCTCCGCCATTTAATGTTTCCAGCGTCTCCTTTTTATTACTGCTTTTCATCAACGTTTCTCCGATCAGGACTGCGTTTACCCGGTTCTTTTTCAGCTTTTCGATATCCGCTGCCGTCTTGATCCCGCTTTCTGCCACGAACAGGACCTCCTTAGGCGCCAGCTTTCTTAAGCGGATACTATTTTCAATATCCACGGTAAAATCTTTTAAGTTCCGGTTATTCACCCCGATCACCCGTGCGCCGGCTTCAACGGCTGAGTGCATCTCTGTTTCATCATGCACCTCCACCAGAGCGGAAAGCCCCAGTCTGTCACAGAGTTTGATATAACGCTTTAACACCTCTGTATCCAAAAGTGCACCAATCAGCAGTACCGCATCTGCCCCCAGAGCTTTTGCCTCATAAATCATATATTCATCGATCACAAAATCTTTTCTTAGGATCGGGACCGACACCTCCTGCCTGATCTCCTGCAGATATTCATTTTTCCCCTGAAAATATTCCGGCTCCGTCAGGCAGGAAATAGCCGCCGCCCCGGCCGCCTCATATTCTCTGGCGATTTCCCGGTAGGGGAAGGCTTCTGCGATCACTCCCTTAGAAGGAGAGGCCTTCTTTACCTCACAAATGTAGTGCATGCCCGGCTTCTTAAGAGCCTCCTCAAACGGAAATCCGGTATTTCTCTCCATCTCCATAGCTCTTTTGCACATCTCAGAAAACGGTACTTTTCTCTTTGCTTTTTGTATCCTCAGCTTTGTAGCTGCGGCGATCTGATCTAAAATCATTTGGCTTCCTCCTTTACCGCATCGCGGAATTCCTCATATTTTGCAAATGCCTTTCCACTTTCAATTAATTCTTTTGCCATCCCAATCCCCTCTGCAAGAGTGATACCGTCAATCCCCAGATACAGGCTCATTCCCGCATTCATAAGAACTACGTCTCTTTTCGGTCCGGTCTCCTTCCCGGTGAGTATATCCATGGTGATCTGTGCATTTTCCTTTGGTGTTCCGCCGATCAAATCACGAAGGGGACACCTTTTCAGCCCGAACTGCTCCGGGGAAATGGTATAGGATGTGATCTCACCAAACCGGATCTCATAGACATCCGTCTCACCGGTTAATGTAATTTCGTCCAGGCCGTCCTCCCCGCAGACTGCCACGCCGCGGGTCACGCCCAGATTTGCAAGGACTCTTGCCATCGGCTCTGCCAGCTTTTTGTCATACACGCCGAGAAGCTGCATCGTTGCGGCTGCCGGATTGGATAAGGGCCCCAGGATATTGAAAACAGTTCTTACCCCCAGTTCTTTTCTGACCGGTGCTGCATATCTCATGGAAGAATGATAAACCGGTGCAAACATAAAACAGATCCCGGTCTTATTCAGCACGGCTTCGTTTTGCTCTGCCGTAAGCGTCACCTGGATTCCCAGCTTTTCCAGTACATCCGCGGCCCCGCTTTTGCTGGATACGCTCCGGTTCCCATGCTTTGCGACCGGAACTCCGCCCGCTGCCACGACAAAGGCAGAGGTGGTGGAGATATTGAAGGTTCCCACTTGGTCTCCTCCTGTCCCGACAATATCAATGACCTCCCTTTGAGGCTTGATCTTCACACCCTTGTCACGCATCACTGTCGCAAATGCCGTGATCTCCTCAATGGTCTCACCCTGCATCCCCAGCGCCATTAGAAATCCTCCCATCTGCGCCTGTGTTGCAGTGCCGTCCATCATCTCCTCCATGACCCCCTTTGCCTCTTCATATGTCAGGTCCTCTTTCCTTGTAAGTTTTGCAATTGCTTCCTGAATCATCTTAGTTTCCTCCTTTTTCATGCATCCATATCCGTCATCCAGTTTCGTGTTTCCTGTGCATACAGCGTAAGGGGGGATATAAAATACCTGCGGATTGTTACGCACCTTGTGCTCTCGCATCTGCGCTTAACTCCGGCCGGTGTTAAACGAACTTCCACCGGATGTTCAACACCCTGGTATCAAAAAAAAGCCTCTGCCCCCCGAAAGGGACAAAAGCTTAGATCTACTTCTGCGGTACCACCCAAATTGCCGATATCATCGACCGCTCCTTTATGTACTGACATACACATCTCCTTGGTAACGGGCGAGAATCCCGTCAGCGTCTACTCCTGCATACGCAGTTTCAAGCTGCCCTCACAAGTCCATTCAGTAAAAACTCTTATTACTGCCTTTCCACCAGCCGGCAGCTCTCTGTGAATAAATATCCTTACCTACTCCTCTTGTTCGTCGGTTTATCTATTTAATGTACTACAGTATAACCTGATCTTTTAAAAATGTCAACAACTATTTTCCACGGATTTGAGCCTGCATGGAAAAATAGATGACAGTTCAAACGCGTCATTCGCAAAATAGCTGATATCTATCAGTTATCTCCCCTGACTGCCGCAAATCCCCGCTCCAGATCCTCCAGGATATCCTGGATGTGTTCTGTACCGACAGAGAGACGGATCGTGTTAGGCCGGATATTCTGTTCCACTAATTCTTCCTTTGTCAGCTGAGAATGAGTTGTTGTTGCTGGATGTACCACCAGACTTTTCACATCCGCCACATTCGCCAGAAGGGAAAAGATCTTAAGATTGTCTATAAAGCGGTATGCTTCTTCCTGTCCTCCCTTGATCTCAAACGTGAAGATCGACGCACCCCCGTTCGGAAAATATTTTTCATAAAGCCCGTGATCCGGATGCTCCGGCAGGGAAGGATGGTTTACATGCTCTACCTGCGGGTGTCCGTTTAGGTATTCTACTACTTTTTTCGTATTCTCCACATGACGGTCCAGGCGCAGTGACAGCGTCTCCACACCCTGAAGGAGAAGGAACGCATTAAATGGAGAAATGCAGGCTCCTGTGTCCCTCAAAAGGATAGCACGGATATAGGTGACAAAAGCTGCCGGCCCTGCTGCTTCTACGAAGGAGCATCCATGGTAGCTTGGATCCGGGTCTGCGATCCCCGGATATTTCCCGGCTGCCTTCCAGTCGAACTTACCGGAATCCACAATGATCCCGCCAAGAGTCGTTCCGTGCCCGCCGATGAATTTTGTTGCAGAATGTACCACAATATCGGCACCATGTTCGATCGGACGGATCAGATAAGGAGTTCCGAAGGTATTATCGATCACAAGAGGCAGACCGTGTTTGTGCGCGATCTGTGAAACAGCCTCGATATCAGGAATATCACTGTTGGGATTCCCCAGTGTCTCCAGATAGATGGCTCTGGTATTCTCCCGGATCGCACTCTCTACTTCCTCCAGATCGTGAGCGTCTACAAAGGTCGTTGTAATCCCATAGTGAGGGAGTGTATGCTCCAGCAGATTATAGCTGCCGCCATAGATCGTCTTCTGGGCAACAATGTGCCCGCCGTCCCGCGCCAGTGCCTCGATCGTATATGTGATCGCCGCCGCACCGGAAGCCAGGGCTAACGCGGCAGTCCCGCCCTCCAGAGCTGCGATCCTCTTCTCTAAGACATCCTGCGTGGAATTCGTAAGCCTGCCATAAATATTCCCACTGTCGGACAGATCAAAGCGTGCAGCTGCATGCTCGCAGTTCTGAAATACATATGATGTAGTCTGGTAAATAGGCACTGCCCGGGAATCCGTCGCCGGATCCGGCTGCTCCTGGCCCACATGGAGCTGAAGTGTCTCGAATCTATAACCACCTGCAGGTACTTTCTCTTCTCTTCTTGTGAAATCTCCCATATCCTTCTCCTCCTTGCTAAAAGCTTCAAGTTCATTATGGGAATCATACGCTTATAAACCTACTTTGTCAATAGGTTTATTGGTATTATTTTCTAACTCTTTGTAAAATATTTAGGTATATCAACATACTCTTTCTTCATATTTAGCAATATCTAAGCTTGATATTCCCTATTACCCTCCGGTATAATAGGTTATAAGAACAGGAGGGACTACTATGATTTCTACAAAGGGAAGATACGCCTTACGCGTAATGATCGACCTGGCCCAGCAGGGGAGCGATACATTCACACCACTGAAAGATATTGCCGGACGCCAGGGCATTTCTGAGAAATACCTGGAAATTATCTTGAAAGTACTTGTAAAAGAAAAATTGCTGAAAGGACTGCGCGGAAAGGGCGGCGGCTACAAGCTGACCAGACGGCCAGACGAATATACCGTCGGCGAGATCCTTACACTCGCCGAGGGAACTCTTGCACCTGTAGCCTGCCTTACAGAGGGTGCAGAACCCTGCAGTCACGCAGAGAACTGCCCCACACTTCCCATGTGGCAGCGGTTTGATGCCATGGTTCATGACTTTTTCTACGGCATCACCCTTGCAGATCTGTTACAGGAGAGCAGCGATATCAAAGCTCCAGCTTCATGTCCCCAAACTTGATCCATTTGTGCTTTCTCATAAACTCTGAAATCCCTAAGGTCAGCAAAGCCGGAAGCAAAATCTGAATGACCAGTATTTTTACAAGAACGACCATCTGAGGCTCGCTCTGTGTCATGACCTGCCAGGTCATGATTTGTCCCACCAGACCTGCTGTCCCCATACCGGAACCTGTGGCGTTGCTTGTCATATGAAGCACCATCGTCCCCACCGGCCCCAGGATCGCACTGGATAGGATTACGGGCAGCCATATGATGGGCTTTCTCACGATATTCGGAACCTGTAGCATGGAGGTTCCGATTCCCTGTGCCAGAAACCCGCCGATTTTATTCTCCCGATAGCTTGCCACGGCGAATCCCACCATATTGCAGCAGCACCCGATAGTAGCTGCCCCTGCTGCCAGTCCCGACAGGTTTAAGATAATACCCAGTGCCGCGGAGCTGATCGGCATGGTCAGGATCATCCCCATCAGTACCGAAACCACAACACCCATCAATAATGGCTGCTGTTCTGTTCCCCAGTTGATCAGAGATCCCAGCCAGTTCATAAAGCGTGAGATCGGGGGGCCTAAAAAGATCCCCACAACAGAGCCTGTTCCGATGGAAACAAGCGGCGTTAAGATAATATCTAACTTCGTCCTGCCCGATACTAAGATCCCGCACTCAATTGCTATGTAGGACGCAACAAATGCTCCCAACGGCTCCCCAGGCCCTGCAAATATCATCGTTCCGTCCTGGATCACCTGCCCGGCCATAAGCTTGCCTGCAAAGGCGCCGACCATCCCTGCCGTCGCCGCCGAAGCGATCACCAGATGGCTTCCATCCAGTTTTCTGGCCACACCAACTCCAATACCGGCTCCTGTCATAACCGCAGCAACCCTTCCCACCGCATAGATCAGATTTCCGGTCGGTCCGCCTGCAAAAGTGCCGACCTGCTGAATAATCGTTCCGATGATCAGGGTCGCGAACAGCCCCTGTGCCATTCCCCCTAATCCACTTATGAAAATCCTGTCAAGTATCTTCATCCTTTGTTTCCTCCTGCATTCCTAACTGTGTTGTCACTATGCGACATTTTATCATAAACACTATAAAAAGTCACCATGATAGAAAGAGGATTTGACAGATGGGTTTTTAAGTACCACGGACTGCACAGTGACAGGCAGCTTTCGCCCCCTCCAATAAAAAAGACTGTACCCAGCATCTGTACAGTCTTTTTGCATCTCTTATGGTCTTTACCATTATTCCTCCGGCACGAATACATCTTTCCCGAGTCCGCACACTGGACAGACCCAGTCCTCCGGAATATCCTCAAACGCCGTTCCCGGCTCGATTCCGCTGTCCGGATCTCCTTCTTCCGGGTCATACACATAACCACATGGCTCACATACATATCTCTGCATCTTAACATCCTCCTGTTTTTTTCCTTATGGCTTATCTTTCCCATTTTTAACATAATCATACATTTTTCATTTTCCGGCATGCAGGCAGCAGAAGGATACGCAGACGGACAAAAGAAAAATATCATCATTTACAACCTTTTAGGAGGATGGTATACTTTACAGGACATGTATTATGAGCTGTACCATGGGGATACTAATTCCATTCATAAGATGATAGAAAGAGGTTTTTGATATGTTCCGTTTATGGGGAAAAGAATTTAAAGACAACAGAATGCTGCGTGATACCGTGATCTGCGATGATACGGATGACACTCGTACTCATAAGATCTTCAATGCTTTAGATGAGATCTGCTACGAATTTGACTTAAGCAAGCCTATCTGGCTTGACAACACCATCAATGAATTTAAAAAGCATGCAAAAGCCAGATTCTATCAGGATAATTTCGTAGATTCCATTGACTTTGATTATCTTGAGATTCAGGTGATAGAGGAAGAATAGAAAAATCCTGGGACCAGCCAAACGTCCCAGGATTTTTGTTATTCATTATGGATTGCTGCAAGAGGACTTAACCTCATCGCGCGCAGTGCCGGGAAATATCCCGCCGCCATTCCCACGAATACGGCAAATGCCATGGATGCAAGCACCAGCCATGGCGGAATATAGGAAATATTTCCGTTCATCCCCATGGACCCTCCGTTCTTCGTCAGGAAATTGATGATAAATGACAGCAGAAAGCTTAACAGATTCCCCACAACGCCACCGATAAATCCGATAAATGCTGCCTCCAAAAGAAACATCTGTTTAATATTCTTAAGGCCGCAGCCCAGTACCTTGATCACACCGATCTCTTTTGTCCGTTCATAGATCGACATCATCATGGTGTTGGCGATACCGATGGCCGCAACAAACAGGGAGACAGCTCCGATCCCGCCAAGTACTGCCTGGATCATGGCAAACTGCTTCTTCATACTCTCCATGTATTCCGCATTGGTCGTCACCTGGAAGCCCATGTTTCTGATCGTGGCAGACAGTTCTTCTACATCGTCCATATCCTCCGCCTGCACACTGGCTGAGCTGTAAACAAAGTCTTTATATGGCTTTCCTGATTTCGTGCTGGGCTGTCCCGGGATCACACGGCCTCTGAATTCCTTCTTTAGCAGATCGCGCAGTTTGTCAAGATCGCAGTACACATAATAGTAATTTGCATTATAGCTATCCAGATCACCCTTTACTACGCCGCTGGACTTCACCACATACTTTTTCGGCGGTTTATTCTGTGTTTTGTTTCCGGACGCATCACCGTCCTCTGTGCCTCCCAGTCCAACATTTTTATTCTGACTCTGAAAATATCCGTCCTGATCCAGTATCAGGAACATCTGATCCTTTGCCAGATCGATCTCAGGCAGCTTTCCGGTATCCCAGTAACCTTTTCCTGTGGACTTCTCACTAAATGAAGTCAAGACGCCGTTCCCAAACACAAGCTCCATATTCGCACTTTTCGGATCCGGCAGCCTGCCACCGTCTGCAAGCTCGATCTTCTGCGCTTTCAAAGCTTCCTGAGACATCCCTCTAAGCTGAAGATACCCCATATATTTCCCTTTTAGTGCGATCGCACTGACATCCAGAATAGGGTTGGCCTGTTTCACATGATCAAGCTGCTTAAGTTGTTTGATCACATCATCGGTAATATATTTATTTGATTCCTGCTGGTCAGAACCCATCGACGTCGCCATATACATCCCACCGCCGCCATCCTGTTTTCCGGTAACAGTCAGATTTGTCATTCCGCCAGACTGCTCCACTTCACGATACATCTGCTCCTGCATTCCCAGCCCCAGAGAAATCATTACTACAATGGATGCAGTACCGATCACAACTCCCAGGATAGTAAGGAAGGTCCTCAGCTTTCTCCGCTTGAGGTTGCCGCTACTCATCCTCAGTAAATCGATCCACCTCATCCAACAAGTCCTCCTCTTCTACAGACTCTTTCTTTTTCTTCCTCTTCTTAAGTACCACAATTAAAACAATGACCGCTATAATAGCCGCAGCGACTCCAATTACAACAGGAACGACCGGGAATTTTTTCTCCACCGGAACATCTGTCATCTGGGACATATCCATCGGCGGAGCAGCCGGAAGTACCTCCAGTGCGAACTCTTTTTCTAAAGTATTGACTTTTCCTGCATCATCCTCGTAAGTGACCACCATCTTACACTTCTCGCCGGACATCATCTCCTTCATTCCGGTTACGATTCCATCGATGGAACCAGTTGCTCCTGAATCCACATTCCCGACAAAGACTTCTTTTCCTTCGATGCCTTCACCCTGGAATTTCACTTTTACATTGTACAGCTTAATACGTCCTGTATTGTACAGGCTGCATGTGATGTTCGCTTCTTCGCCTACCGCTATGGATTCCGGCGCGATCTCCAGCTCACTGAATTCGAATCTCGGTGCCTGTTTGACCGGAATCGCCAGACTGGAGGAGCTTTCATACTGGGTTGCCTTGTCATCCTCATACTTCATTGTCATAGCGATGCTGTACGGCTTCTGCACCAGATCAGCTCTGGCATTCATCTGAATGGAAATATCCTGAGTACCTCCAGCCGGAATACTGTCCAGAAAGATAGAACTGGACCCGGAAGAAGGCAGGAAAGCCGGTGCCTCCGCAGCTGCTTCTGTACCTGAGGACGGCGCCTGCAGGTCAAACAGCATGTTAGAGACAGCCGTCCGTCCAGAGGTGTTCTTTAAATGGATGATCAGCTTAAAATCACTGCCTGCATTGACTGCTCCCGGCTCTGTATTAAATCCGGTCACGATCACTCTGGGAACCGTATTATTACCAGACTCGCTTCCACCGCCCCCGCCTGTTACGACCGGGTCACCGTTGGAAAAACCGCCATCCATTGGCTCAGACCCTTCGTCCGGGGGATTCTCTGTATTCGGTTCCTCCGGTTTTGGATCCTCTGGCTTTGGTTTTTCTTCCGGCTTTTCTTTTGTTTTTACAAAAACATACTTATTCGTTTCAAACTGATTTCCATTTCCATCATCACAGGTAATTGTGAAAAATAACTGTACTGTTTTGTTCTTCACTTCTGAACGCACAGTCAGATTATCCCAAAAAACCAAACCGCTACCTTCTGATGGGATATTATCACCTGTTCGCTCAACAGTCATATTGTCCATCTCAAAAGGCCAATCATCAGGATTTGTTAAATCAGGACTGATCTTCACATTTTTTGCTTCTAGTTGACCTTTATTTGTTAGCTTAATTTCCAACTTTTGCCCTTGATCTCCGGCTTGATATGTAGGGGTTTTCTGTCCTTCCTCTACTGAAATTTGAATATCCAGCAAGGGGGTTTTCGTATCCTCCGCACGCACTCCTGACGGAAGTATGAGAGCCGCCGCCAGTGCGAGGCTCATTGCAGCTGCTGCTAGTTTCTTAAATGGTTTCATGTTCCTTGTCCTCCCTCTTTTTTCGGTTATCTTCTATCTTGACGATCTTTCCATCTATGATATGGAAAATCCGGTCGGCGTATGTAGCCAGATGGTTATCATGCGTTACCATAACAAGCGTCTTCTTCTGTTCCTTTACCACCTTCTGCATCAGGTGCATTACCTCTTCCGATGTATGGGAATCCAGATTCCCGGTGGGCTCATCCGCGAAGATGATCCTCGGATCCACCACAAGAGCCCTCGCCACACCGACTCTCTGCTGCTGTCCTCCTGACATCTGGTTCGGCAGATGCTTTTTATGCTTCCTCAAATTCACCAAGTCCAGCATCATGTCTGCTTTCTTTAAACGTATACTTTTTGGCTCTCCTCTAAAGCTCAGCGGCAGTGCCACGTTCTCCAGCGCATTCATCGTCCCTATGAGATTGAATGACTGGAAAATGAAACCAATATTCTCTCTTCGAAATTTGACCAGCCCGTCCTCATTTAAGTGTTCCATATGCTGCCCGTTTATGATCACTTCCCCCTTGGTCGGCTTCTCAAGACCCGCAAGCATGTTCAGCAGTGTAGATTTGCCGGAGCCAGACGTTCCGACAATTGCACAGAATTCACCTTCATATATCTCAAAGTCCACGCCATTCAATGCACGCACTGCGGAATCACCAACCCGGTACAGCTTATACAAGTTCTTTACCTCTATAACCTTATTCACGGTGTTCCTCCTTTTTTATACTCTATTTTACCATAATACTGATGGAATCAGAATATTTTCCTATGCAAATCATTAAGATTTTATTAAATTTAAAATATAAAAAATTTTCAAAAACATCGTAACTTTTCCCCCCGCCAGTGGTTTACTTAATGAAGGGGCTAATCTCCTCACTTTTTTAGCTCCTTTCCCACCACATAAAGCAAGCCTGGAATCTAATTGATCCCAGGCTTATTTTCTGTCTCTAATCTCTAATCGATCTGCCAGTCGATCGGCGTGATCCCGTTCTTTTCAAGAAACTGGTTCGTCTGGCTGAACGGCCGGCTTCCGAAAAACCCTCTGTACGCTGACAGCGGACTCGGATGGGGCGCTTTCAGGATCAGATGCTTCGGATTGTTCAGCATCGCTGTTTTTTTCTGTGCCGGACTTCCCCACAAGATAAATACAATGGGTCTGTCCTGTGCATTCAACACCTTGATCGCCGCATCCGTAAATTCTTCCCAGCCTATCCCTCTGTGGGAATTCGCCTGGTGTGCGCGTACTGTCAGCACAGTATTAAGCATCAATATCCCCTGCTCTGCCCATTTTGTCAGACAGCCGTGATCCGGGATCGTACAGCCCAGGTCATCATGCAGCTCCTGATAAATGTTGACAAGGGAAGGAGGCACCTCCACCCCTTTCTTCACTGAAAAACACAGGCCATGTGCCTGTCCGTTATTATGATATGGATCCTGCCCCAGGATGACCACCTTAACATCTTTAAGAGGTGTCAGATGAAATGCATTAAAGATGTCATTTGCAGGCGGAAAGATCAGCCGGGTACGGTACTCCTGATTTACAGTCGTAAACAATTGTTTATAATAATCCTTCTTAAACTCATCCTTTAGTGCTTCATACCAGTCACCATTGATTCCTGCCATTTCTCTTTTGCTCCTATCCTGTATAATAACTTCTCGGAATCTTCAGCCCTGATTTTATCAGGCTTTCAGACCCTGTATTTAAAAAATCACCCACTTTTTTGTCGAAAACACTTGACAA